>JADDPA010000082.1 GCA_016782125.1 Thermobaculum sp.
GGATGCTCCCCGACGAGGACTCGAACCTCGAACCTACCGGTTAACAGCCGGGCGCTCTACCATTGAGCTATCGGGGATCGTGCGTACGGCGAAAGTATAACAAACAGCATAGCGCTGCGCAAATGAAAACGCGGCCGACGCATGGAAAGGATGCCGGTGGCTTGGCTCGTTCCCCCTCCGCGTCCAGCTATCCCGCCGAGTCCTGTTATACTTTTCTCATAATGAGTAGCGAGACCCCGCATCCCGAAGAGGCCTGGCAACGCGCCCTTGAGTGGTTCCAGAAACAGGAGATGGGGCGACGCAAGGTGGAGCTCACGGCGATCATCCGTCCGCTGTATGAGAGCCTCAAGCAAGCGCCGGATATCGAGGCGCTGCATCGCCTCTATCTCGATCCGATGGATGCCGAGGCCGCGCTGCGTTCGTCGCAGAGCGCGTACCCGGAGAACAAGCACCTCTGGGATCTCTCCCGCACCCGTGATGTCGCGTATGGTCTGAGGCTCGCCGAACTGCGGCGAAACTCCGCAACGGCCGGTTGAGCAGCTTGCCTCCGGTTTCGTCGTCCCCGGCGGTCGATGCTGCCCCGCCCGTCGAGCGGCGCAGGTTCGGCGCGCTGCAGCACCGCAACTTCGCGCTCTTGTGGAGCAGCCTGATCGTGTCCAACACAGGCACGTGGATGCAGAGCGTCGGGCAAGGGTGGCTCGTCCTCGAGCTGACGAACCGGCCGTTGTACCTCGGGCTGGTCTCCCTTGCGTTCGCGCTGCCAATGATCTTTCTCCCACCCGTCGGCGGCGCGCTGTCCGACCGGGTGGATAAGCTGGTGCTGCTTCGCGCCGTCGAGATGCTGCAAGCGGGCAACGCGCTGTTACTCGCGATACTCACGCTCACGGGGCTGGTGACGGTGTGGCACATCATCGTGGTGGCGTTCGTAGGTGCGACGCTACTGGCCGTCGCGAACCCTAACCGCCAGGCACTGCTGCCGTCGCTCGTCGGTCGTGACGACTTCATGAGCGCGATATCGCTCAACTCCGCGGTGTTCACAGGTGCTGCGCTCGTCGGGCCTGCGCTTGGTGGCGCATTGCTCGGGGTTATCGGCTCCGGTGGTCTCTTCCTCATCAACGCGGCGAGTTACGGTGTGGTGCTGGTCGCCACCCTCCTGATGCGCGACCTGGATACCCGCCCATTGGAGCGGCGGGCAGTTGGCTTCTGGAGCGATGTCACGGAGGGGCTGCGTTTCGTTGTCTCCACCCGGCTGCTTCTCGTGCTCATCACCGTCTCGACTCTGTCCGGACTCCTCGGGCGCTCGTACCCCTCGTTGCTGCCCGTGTTCGCGCGGGACGAGTGGCGTGTCGGCGCGCAAGGCTATGGGTGGCTCCTGAGCGCGCCGGGTGCCGGGGCGCTTATCGGGGCGTTCGGGCTCGCGTACTTCGGGGAGGTGCGGCGCAAGGGACGGCTCCTGCTGGGCAGCCTGTTTGGCTTTGCGCTGCTGCTCGTCCTGTTCGCCTACTCCCCGCTATTTTGGCCGGCGGCCGGGTTGTTGCTTGTCGTGGGCGTGCTCAACTCGCTTGCCGGGGCAAGCATCGCGACGCTGATTCAGACGAACGCCCCCGGGAGGCTGCGTGGCAGGGCGATGAGTGTCTACACCATCACGGTCATCGGAATCCCCAGCCTCGGCGCGATGGGCACGGCGTCCGTCGCGGAAGCACTGGGCGCACGCAACGCCGTCGGCTTCGCGGCGATCGCACTCGTCCTGGTAACCACCGTACTTCTCTTGCGCAGCAGGCAACTCCGCGAGGCGGGATAGGCCGTGCGGTGGGCGGAGGGAACACGGGAATCGTGCCCTCCGCCCCGGTCCCTAGTTCACCTCCGCCGCGACTGCCACGGCATCAGGCGGGGCGATGGTGGCGGGCAGCTCATCGAGATAGTCGGGAACGGGATGTAGCTGCCACGTCTCCTCCGGCTCGCCTAGCAGCACCCGGTTCACGACCTCCACGCCCTGCATCGTGGAATGGTCCATGTTGCCGATCTCATAGCACCACGCCCCGAATCGGCCGCGACTGTAGATATCATTCTCCATCAGGTAGGGTTGGATCACCGCGAGTCCCCGGTCGCGATACACGCTCGGCACCGGATACCAGTACTTGACGTCGATCACCTTCGTCGCGAGTATCTTCTCTCGCTCCTCCTCCGTCATCAGGTCCACGTTGATGAGCCCCTGAATCGTGCGCTCCAGGATCGTCTCTTTGTCCTCGTGCTTGTACGGGGAGTACGACGTTTCCGTCAGGAAGAGGGTCGTCGCTGGTGGGGCGATATGCGGGGAGTAATGCGAGAGGTAAGTCACCCGGTAAAACGGCGCATCCTCCTCCGGGTAGTACATCCAGCACTTCGAGCTCTCCGTGTGCCGATCGATGCCGACGCCGATGGCGAACCCGCTGGAGTACAACAGGTCGCCCGCCGCATCTCGCACCCGGCCGGGGCAGCCATCAAGTCGCGGCAGCAGCTCCGTTATGGGCATCGTGTTCAACAGTACGTCGTAGTCGGTCGTGTCCCCGTCCGCAAACGTCACCCGCTTTGCTACAGGATCGATAGCGACCGCCCGCTTGTTCAGGAAGAGGTTGTCGTCGACGAATGGGTGATACCGGTCGTACAGCCCCCCGGTACCGCCGTACAGCGGGAACTTGAAGGAGTTGTTCGGTCCCCAGTTCACGTCGTCCTTCTGCTCAATGATGTTGCGGAGGATGCGCTCCAGATCCACGAGCGCTACACGCTCCCCGATCCACTCCTTGTTCATCATGTCCGCCGGGTGTGCCCACACCTTGTAGTTGTACGGCAGCATGAAGTACTTGCAGATGCCCTCGCCGAACTGGGCGAGGTTGAACTCCTTGAAGTTGCGCGGTTCATGCTGCAGCTTCTGTGTCTCGATCAGCCCCATCAGGCACTCGAGCAGTACGTCGTCCGGTAGGTGACGGATGTTGTTCTGGAACGGATACGGCACCCAGCGCTCCAACATCCACACCCAAGCCTCGCGCTGGATCTGCATGTAATCCTGTCCGAGCAGGGTATCGACAAGCTTGTCGAAATACTCGTAGTGGGAGAACATCACGTGGCCACCGATGTCGTACGTGAATCCGTGCTCGTCCGTGAATGAGCGCGCGAGCCCGCCGATCACGTCGGACGCCTCATAGATATTCCAGTTACGGTGCCCCAGCTCGCGCAGCCTGTACGCCGCGCCCAAACCGGTCGGCCCCGCACCGAGGATCACGATCCGCTTCTCCCCGTCGCCGCTATGCTCCCCGCTCATGATCTTGCTCCTCCTCCGGGAAGGCGGCCTTCGCAACTGATGCGCCAACCCCTGCTACCACCGATCCTTCCGTCCGTATGAATATGTCACCGCCTTGTACACTGTCGGCGAGTCCCCGTACAAGCCATCCCGAAGCCTGTGACCGGCCCACGGCAATCGTGAGCTCGCAAGCCTCGATGAAGTGCTTGATATTCGCCGCAAGATGTACGCCTTGGCCGTGGGGTCCATGACATCGCGCACCATCGCGCCCGCGATCGCCTTGAGACTCGCCATGTCTCGCATTGTCTCTGTCTGGCTGATGGACCCCAGGGCTTCATTTGGTGCGAAGGGTATCATAGCGAGACCGTCGCTGTGCAGTTAGCACGGTATCAGCGCGTATACCCGGTGCACCGGCGCTGGAAGCCGTCGCCGCGGATGCCGGCAGATAAGGTCTCAGCGCGGAATACCGGACGCCAGGACTGTCACATCATCTTCCCTTCCGCCAGTGGCTCCTGCCTCGCCCAGTGCGCCGTCTGGGGGAGGAAGCCTTCAAGTTCCATATCGACCGGTGTCTGAAATCGGAACGCTGGGAGATCCACTGCCGTTATCTCTCCGCGCGCGAGCTGACTGTAATACCGCGACAGCAACGATGGATACCGGCTTTCTTTCGTTGGGTCGAGCCAGTAGATGCCGACCGGGTCCACGTTGCCCCGGGCGTGGCGCAGCAGAGAATCCCAGTCCGTCGAGTCGATGAACGGGTACTAGCAGAAACCCCGGAAGTCCACGCCGTCATGGACGAGCTGCTCACACTGCTCCACCATATACTTGATCCAACTGACTCGATCGAAGACGTAGCCCCGTACGTTTGTTTCCGTGAGCATCACGGGCAGCCGGTACCGGTCGATGTAGTCTCGGGCGACGGCCGCGAATCCTCGTGGCTCCTTGTTCGGCACGGTAGCCCCGCGCTTGTCGAACTGATACTCCGAGTGCGAGTAGTAATCAAGGCCGAGTTCATCAATCCGCGCCGCGTGCTCCGAGAACCAGTGCAGGTCATCATGTGTGAGGCCGTGCCCGGACAGATAGCCGTACACCGTGTGCGCCTCGTCGATGCGGCCAAGAATCAGGTCATGCATCACGAAACGCCGGTCGTTCAGGTGACGGACCCACGCCTCGTTCTCTGCGTCGAGCGCTTTGTGATGCTCGCAGGTCTCCACATGCACGAGCTGCACATCAGGGACTGTCGCCGCGAGCCGCACTGACAACGCAGATAGTGCGACCGACGTTCAATAAGATCGGCACGAACGTCGACGCGTCCTGACCATGCGGTGGCCACACGCCCTGGTGGCCGCACATGAACGCCGTCAACCACGGCTCGTTGAACACGGTATACCGCTGCACCCACGGGTAGCGGTCCGCGAACCTCCGCGCGAACGCCAGTTCTGCCTGTGGGAGTTCCGGGTTCGAGAAGCCCCCCAGCAGCCAGTCCGGATAGGATGTGTGATGGACGAGGTCCACGATAGGATCCAATTCCAGATCCCGGAGAGTCCGCATCGCCTCGTCCATCCAGCCCCAGTCGTACCGACCCCGCTCGGCCTCGATGCGGTGCCACGGAGCAGGGTAACGCAGCACACGGATACCCGCCGCACGGACCAGTTCGAGATCATTCCGGTAAAACTCGATATGCCGGGTCGTTGCCAGCGTATCGACGCGGGCCTGCGGGATATAGGTACTCTCGAATCCGGTAAGGTACGGGAAGGTGGCTATTTCCACTCCTCTCGTCACGAGGCGCAACGCTTTCCGTCGGCGTTGGCTTGAATACCAACTGTGGCCAACATGGCGGCGGTGCCGCGGCGTTCCAGCAGGGAGGATGCACGTGATATGCCAGGAGCACTGGATCACCTAGGCCCGGCATGTCTTGTGGCCGCGCGGAAAAAAGCCAGCGCACCCTAGAGCGCGCTGTCATACTCTGACGGCTCGCCGCGCTCTATAGGCCGCGAGATCTACTGTCGGAGCGAGGATGGGACTGAACGAAGGGCAAACACACCCAACCCGATAGCGATTGCATCCTCCGCGACAGCAAAGACGACGGCAGGATACCCTGTGACATCGCGCGCAATACGTCGATATGACGCGCCGGCGAAGGAGCCGGCCGCCGCACTCGCCGCTCCGAGTAGGGCACAGGCGATCACCGGGGTGCGTGCCTCGTGGCCGACGGCGCCGCCGACGATCGCACCGATGGCGACACGAAAGGCCAGGGAGGCGGGATTCGTTCTGGGTGGAGTGGCGGGCAACTTGTCGACGGCAAGCTCCACGGCGGCCGGGACGAGGGCGACGAGTGCGCCTCGAGAGCGCAAGAGGCCGAGCGGTGCTGGTGCGCCGGCGGCGAATGCCCCATGGTTGGCGGCAACGGCTAGCAGGGCAATCGGTAAATGCGAGCGCAGACCGGCGACGACGCCGAGGATTCCGGCACGCACGTAGCCGGTGGTGGTGATTTCCGTGGACATAGAGCGGGTCATCTCCTTACGGGATATGGGCAGCCACGCCGCAGCATGGTCTTCGTCATCGGCATTGCGGTGGCCGCGGTGTGCAAGCCTTCGCGTCGATCGTGCCACGCGGCGTATCGCCCTATCGGGAAGCTCCCCGTCGTCGCGCACAAGGTGCCGATCCGTGCCTAGCGCTCCGTTGTTGGTCTGACGTATCTCGGCTGCGCAACGTTTGTCGGCGGGCGCAGGCTCGACGCCTCGTGCGCGGTCCAACACCAAAGTTGCACCGCGTGCTTAGCCAGTTCGCCTTGGCTGGCGCGTACCGGCCATTGGTGCCTTACGGCGACGTGACCTGACCTTCGATCTGCTGGGTGATTGAAGAAGTGGCGCGGTAGTACCTGACGGGGGTGCCACTCAGCAGATCGGCGCTATAGATCACCGGGTGCACCCCCTGCTTGAATGTAACGTGCTCACCGCCGCTGGTGAACACGAAGTCGTTGGTGACCTCCCGGTACGCCGCCGGCAGGGACTGGTAAAGAGGCTTAATCGCGATGCTCCTGGATTTCTGTCAGAACCATAGTCCTTTCAGCGGGAACCTAACTGAGCGTAACAACCGCCTGTTGAGGGGGTATGAAGCAACCATTATGAACAAGTTACCCAACCCGTGGACCTAACGACTCGGGCAGAAGTCCCGCATTTCGGCGAGCAAGTGGCTGCGATTGACAGGGAGGGGTATCGCGTCGTAGTATGGGGTCACAACCTGCGAATCCGAGGCGTTGACCGGGAGGAGTAGGCGGCGCAAGCGCCATACAGAGAGGACGGGCCACCGGCTGAGAGCCCGACCACGGAACGCCCCGCTGCCGAACGTCGCCCGCGAGCCGGCAGGCTGAACCGGTGCTCGGAACACCGGCTAGGCCGCCCGGGAAGGGCCCGATACAGCCCGTTGTGAGGGCGCCAACGCGCGCGAGCCAGGCTGGACACAATGTCGGCTTGCCGCGATGCGAATCGTTTGGCGCTGAACCAGAGGTGGTACCACGGAGCGCACCCTCCGTCCTTCGGACGAGGGGTGTTTGTGTTTTAGCCGTCAGCGATTCGCCAGAATCTTCGTGCTGACGGCTGCGAGCCTCCGGAGGTGACCATGAACCGCGAGATGGCCAAGGCGTACGATCCGACGAGCGTCGACGGACGCTGGTACGACTGGTGGGATGACCACGGGTACTTCGAGCCACGGGGCGAGGGCGAGCCGTTCACCATTATCATGCCCCCGCCGAATGTCACCGGCGAGTTGCACATGGGACACGCGCTCTTCGTCACGGTCGAGGATGTGCTGATCCGATGGCGGCGGATGCAGGGCCGTCCGACGCTCTGGCTTCCCGGCGCGGACCATGCCGGTATCGCCGGGCAGTGGGTCGTCGAGAAAGAGCTTGCGGCAGAGGGGCTGACCCGTCACGATCTCGGGCGCGAGAAGTTCCTGGAGCGCACGTGGGCGTGGATGGACCTGTATCGGGGCCGCATCCGCGACCAGCTCCGTATCCTTGGCGCGTCGTGCGACTGGTCTCTCTTTCGCTTCACCATGGATCCCGGCCCAGCGCGCGCTGTCCGCACCGCGTTCGAGCAGCTCTTCGACAAGGGACTGATCTACCGGGGCGAGCGTCTCATCAACTGGTGCCCCCGCTGCATGACCGCGCTCTCCGACTTGGAGGTGAACCACGAAGAGATGATGGGCCACATCTGGACGCTGCGGTACCCAATCGAGGGGGAGTCGGACCGCTTCATCGAGGTGGCAACCACGCGTCCTGAGACGATGCTCGGCGACACCGCCGTGGCCGTCCACCCCGGCGACGAGCGGTATGCGTACCTCGTCGGGAAGTCGGTCCTGTTGCCGATCATGAATCGCAGCATTCCTATCATCGCGGACGAGGCGGTGGACCCTGAGTTCGGCAGTGGCGCGGTAAAGGTGACGCCCGCGCACGACCCGACCGACTTTGAGATCGGCCGTCGGCACAACCTGCCGTCGATAAATGTGATGAACCTGGACGCGACGATGGGCGAGAACGCCGGCGTGTTCGTCGGCCAGGACCGCTACACGGCGCGCGATAACGTCGTCGCGCGCCTGGACGAGGAAGGATATCTGGTCCGCACCGAGGAGCACACCCACGCCATCGGCCGGTGTGACCGATGTAACACGATTGTCGAGCCGCTGATCTCGAAGCAGTGGTTCATGCAGATGGCCCCGCTCAAGGCGCCCGCGGGGGAGGCAGCGCGGGATGGCAGGGTGCGCTTCGTGCCGGAGCGAACTAAGGGGGTGTATCTCAACTGGGTAGAGAATGAGCACGACTGGTGCATTTCCCGCCAGCTCTGGTGGGGGCACCGGATCCCTGTATGGTACTGCATGGAGTGCGGCGAGGTCACCGCGAGCGATCGGGAGACGATCGACCAGTGTGGCACGTGCGGCAGCGCGCGCATCGAGCAAGATCCCGACGTGCTCGATACGTGGTTCTCGTCCGGGCTCTGGCCATTCTCCACGCTGGGCTGGCCCGACGAGACGCCCGACCTAGGGCGCTTCTACCCGAGCTCCGTGATGGAGACGGGCGATGACATCCTCTTCCTCTGGGTCCACCGGATGATTCTCTTCGGGCTGGAGTTCATGGGGGAGGCGCCGTTCCCCGATGTGCTGCTGCACGGCCAGGTGCGTGACGCTCAGGGCCAACGGATGAGCAAGTCGAAAGGCAATGGGATCGATCCGACCGAGATCACCGCGCAGTACGGCAGCGACGCGCTACGTTTCGCGCTGGCTACCGGAGGTACGATGGGCTCGCCCTTGAAGCTGAGCACTGAGCGGGTTGAGGCTAACCGCAACTTCGCGAACAAGATCTGGAACGCGACGCGCTACGTGCTCCGTGCGACCGACGGCGCGAAGTTGAATACCGCGCCTGACGGCTCCGCATTGGCGCCGACGGCAGGGACCTCGCTCGCCGACCGCTGGATCCTGAGCCGCCTGCACAGGGTGACGCAGGAGGTGAGCGATCAGCTGGAGCGCTACAACCTCAACGAGGCGGGTCGCACGCTGTACGATTTCCTCTGGACGGAGTTCTGCGACTGGTACATCGAATCCACGAAGGTGGCGCTCGCCAGCGGCGACGAGGGCGCACAGGCCGCCGCCCGGCAGACGCTCGTGTTCGTCCTGGAGCGCAGCCTGCGGCTCCTGCATCCGTTCATGCCGTTCGTCACCGAGGAGCTGTGGCAGCACCTCGCGCATCCCGGTGAGGCGCTGATCGTGGCCCCGTGGCCCGAGGCGGGCGAGCGGGACCTGCGTGCGGAGCAAGACTACGGCGTGCTCATAGAGTTGGTTCGTGCCATCCGGAACACCCGTGCCGAAAGCGACGTGCCCCCTGCACGGTTCGTTACAGCCCAGATCGCCGCGGGTGGATACACCGAAACGCTGCGGAGCCAGCAAGACCTGCTCTGCAGGCTGGCCCGGCTTGAAGCCAGCACACTCGTGATCGAGCCAACTCTTGCTGATCCCCCAGCCCAGGCGGTCTCGCTCGTCGTGCGTGGGGTACAGGTCTACCTCCCGCTTGCGGACCTCGTGGACCTGGGCGAGGAGCGGGCACGTCTCGCGGGGGAGCTCGCGG
>JADDPA010000206.1:0-6366 GCA_016782125.1 Thermobaculum sp.
CTCCGTGGCTGATACCGTGCGTGCCACCGCGAGCATGGCCGGGCTCGGGTCGAGACCGACCACATGCGCCCCAGCGCCTAGCATGTCTGCGGCACGCCGCGCGACGATGCCTGTCCCGCACGCGACATCCAGCACATGATCTCCCGGCTGGGGACTCATCCGCTCCAGGAGGAGCGCTGCCAGTGGGGCGAACATGGCGGGGACGAAGAAGCTTTCGTACACCTCCGCCGGGTTACCTGCCGATGTCTGTCGCTCGGTCTGGTCCATCACCAACTCCTCGGTACCGCAATCCCTCGCGGATGCGGGAGAAAATGCCGTTCACCCTGAGGTTCTCAAGATATCGTATCGCGGCCATCCCCCGATCCAGCCCGGTCGCAGCACAAGCCGTGCCTCCCATGATGTGCTGCCACTGCTACCGCGTCACAACCCTACAGTGCAGAACACGCTCTAATCCAGGCTCTGTGCGGTAGGGTGCGGCGACTCATTGGCCGACCGAAGCGCGTTCCAGTATGGAAGGTTGCGCCGAACGCACGCCGTGGTGCCTAGCCCACGTACTGCGCGACCACCGCCGGCGGTACCCGCCCCTCGTAGAGCGCCGTGCCGACGATCACCGCCTCAACACCCGTGCGCTCCAGCGCTAGAAGGTGATCGACGCTGCCGACGCCGCCACTCGCGATGACCGGGATCGTCACGGTGTGGAGCAGGGTTTCGATGGCCGTGAAGTCTGGGCCAGCCATCCCGCCGTCCGTTTCGATGGCGGTGAACAGGATGCGGGCGGCACCGGCGGCCTCCGCCTCGCGCGCCGCGTCCAGGAGCGTCCGGCCCGAGCCTTGGGTCCAGCCAGCCACCGCCACCTCCCCACCCCGCGTGTCCAGCGAGACGACGATCTGCTCGGGGTATGCGGCGCACATCTCCCGGAGGAGGTCAGGGTCGCGCATGGCTGTGGTGCCGATAACCGCGCGCTCCGCGCCCCAGCCCAGCACGCGGCTCACATCGTTCAGCGTTCGCAGCCCGCCACCCACCTGCACCTGCAGCCCGCTTTCCTCGATGATCGCGCGGATCGCGTCGCTGTTCTCTCCTCGGCCCGAGCGCGCGCCATCGAGGTCCACGACGTGGAGCCAGGACGCGCCCGCCTGCTTCCACCGCAGCGCGGCATCCAGGGCATTGTCACCATACCGCGTGACTCTGTCGTACTCCCCGCGCAGTAGCTGCACCGGCGTGCCACCCAGGATGTCAACGGCCGGGATAACGATCATCCCAGCAACCTGACGAAGTTCTCGTACATCCGCAGCCCGGTCTCGCCGCTCTTCTCCGGGTGAAACTGCGTGCCGAGCAGGTTCCCCCGGCCCACGACCCCCACAACCTCGCCGCCGTAGTCGCTCACCGCTATCACGTCGGACCGATCCTCAGGCAGCACCTGATACGAGTGCGCCCAGTACGCGTATGCGCCCTCGGGGATGCCGTCGAGCACGGACGACCGTTTACAGACCGTGAGGTCATTCCAGCCCATGTGCGGCACCCGTTGCTCCCCACGCATCAGCGCCACCCGTCCCGGCAGGAGATCGAGGCCGTGGGAGGGACCTTCCTCGTTCGCTCCGAAGAACAACTGCATTCCGAGGCAAACGCCGAGCAGAGGCCGGTCCGCACGCGCGTGCTCGCGTAGCACGTCCGCCAGGCCGGAAGCGTTCAGCAGATCCATCGCTGCCTTCGCGGAACCCTGGCCGGGAAATACCACGCCGTCGGCTCGGCGCAGCTCCTCCGGATCGGCGGTGAGCACGACGGTCGCCCCTGCCTTTTCGAGCGCCCGCCGGACGCTGTATACGTTCCCCGCCCCGTAGTCCACGACGGCCACGGTCCTCGTCTTGCCGCTCAATCGAGTGCTCCCTTGGTGGAGGGCACGCCCGTGCCGTCGCGCGCGACCGCCTGCCGCAGCGCGAGCGCGAGCGCCTTGAACATCGCTTCCAGCGCGTGGTGCGGGTCGGAGGCATACAGGAGCTCGACGTGCAGCGCGAGCCCTGCCTCCTGCGCAAGCGAGCGGAAGAAGTGGCCGGCGAGGTACGTCTGGAAACGGCCCGCGTACGGCTCCACCCCATCTGCCCGGTAGACGGTATATGGCCGGCCCGAGATATCCACCACGACGCGGGCGAGCGCCTCATCCAAAGGTGCGTACGCCGACCCAAACCGCGCGATGCCCGTACGGTCACCGAGCGCGGAGCGGATCGCACGCCCGAGCGTGAGTGCCGTGTCCTCCGTCGTATGGTGGTCGTCAATATCTGTGTCGCCCGTCGCTTCGATCGAGATGTCGATGCGGGAGTGCTTCGAGAGTGCGGTCAGCATGTGGTCGAGGAAGGGCACCGTCGTGTGCACCTGCGCCACGCCGGTGCCGTCGATGTTCACGCTCACACGGATCGTCGTCTCCAGCGTTTGCCGCTCGGCGTTCCCCCGGCGCACCGTCTCCTGTCGAATCACGCCCGGACCGCCTCGGCTTGCCGAGTCGCCGGCCGGACCTGGTCCAGCGCGGCGAGGAGCCGGTCCGTGTCCTCTGGCCTGCCGACGGAGATCCGCAGGCAGTCGTCAATGCGCGGCTTCGGGAAATGCCGAACGAACACCCCACGCGCCGCGAGCTCGCGGTGCAGGCCGGGCGCATCGCCGCTGGTGCGGCAGAGCAGGAAGTTCGCATCCGAAGGGTACGGGTCGAGCTCGCCCTGCTCCCGCAGAAGCGCGATCAATCGCTCCCGTTCAGTCAGGAGAGCCTCCAGGTTCGCAGCCATGTACTCGCGGTCGCGCAGCGCGGCGACGGCGGCAACCTGTCCGGCGTGGGTCGTGTTGAACGGCAGCTTCACCTTGTGCGCCTGGTCCAGGACGGATCGGCTGGCCAGCATGTACGCGATGCGCAGCCCGGCCAGCCCGGCCAGCTTGCTGAACGTCCGCAGCACGATCAGGTTTGGATACGTGCGTATCAGGGGCGCGAAGGTGTGGCGGCTGAACTCATAGTACGCCTCGTCAAGGACCACCGGCACCCCGGTCTCCAGCAGGGGCATCACCTCCTCCTCGGTGGCGAGGCTGCCCGTCGGGTTGTTCGGGGAGCAGACCCATACGACCTTCGCCCCCCGCTCGATCTCCGCGAGCACGGCGGGCACGTCGACCTCCCAGCGGTCGCCGCGCGGCACGTGGACGACCTTGCCCGCGTGCTGGAGCGTGACGCCGCCGTACATGCTGTATGTGGGCGTGAGGTCGACGACCACATCGCCCGGCTCAACAAAAACGCTCACGACCAGGCTGATGAGCTCATCCGCGCCCGAGCCGATCAGGATATCATCGACATCCATCCCCGCATACGCCGCCAGCTCCCCGCGCAACTCCCCGGCGATGGGGTCGGGATAAAGGTGGACGTTGCCCAGCGACGCCAGCGCCTCACTGACCCGTGGCGATGGGCCGTAGGGGTTCTCATTGAAGTCGAGCTTCGACGCGTGCGCCGGGTCGAGCCCGGCCCGATACGCCAGGATCTCCAATGCCTCCGGGGGCACGTACGGCTCCAGTTCCCGCACGTGCGCACGGAAGTAACGGTCAAGGCAAGTTTGTTGAGTGGTCATAGGCGGTCCTCGGCGCGTCAGTGCTCATTCGGCTTGCAGGTTCACGGCTAACACTAGCACATATACCTTGGCGTCATCCGGTATCTGCCGTGCCTCCCGCATGAAACCGCGCCCGATATGCCGAAGGGCTCGCACCATAATGCGCGCGAAACCGGCGCGCGAAGTAGTTCGGATCCGCCCAGCCGACCGCAGCACCCACATCCGACACCCGTTTGCTCGTGCTCAGGAGCAGGTACGCCGCTCGCTCCAGTCGCTGTCGCGCGAGGTACGCCACGGGGGACAGTCCCGTTTCCACCTTGCAGAGCCGTACCAGGTAGGAGGGATCCAGGCAAACCTCCTGTGCGATTGCATGAAGCGTCCAATCTCGGTCAAGCTGAGCGTTCAGCATGCGAGTCACCGTGACCACGGCAAGGTGGGCCTGGCGCGGATTCGCCGTCATCATCTCCGGCGCTGCGCAGCGTGCCAGCACGTCGAGTAATAGCATGAGGTGCCCAATTTGTTCCAGTCTGCTGCCTGGCGTGGTAGCCTCGGTAGCCGACTGGAGTGTGTCCATATGTTGTCGACACGTGTCGAGCGTTGCGGGTGGGAGCCACAGTGGCACGATACCATCTGAGGTGGTCGGAAGCGGACCGGTGCCAAAAAGCCGGCCGGCCAGCGGATCCTCGAGGAGCCACGCGAGGTCCCGTCGCAGCAGCTCCGTCCCGAAGCAGCAGTTGTATACCTCGAGCTGCCGACAACCAGCATACGCGTGCCAGCTCCCGGGTCGCAGAACAAACGCGTGCCCCGCCCGCACCGCCTGCTCACCCCGCGCAGTGTGGTGTACTCCCGAACCGCCAAGCACAACCGCGACCTCCACGAAGTCGTGGCTATGCGCTGCGTGGGTTCCGTGGAGCACATGGCCTTTGAGGCCCAAGGGCACGTGCTCCGCGCTGAAGACCTGGTCTCGGGACAGTCTAGGGTGTGCTCGCATGCGAGGATTATAACCATCGCCTGTGGAACGTCAATTTTGTGCTAGTTCCCCGCTCATATCGGACTAGCCCACTCGGTCCTCAGCGCGCATACTTGTGGGAACAACGCTGCGTAACACAGAACGAGGGAGGTCACATCAGATGGCTACGACGGCCGCATCCTACACCACTACCCCGAACGACCTTACGCCAGAAGCGATCGAATCCTACCGCCAGCGCGGCTTCGTCCGTGTTTCTGGCGTGATCTCGCCCGAGGAGGTGGAGCGGTTCCGGCAGGCCGCGCAGGGCTTGGCCGAGCGAAAGGAAAGCCTCAGCAAGAGCGGCACGTTCACGCAGCTGGTGAACGCCTGGCAAGAGGACGAAGACATGAAGGCGCTGACGCTGCACGCGAACGTTGCCGGCATCGCTGAGAAGCTGGCCGGTGTGCCCCTGCGACTCTGGCACGATCAGATCCTGATTAAGCAGCCCCATAACAACCGCCCCACCAACTACCATCAGGATCAGCCCTACTGGCCGCACGCGAACTCGGAACATAGTATCTCCGCCTGGATCGCGCTCGTAGATGTGCCCGTGGAACGCGGCTGTATGACGTTCATTCCTGGCTCGCACTCGCGGACCGAGCTGCAGGCGCAAAACTTGGAAGACTCCCGCAGCCTGATGACCATATGTCCGAAGCTGGAGTGGGATGAGCGCGTTACTGTGCCGCTCAAGGCCGGTGACTGCACCTTCCACCACAGTCGGTGTGCGCACATGGCCACACCAAACGACACGGATCAGCCCCGGATCGCCCATGTGGTGATCTTGATGGACGCGACCACCACCTACACGGGCGAGCGTCACGTGGTCACCGACCCGCTCGGTTTGCAACCCGGTCAGGTGATGGAGCATGAGATGTTCCCACGCGTGGTGTAGCCAGGACTCTGGCGACGGACGGCGGCTACTACCGCTCGAACCGGATGTCGATGGAGCGGGCGTGCCCCTCCAGGCCCTCCGCCTCGGCAAGCGCGACGACGCTCTCGCGGAGGCCGAGCAGGCCGTCGCGGGACACGGACTGCACCTGCACCCATCGGCCAAAGCTCTCGACGGAGAGCGGTCCGAACGTGCGCGCCGCGCCGCCCGTGGGCAGCACGTGGTTCGAGCCCGTCGCGTAGTCTCCGCTCGCTACTGGGGCGTGTACCCCCAGGAAGATCGAGCCCGCGTTTGAGATGAGCGGCAGCAGCGCCTCCGGCTCCGCAGTCGCGATCTCCAGGTGTTCCGGGGCGTATTCGTTCGCGAAGTCTATTGCCTCCTGCAGAGTGTCCACGAGTAGGATGCGGCCGTAGGTGCCTAGCGCCCGCGCAGCCCGATCCCCGTGGGGTAGCTCCGCGAGCTGACGTGCCGCCGTGGACGCGACACGCTCCGCCAGGGACACGGAAGTCGTGAGCAGCACGGCAGCGGAGTCGGGCCCGTGCTCCGCCTGCGCGAGGAGATCCGCCGCGAGCAGCGCGGGGTCCGGCGTTTCATCTGCGATGATGAGGATCTCCGAGGGGCCGGCCGGCATGTCGATGTCCGCGTCGCCAAATACCGCCAGCTTCGCCGCCGTGACCCACACACTGCCCGCCCCGTAGAGCTTCCAGGCTTGCGGGACGGTCTCGGTGCCGTATGCCATCGCGGCGACTGCCTGCGCGCCGCCGATTTTGAAGAAGCGATGGACGCCCGCGATGCTCGCCGCCGCCAGCATCTCCGCCGGGAGCAGTCCGGTGGGATTTGGCGGGGAGCACGCGATCACCATCGAGCACCCGGCGACGCGTGCCGCCACCGCCTGC
>JADDPA010000206.1:6374-11221 GCA_016782125.1 Thermobaculum sp.
CGACGATGGGTACGCCGCCTTGCCACCCGCGACGTACAGCCCCACCCGCTCGATCGGCCGCCACTCGCGCCAGACCCGCACACCGGGCATCGTCTCCACGACCGGCTGTGGCTGGAGATGCGTCCGGTGGAATCGCTCGATGTTGTCAAGCGCGACCTGCAGCGCCCGCAGTACACCGGGACTGACACTGCGTAACGCGTCCTCGTACTCCTCGGAGGACACCTCCAGCCGTTCCAGTCGCGCCTTGTCGAGCCGTAGCGTGTGCTCGAAGAGCGCGGCGTCTCCCCGTTCGCGTACGTCGGCGATGATCTCCCGCACGACCGGCGCGACCGCTTCCGGGTTGTTGCCGACGCGGCGGAGCAGCCGTGCCCGGTCCTCGGGCGGGAGCGTGGACAGGCGGTCTATGGCGATGGGAAGTGTGGTATCCAACGGCGCTCCAGTAAACCGGTACTCAGGCCAGCAGGTTCTCGATGGGCATCACGACGATCCCGGAAGCACCGGCGTCGCGCAGCCGCTCGATCAGTTCCCAGAAGTCGTTCTCCGCAATCACGGTGTGTACCGCCACCCAGCCTGCCTCGGCGAGCGGCACCACGGTGGGGGTCTTCAGTCCAGGGACGATCTCCTTAATCCGCGGCAGCGCTGCCTCCGGCGCGTTCATGGTGATGTACTTGTACCGCCCGGCTGCCAGCCTGCTGTTGATCCGTACCATCAGACGGTCGATCGCCTGGTTTACCAGTGGATCCGCGAAACTTCGGGGGTTCGCGATCAGCACCGCCTCCGACTCCAGGACCGTCGCGATCTCCTTGAGGTCGTTCAGGACGAGCGTGCTGCCCGTTGCAGTGAGGTCGATGATTGCGGACGCGATACCCAGCGCCGGCGCGACCTCCACGGAGCCCGAAAGCTCCACCAGTTCTACGTCGGCACCGAGCCGCTCGAAGTATTCCCGTGCGGAATGGGGATACGACGTGGCCACGCGCTGCCCCGAGAGTTGCTCGGCCGCCGCGACCGGCGAGTCGTTTGGCACGGCGACCACGAGGGAACAGAAGCCGAAGTTGAGAGGGAGTAATTCCTCGACCTTGGCGCCCTTCTCCACGATGATGTTCCGGCCCACGATGCCGAGGTCCACAGTGCCATCGGCGACGTATTCCGGGATGTCGTCGTCGCGGCCGTACAGGATGTCGAGTGGGAAGTTACGGCACGGGGTGAGCAGGCGCTGCCGGTAGTCCTCGAAGCGGAGCCCGATGCCCCGCAGCAGTGAGGTCGTCCCCTCGGTGAGCCGACCCTGCCGTTGCATCGCGAGGCGTAGCCGGCGCGTACCCTCTGCCATCCGCTAGGTGCCTACCGTGGTCGAGACCGGTGCGCACGTCTGTGCGAGCAGCGAGAGAATGAGGATCGCGATGAACACCAGCGCGGCGATCCGGATCAGGTTCTGGCTTACGCCGCCTCGGCCCCTGCGGCTCATGTACGTACCGCCAACGGCGCGGGCAGCGTGACATCGAGCCGGTTGATCACGAGCCCGGCGGGGAACTTCGGATAGAAGTAGGTGCTCTTCTGCGGCATCCTGTCTGAGGCATCCGCGACGGCACGCAATTGCCGCACGTCTGTGGGACGCACGAAACAGGCGAGTTGCGCGTCACCCGCGTCCACTTGCTGGAACATGCCCGGAACGTCGCGCGTGTAGGAGACGTATGACTCGACGTTTTCAGCCGGGATATTCAGTGCCTTGCCAAGCACCAGCTCGTGCAACACCGCGAGGTCCAGCGCGCGCCACGCCTCCGAGCGGTCCTGCGGGAGTTCGTCGCTCAATCGCTTGCTCGCCGTAATCCGCAGCAGATCCTGCCCGTCGTACACGAGAAACGCGTACGGCTGACCGCCGTCGAGCAAAGCCTGTAATTCCTCTTCGGACCGCTCGGTGGACTCGACGGTCTCCACGTTGAACGATGTGCTCAGCCACGCGCGCATCGTCGCGATCGCATCCGGCGAAGCGCCACGCACGAGCCGGTGAGTCGGCTGCACGACCAGGCCGGCATCATCGAATGCGACCAGGCTCATCGCGAGGTAGTTGTATGCCCGGTCTTCGTCCGCACCGTCAGCACCGGCTCGGCGTTCGTCACGGTAGGCCAGCGCGGTCTCATATCGGTGGTGGCCGTCCGCGATATACAGCTTCTGATCCGCCATCGCTTCCGCGACCGTCTGGATCTGTTCCGGCGCGCCAATCCGCCACAGCCGGTGAATGACCTCATCATCAGTTGCCGTGGTCAGCGGCTCTTCTCGCGTCACGCTCTCGATCACATCGCGCACGGCATCGGGCTGCTCATACAGACTGAACACGGAGCTCGGCGCGACCGCGGTCGCGCGCAGGAGCTGGAGCCGGTCCTGCTTTGGTCCGCGGAAGGTGCGCTCGTGCGGGAGCACCACGCCCGCCTCCCACGGCTCGAGGCGAACGCCCGCGAGCAGCGCGGTACGGGTATACGGGTTCCCACGAACCGTGAACTCCTGCTGATGCACGTAGTACGCCGCATCATCCTGGGGCAGCAAGACCGCATCACGCACCCAGGTCGCGAGGAGCTGCGCCGCGTGCTGGTAGGGGTCAAGTCCGTCCATAGCGACCGGCAGCTCGATATGAATCGCGCTGTGTGGGCTCCTTTGGCGGTACGCCTGCTGCTGCGGCGGATAGATCACATCGTACGGGGGAGTGATCACCGCGGACATATCGGGCACTCGGTCCGGGTTGTACAGGAGCGGCTTGATCGGCCGGAGTTCAGCCACGAGGTACCTCGCTAGTTCGTTGGCGCATATGCGTTGCGAGAGCAATTGTAGTCCCCGGCCCATGGCAGTGTCCAGAAGTGCTTGCAGTGTGTCGCTTTGGCATCGTGCGTGCGACTGCTATACTCGGATGAGGGGCCGTCGTCCCGTTGTTTTGTGTAGATAGATCGGACAAAGTGATTATGAACCAGCACGAAATCGAAGGGCGAGGGCAGACACCGGCCAAGGATGAGCCGACCCAGCCGCAGGTAAAAACATACGACCGCTGGCAGTTGTTTTATCTGGACCGGCTACATCGGCTCGCGGGCCTTAACAAGGATGCGGACGCCGGGCTTCTTGACGAGGATGAGGTGCGAATGCTGCGCCGTGCCATCTTTCACACGCTGCTCGACTGCGAATACGTCGGCGTGAGCGAGGAAGCGAAGACAAAGATCACCGTCGCCGACTAACTCCTGGTATACGATGGTGGGGTGTCAGTCAACGGTTTGTTGTGTGCATTGCTGCCGGGACTGATCGTATCGACGCACGGGACCTTTTCCTGTTTGTCCGGTACGCCTTTCCGGTCCTGGGATGCCTATCGTGATGATGAACCGGGCGTCCAAGAGGCTACCGCCGTGCTATAATCCTGAACCTATGAACATGGCTCATGCCTTCGCGACTTCGGACTATCGCGTACGTGTCCCTGCTGCGCCCGTTCGCGAGGCAGCCTCCTCAGATGCGGTGTGGGTTACGGAAGTAATCTTGGGGGAGCCGGTACACGTGCTGGAGCGTTCGGGCGTGTGGGCGCGGATTATCCTGCCTCTGCAAGCATCCTCTCTCGACGAGCGCGGGTATCCCGGGTGGGTGCTGCAAGAGTCGCTCATCGCGTCGAGCGATCAGCCGCGGTACCAGGTCATTGCGGCTCGCGCCCCGATCACGGATCAGCTTGGACGGGTTTGTGGCGAGTTGCCCCTTGGTGCGCTCCTTTGCGGCTCCGAGATGGGCGGCGACGCGGAGGTCGTTCATCTCCGCGACACCGCCGGTCTGCCCGGCAGTGTGCGCGTGGCCGACATTGCCCCCTGGCCCGTGGCCGTGACCGGTCGGGATACCGTGCTCTCGACACTCGATGTGTGGCGTTCGCTGCCATACGTCTGGGGCGGAACGAGCAGTTGCACGGGAACCGACTGCTCCGGGCTGGTGTACCGCACCTACGGCCGAGCCGGGATCGTGGTACCCCGCGACGCGCACGATCAGTTCTCAATGGCGCCGCGCCGGGGGGAGGGTGATCTCGCGGACGTGCTGCCGGGTGACCTCGTGTTCTTTCGACATCCCACGGAGGATGAGATCTCTCACGTCGGTGTGTATCTCGGCCATGGTATGTATCTCAGTGCCAAGCGTAAACGCAACGTCTGCATCGATCCGGTGCTGGATGACCCCTACTGTGGATGGGCCAGCTACTTTGATGCGTAGCCGGGCACGGGTGCGCCGCCAACCCTGCGCAATCAGAGGCAGGTGCAGTCGAACGGGCGCCGATCAACCGCAGGCAGTCCCGATGCGCGGTGGCGTTGTGGAATCGGCGTCGACAAGTGGTCCCTCGTGGGAAGGCTTGGTGGACGCGGGGTCTGCGTCACGTCCGGGATAATCGCTGTTTGCCGGCTGGAGTTGCGGTTGCCGGAGAGTCAGTCGCTCAAGGACAAGCGTCAGGTAGTGCGCTCCCTGCAGGCCCGGTTACGCAACCAGTACAGCGTCTCGGTTGCCGAGACGGACTTCCAGGAGAAGTGGCAGGTCGCGGAGTTGCTCGTGACGTACGCCGCGAGCGACTCCGGACAGGCGCAGTCGGTACTCTCGAAGGTTGTCGACTACACCGAGGGGTTCCACTTGCCCGTCGAGATCATCGAGGCCTATACGGAGCTCATCGACTTCTGAGTACTGGTGTGCCCTTATGCCGGGTGCCGTGGTCGGATGTGGTGCATTTCTCCCCTGGGCTTGCAGTGCGACACGCCCATGCACATCGTCCATCCGGTATTAACCACTGATACGGACTACGGCTGATACGGACTGCGGCTTAACAGCACGGCATCTGTCATCCTGAGTGTGCGAGG
>JADDPA010000206.1:11343-31988 GCA_016782125.1 Thermobaculum sp.
CAGCACGGCATCTGTCATCCTGAGTGTGCGAGGGATCCGTGGGAGGGGCTACGGATCCCTCACCGGGTTCGGGATGACACGCACTACGGTTCAGGTCGATCGCGTAAGATACGTCACCTGGTTGATCGGCTCCTCAGTTCTGCGCTGCTGAGGCACTGCACTTGATGCCCTTCCAATAACGTCGTCGTCGGTTACCCGGATTCGGTCTGCTCGTGCGAGTACTTGCCGTACGGATCGTCGGACTCCACCTTTGGGGTGTGTGCCATCTGCGCGAGCACGGGCACGAGGTCGTTGTGCTCCCGATCGCCGCCGAGCGCGACGATCCGCTCCTCCGAGACGCCCGCCTCTCGCAGCGGGACCGTCACGTCGAGCAGCAGATCCGGCACGTACGCCCGCAACAGCCGGTATTCGCCCTCCGCGACCACGCCGCATCCTCCGAGGTCCGCGGGGAGCAGCGCCGTCCGGCCACGTTCCAACTCTAGCGCACCGCCGTCCCACACGAGCCGGACCGGACCGCTGAGCGCAGAGACAAGCTGGAAACTAGAGAAGGGTGGTGGGATCTCCCCGTCGCCTTCTCCCTCCAAGCTTTCCAGCACGAAGTAGCGGCACGCCACCAGGTAGCGCCGGATCAGGCCGCCGACGCGCATCTCCGCGTGCTGGACTGTGTGCCCCTCGGTACGAAGATAGTAGAGGGTCTTCAGGGAATCTTCGACGTGCAACTCGCGCGGCTTGCCGTCGAACCCCATCCGTCCCCAGTCGTACAGGCGGTACGTCGTATCGGAGTTCTGCTGGATCTCCCCGAGCACGATCCCCCCGCCGATCGCGTGCACCGTCCCCGCGGGCACGTATACGACATCGCCGGCCATAACCGGCACATACTCCAGCAGATCCTCCAGCCGCTCTTCCCGTACCGCAGCCTCGACCTCCGCCGCACTCGTGGGGCGCTTCCAGCCGTGCACGAGCTTCGAGCCGGGATCCGCGTGCACGATATACCATGCCTCCGTCTTGCCGTAGGGATAACCGGTGTGCTCCCGCGCGTATGCGTCGTCGGGATGGACCTGCACGGACAGGTACTCGCTCGCGTCGATGTACTTGAACAGTAGCGGGAATATCTCGATTGCCGGCTCATTGCCCATCAACGACGAGCGGAGGTCCGCTCGCACGTGATCGAGCGTTCGCCCCGTGTGGGCGCCGTTCGCGATTATGCTTCCGCCGTGTACCTCCCACGACTCCCCAATCGGCACGTCCGGCGGCAGTGTCTTACCGAGCACATCGGCGAGCCTGCGGCCACCCCAGACCTTATCCTTGAGCTCCGGCTGGAACACCAGCGGGTAGAGCGCGCTCGCGTCGGCCATTATCTTGCTCCTTTGTGCTTATGTACCAGGCTCGATTATATCCCCGTGCGTAACCAGCCGTGACCGCAGTCGCAGCGGTGCCCGCGAGGCAGCGATGAGACTGTACGGTGGCACCAAGCGTGCGACAAGTACTGGTAACTGCACGGGTGCGAGCCTGGCGCGACGCGCAGGCCGGTCGCGGATTTTACCGGTAGCGAAACAGCAGAAGTGAGGTTTGGGTTATGAGTTCTGAGCGCGTTACAGTAAGAGAGTACCCCACCACGGATGATGCTAAGGCGGCAGAGGAGTTGCTACTCGGCAGTGGCCTGACGAGCGATATCGTGTCGCGCAGCGGGAAGAAGATCCGAGTTGTCGCCAATTGGGAGGCCGATGCTCTTGCTGTGCTCGAAGGCACGATGACTACGGTTAGCGTCGTGGGCGGGCCAACCGTGGCCCCTGTAGCAACCGACTACTACACTGAAGAGGGGAGCACGGGCGTGACGGATAAGGCGAAGGATGCCGCTTCGACAGCCGCCGGCACGGTAACGGGTGCCGCGTCTTCCGCGGCCGGTACCGTCAGCGGCGCCGCATCGAGTGCCACCGACACGGTCAGTAGTGCAGCCTCCACGGCGACGGACACAGTGGGGCAGGTTGCCAGCACCGCGGCCGACAAGGTGCAGGGTGCCACGAGCGGTGTGACGACACAGGTCGATCAGGTGACTAATGCACTCGCCGATAGGATCGAGACCGTGGCTGCCACGATGCAGGAGAAGGGCGCGAGCCCGCAGGCTCCAGCGGTCCAGCGGACCGTGGCTCAGACGACCGCGAACGTGCTCGACAAGACAGCGCAGTACATTGAGCACCCGAGCGGAAGCGTGATCCTGAACGACCTGCGCGGCGCGGTACGCAGGCACCCACTTCGCTCGCTCCTTGTGGGCCTCGGCCTCGGGTTCCTCGCCCGGTCGACTGTGCTCCCTGGGCTTGGCTCTGCGACCGGTCAGCTGTCTGGCCAGAGCAGCACTACGACCGCCACTACACCCGACACAACGTCATATAGCTCGAGTGCTGATCTTGGCTATGGCACGGCGACAACAACGACGGTGACAGACGCAGATGCAGTCACAATGGATAGCGGCGTGATTGCAGGAGACGCTACGCTGACCGATGCGTCTACGCTGTACTCCGATCCCATCGCGGACGACATGACCGTGGGAGCTGCGGATACCGCTGCAATGGGAGAGGACGTGCTCGTCGTTGACGTCGATCCGGTCACCGGTGAGGCTACCAGCGTGACGTCCACCACTCTAGACTCGCCAGAGGCACTTGGCACGGACGAGGATCCCCTGTATCCGCGCTCAGGCTCCTAGGGACGGTGCAAGCGGGTACGCCCCTCGCTGATAACTCAGCCGATACCGGCCGGGGTGGCAAATCGATGGCCAAACTCGCCGGACTAGCGAAGAACGGCATGAAGCTGCTGCGTCAGGAATTAGCACTGGCGCAGCGGGAAACCATCGAAAAGGTCACCCCGGCGATCCGCTCCAGTGCGATGATTGTGGGCGGTGGGGTTGTGGCAGTATACGGCGTGGCCTATGTATTGCAGGCCATTGTCCGTCTCTTGGCGACCCGCATGCCACCTTGGCTAGCCTATCTCGTATCTGGAGGGGCGCTGCTTACAGGAGGCGTCGTACTAGCCGGACGCGGTAGCAGACAGTTGAAGAATCTGGATCTTATCCCGCAAAAGTCCATACGTAGCCTAAAGGAGGATAAAGAATGGCTGTTACGTCAGATCAAATCCAGGCGGATATAGTTCAGACCCGCTCGGACATGTCCGCATCGTTGCAGGGCGGCAGTCCTAGCGGGCAGGGCACGCTCAGTAGTGTCACATCAGGTATCAGCGAGCAGGTACGCAAGAGGCCGCTCGCGGCACTCGGTCTCTCACTCGTTGCCGGCTCGCTGCTTCAGGGCGTGGTCTCAGGCGGCTCGGGGAGCGTCACTGGTTCCTCCTCGACCGGAATCAAAGAGAAGGCCAGCAGCGCGACGGACACTGCCACGAGCACCCTTTCCCAGGCAGGCAGTTCCGCTTCGGGTGCCGCCAGCAGCGCCACGGATACCGTGACGAGCGCGGCACAGGGCGCGGGTGAGACGGTCACAAGCGCCGCACAACAAGCCGCGAGTGTCACTTCGGATGTCGCAGGCGGTGTGGTCGAGACGACGTCCAATGTCGCCTCGCAGGTGGCGAGCACTGCAGGTGATGCGGTCGGTCAGGTGGCGGAAACTACGGGCACCGTGGCTACTGCGGCTTCGCAACAAGTGTCCACTGCGACCAGCAGCCTCTCAGACAGTGTTCGCAACCTCGGCACGACCACGAGACAGCAGGTCCAGCAGCACCCACTCACGGCGTTGAGCATCGCCACCGGTGTGGGAATATTCGCACAGCCTGCCGTGGCGCCTCAGGTATCGCAGATTACCGTGAGCGTCCGACAGCAAGCCAGTCAGCTGCAGCAGAGCTTTTCTGCTCCATCGACTCAATCCGCTGTCGCACCGAACCAGCAAGAGGTAAATCGTATCACGCAGGCGCTCGTACCGGCGACTGTCGAGAAGACCAGGCAGTTCGTGAGTCGTGATCTGCGCGATATGCTGGAGAAGAACCTGGAGCCGATCGTGGGGCAGACCTCCCTACGCGCCGGTGTGGTGGCTGCGGTCACCGAGAAGGCAGAGGACTTTGCGCAGAGCCGCATGCCGGACATCCTCAACAGGAACCTGAGCGGGACGCGCGGGCTTCTGATTGCGGCCATCGTCGCGAAGGTGCTGAAGGCGCGCAACGAGGTACAACAGGGTCAGGGCCAAACCATGACCAACATCACGAGCGGCCTTACCCAGTCGGCGACGCAAAGCACCACCGAGGACCTGCAGCGGTACTTCCCGGAGTTTCGGCAGCAGTACCAGCAGACATCGAGTTAGGCGGATGCAGTGCTGGGGCGTTCAATTGCACGCCCCAGCAGCATCCTCTTGGTAATCTTCAAACATCACGCGGCGTCCGACGTGTGGTTTGCTCGTCGGTCAGGATAGATAAGACCATGGCGTTCATGGCAAGGGAGTAGATATGTACGATCCGGCACAGCCTGGACGGAGAGGCCGCTGCTTCGTGTGCTGCCTGCCCGTCACCATGATACTCACGGTAGTCCTTGGGACACCGCCGCTCCTTGTTGCTCGCTGGATCGCGGCGAGAAACCGCCGGGGATAAGCGCAATAGCCCTGACCAGCGTAATCCCAGCCTTAGTCTCCATAGTGCTTGCAGGCCTGTAACAGTGTACAAGAACTCTACAGTCCCGGCCCTGAATCCTTCGCGGCAATACTGCATCACATTGCGCACTGCGAGCCAACTCAAGTAAGTGTCAGTGCCGGCGCATGCGGAGACACATGCTACACAAGGCATTCATCCGGCATATGGGAGTCTTCCCCTACGGATACCCGCGACCAGCCGTCCCATCGTCCATGAGCCGGAGAGATGTTAACTGAATGTTGACCGTCGCGTTGACCGTATATTGACGTGCTTTGCCTATAGTGGCTGCAGTGCCGTAGTGGGGAACTGAGAGCGTGCTATATGAGTATTGTTTACACACGCGCCACCCTCGCAACCCCCGATATAACCCCGACGTCGGCGGGCCGCGGTACGAATCTGTGCTGTGAAGCCTGTCGGGACGAGATCTATACCGCACCCGTCATACGCGCCGGTAAGGCCTACTGCTGCGACGGCTGTGCCGACGGTGGGCCATGCTCCTGCTAGAGCGTCGTTCCTTCCCTGATCTGTCGCTGCAACCTGGTCCTCCCGCGTCCTTACTTCATCCTTCGTGCTGCTGATACTTTCGGCTCGCTCGGCGGCCCAGGAACGTCGCAGCGCGCCAGAGGGGAGTTTCTAGCCGGGACTCTACCTCGCGCGCCGGGGCGATTTCTCCGACAGGACCATCCGACCCGGGTAGCAGCCGGTCAACCACACCCATCAGACGCACCGTTGTGCCGGGGAAGAGGCCGTGAAAGCGGGCGAGCAGATTCGCCTGCGTGGACAATATCCGAACCCTCTCCCCGCGCTTCGTCGCTCGTACAACCTGACGCGCCGCGCGCTCGCCCGCCAGCGACAGGAGTGGCATGCTCGCTGCAAGCGCGAACCATGCATACTCCCGCTCCTGGTTGCCGGTCACCGCGATATTCGGATACGATCCGACCCGCATGGGACCGGGCGCGATCGTCGTTACCTGCACCCCCTTCGAGCCGACCTCCGCGGCTAGCCCCTCGGAAAAGCCCACGGCGGCGAACTTCGCGCAGTTATAGGGCAGCAGGTGTGGCACGCTTACCTTCCCGCCCACAGACGTGATGTTCACGATCCGCCCGTTGCGTCGTTCGAGCATCTGCGGCAGCACCGCGAGCGTCGGATACACGGTCCCCCAGAACATCACGGCATGCGCCTGCTCATACTCGCGCAACGTCATTGACTCGACAGGACCTACCTGGATAATCCCCGCATTGTTCACGAGGATGTCCACCTGTCCATGCAACCGGCTGACCTCATCGAGCATCTGCTCCACCTGGCCGCGGTCGGAGACATCGCACGGGACGGCATGCACGCGTGCGCCTCGCTCCTCCAGCGTGCGCTGTGCCCGCGCAAGATCCTCCTGGTTGCGACCGCAGATTACCACCCGGCAGCCCTCCATGGCGAGCTCCCGCGCCATCAGGAACCCCAACCCCTTGGAGCCGCCGGTAATCACCGCGACCTGCCCCGCCAGGTCCTCTTCCCGCAGTCTACCCAGCGCCTCCCTGCCGGCTATTACCGCACCCGCCGCCAGCAGCGCGCCACCCATGATGTCCGTCGCCTTTGTCATCCTCACGCCTTTCCGATCTTTATTTGCAGGACCCGGAATTGCAGGCGGCGTGCCGCGCGCGGTGATCTACACCATCCGGTGCCCGCCGCCCACGAAAATCGTCTGCCCCGTGATCCAGCGTGCCTGCTCCGAGCACAGGAAGGCAACCACGTCCGCAACATCTTCCGGCCGCCCAACGCGTCCAAGCGGGGTGCCCCGCTCCACCTCAGCCGCAAGCTCCGGGCCTATCCAACCCGTCTGGATGGGACCGAGCGAGACGGTGTTCACCGTGATACCGTACGGGCCGAGCTCCGCCGCCGCGCTCTTGCCCAGGGACTCCAGTGCGTACTTCGTCGCTCCGTAGCTTACCTCGCCGGGGAACACGGGCGCGCCGTCGGAGCTTACGTTCACGATGCGTCCCCACGCCGCCCCACGCGCGATATGCCGGCGAGCGAACTCGGTCATCAGCAGCGCGGGGGCGCGGGCGTTGACCTGCCAGTGCCGGTCCAGCCCTTCCGCCGTCAGCGTGCTTACCCCGAACTTGCCTGTGGTGTTCCGGCCCTCCAGCCGCTCCACCGGCAAGAAGCTGTCCCGGACGCTGTACGCTGCGTTGTTCACCAGCACATCGACGCCGCCGAACGCCGCTTCCGCCCGGTCGAACAGCGCCCCTGCGACGCCAGGATCGGCCAGGTCGGCCTCCCACGTCTCGATCCGCCATCCCGCCGCCTGGATCCGGCTGGCGACATCGTCGGCGCTACGGGAGTTGCGCTCCCGGTAGAGCGCCTCGCCCGGTTCCACGGCACGCGCGGCCTCCTCGGGGTCGATTCCATACTCTTCGACGGGCTGCGCCAGATACGTGGCGAAGACCGATATCCCCGCCCTGGCGAGCGCGATGGCGATCCCCGCGCCAATCCCGAGAGGGTTGTTCACCCCCGTGACCAACGCCACCCGGCCCACCCCGAGCGCATCATGTGTGCTCGGGGTGGGCTCACCTCCCGACATCACCTATCTCCATCCCAGGTCACATCCTCAGTCCAAGCGCGGTGTGTTCCCGTTTGAGCTCCACGACCGGTTGCTCCTACGGCGTTGAGTCGACTGTCCTGGCGCTGTCGTATTCGTTCGTAGCCAACAGGTCTGAGATGGCGTTTTTATATGCCGTCAGGCTGCGATTGTCCCATAGCACGAACGTCACGAGCGTTGGCGCCTCCCCAGTCCCGAGATGGTCGAGCGCGGCACGAAGCGCTATCGGGGCTCCTTGATCCAGCGGGTACCCATAGGCGCCGGTACCCAGAGAGGGCAGAGCGATGCTCCGCGCGCCGTGCTCTTTCGCCAGCCGGAAGCTCTCTCCGTACGCGCTCGCTAGAAGCTTCGCCTCGTCCTGCGTACCGCCTCGCCAGACCGGGGCGACCGCGTGGATGACGACGCGGGCGACAAGATTGCCTGCGGTCGTCACGACGGCGCCGCCGGTAGGGCAGCGGCCGAGGGAGCGGCACTCGGCCATGATGCTCGGCCCGCCGGCCCGGTGGATCGCGCCGTCCACGCCACCACCTCCGGCGAGCGCGGAGTTCGCGGCGTTAACTATGACGTCCGCGGCGACTTGCGTGATGTCCCCCTGCACGAGCCGCAGCATACCGTCGCCGACCTGAATCTCCGTCATGGAGCTTCTCGGAGCAATATCGGCGGCTTCTGCCCGACCTGCAACAATGTGCCCTCGACCTCCCCCGGTCTCAACGTAGCATTCTTGTCCGCGACGACCTCACCCCGCACACGCACACCGCGCTGCTCAATCAGACGTTTCGCTTCGCCGCCGGAGCCAGCCAGCCCCGTCGCCGCGAGCACGGTGCTGAGGCGGACGCCGTCGGGCCCAACGGGCAGCGTCTCCTCCCGGATATTCGTGGGCAGCGCGCTCTCCGCACCACCGGCGCGCCGCAACTGGGCGTACCGCTCGTATTCCTCAGCCGCGGCCACGGCTGCCCGCTCGCCATTTAGCCCGGCGACGATGTGCGTCACGAGGTCCTTCTTGGCGACGCGCGGGTCGCGGTCGCCGCTGCGCACGGCGGCTAGCCTGCGCTCGACTTCCTCCAGGGGTACGTCCGTCAGCAAGCGGTAGTACTCTGCCATCCGGTCGTCCGCCATCGTCATCAGGCGGTTGAACTGCTCCTGCACCGGCCACGCCACTCCGGCGTAGTTATTCAGGCTCTTGCTCATCTTTTCCGGGCCGGTCAGCCCGAGGAGCAGCGGGCTGGTAATCACGACCTGTGGCTCTTGTCCGTGCTGGCGCTGCATGTCGCGGCCCATCAGGCAGTTGAACTCCTGGTCCGTGCCGCCGAGCTCCACGTCCGCTCGGATGGCGACGGAGTCCATCCCCTGCATGATCGGGTAGAACATCTCGTGCATGAAGATCGTCTGCTCGGGGTCTTCCATGCGCCTGCCGAAGTACTCCCCCTGCAGCATCCGCTTCACGCTGACCTGTCCGCAGATGCGGATCAACTCCTGGAGCGTCAGCTTGCTCAGCCACTCGCTGTTCCACACCACCTCGGCGCGCTCAAGGTCAAGGATCTTCCCGGCTTGCTCACGGAAGGTTTCGGCGTTCGCGCGTACCTGCTCGTGGGTAAGCGGGGGGCGTGCTTTACTGCGGCCCGAGGGATCGCCGACGGTCGCGGTGTAGTCGCCGATGACAAGCACGGCCTGGTGACCGAGGTCCTGGAACCGGCGCAGGTTGCGCAGCGGGATAGTGTGTCCAAGCGTGAGGTCGTGGGTCGTCGGGTCTATGCCGAGCTTGACCCGCAACGGCCTGTCTTCCGCCTCCGCGCGCTCCATCAGCGCCCGCAGTGCCGCCTCGTCGGGCAGGATCTTCTCCGAGCCTCTGCGCATCGCCGCGAGCTGTTCCTCTATCGGAAGCCGTTGTGTCGTCGTGACCATAGGTGTACCTCCATCCAGACACAAACACCCCTCCTGTCACAAGGACGGAGGGGTGTCTTCCGCGGTACCACCTTGGTTGGCTCCGTGTGCGGGAGCCCGCTCTACCGCCCTTGTAACGGTGGGCTACCGGCGGGGCCTACTTTCCATTGGCGTTCAGCTCGCGACTCGGGATGGTATTTCGGCACTCGGGCGGTGGCGGACTCGCAGCGAACGACCGCTCTCTGATCACCATACCCCGATGCTTACTGCGTATCCTTCAGTGTCTGTGGCGTATTCGATTGACCGTAGTATATATGCGCTCGGCGAGCACGGCAAGCATGCCCCATACGCCGAGATATTGGGCCTCCCGCATCTACATGCCACCGAGCGGGCCGCTGAGGGCAACAGAGTCACCCTCGCTCAGGGTGTGGCCGGGGTCGCGCTGCTCCCCGTTCACGAGCGCCATCTCCGGCCTGAACTCGCTCAGCCCGAGCCGGGCGATGAGATCCTCGACCGTGGTGCCCTCTGGCAGATCGTGCTCTGTGGACTCGTTGCCCTGTGCCGCTGCTCCCTCCGCGGCGGTGTCCGAGTCCTGATTCATACCTGGTGCGCTGACGGTTATCTTCACGACTCCTCCTCGGCCCAGCCAGTTGGCTGGAACCTTCCTGCGTGTCCTACCGATCCTGGTTCGGCGCCGCGTCGTTATTCGTGGCGGTCATCCCTTGCTGATCCGCGCTGTCACTCTGGTGCTCCGAGCCCTCGTTGAGGTCCTGGGCCGATGGCACCTCGTTGATCGTCTCGTTCCGGTCGTCGTCAGCCGACGTAAAGGCGTTAGAGTCCAGCGCGTCGCCGACGCTGTTGAACTTGTCCCTGAAAGATTCCATAAGCACTTCACCTCCGAAGCTGCATTGCACCCGTCAAGAGGCAAGCCATGTGCCAGGGGCCGGCCCTACGTGAGCTCGCGGGCGAGCGGCGGGACAACCTGCTTCTTGCGGCTCACCACACCCGGTAGCTCCACGCTGCCATCGGTTGCGGTGATCCCAAAGGCGCGGAGCGCCAGCCCGCGCTCCCCATCACCTGGCAAAAACATCTTACTGCTCTGGGCGAGTATATCCGTCGCGAGAAAAAAGGAGTAATCCCAGCCTTCGGCCTGCTTCAGCCGGTTCATTTCCTCGCGGAACTCCTCAGCGTGCTGCTCGAAGTACGCGATGTCAACCGTCTCCGCCTGCCCGATCCCCACGCGGTGTCCTCCCCATTCGAACACCTTGAGGTTGGAGGCAAAGAGCTTTTGCGGGGTCGTGTGCTCGTAATTCGAGTTGGCGCGGAACATTCCCTGTGCGAGTTCATCGAGGTTGATGCCGGCCAATCCAGCGAGCCACGCGCCGGCAGCCCGGTCCCTTTGGGTCGCGGTCGGAGATCGGAACAGCAGCGTGTCGGAGACCACCCCGCCCGCGAGCAACCCCGCGATGGGCGGGGCCGGCTCGAGTTCCGCGTCCTGGTACAGCTCCGCGACGATCGTGCTCGTGCTGCCGACAGGTTCCAGCTTCATGTAGATGGGTTCCGGCGTGTGCAGGTCGCCCAGGTTGTGGTGGTCAACCACTTCCAGAAGCTGCGCCTGCTCCAACCCATCGACCGCTTGTGTGCTGTGATTGTGGTCTACAAGGATCACGCCCTTGCCCCGCGCGCGGAGCAGGTCGCCGCGGGAGACGATGCCGACGAGCCGGCGGTCCGCGTCCACCACCGGAAGCGCGACGGTTTCCCGTCCGGAGAGCGTCTCCTCAGCTTCTCGCGCCAGGTCGTCCAGGTCGGCGTAAGCGGCGTCGCGCCGCATGATCTCGGAGACCGGGACGCTCAGGTTCAGGAGGCGGGTGACACGGTAGGAGTCATGCGGGGTGCTGATGAGCCGCACGTTGCGTTCACGCGCAAGCTCGATTGTCTCAGCCGAGGGCGCGATGCCGCCAACGACCACGAGGCAGCCTACGCCGAGCTCGATCGCGGCATTCTGGGGACGCTCGCGGTCGCCGACAACTACCATGTCCCCCGGCTGCACGAGCGTCACCATGCTCTCCGTGCGCATAGCACCGACCCAAACACGGCCCTGCCAGTCGCCATCGGGATCTCCCGCGAGCAGCTCGCCGTCCAGCGTTCGAACCATACTGCAGACGGCAATGCGGCTTTGCGCGCCGCTCGCCAGGTCGTGCTCCCGCAGGTATCGAGCGGCTATGTCGTCGAGCGTGACTACGCCGGCAAGGCGGCAATCCGCGTCGACGATGGGCACGATGCGCTTCTCGCCGATGACGGCACCGGCGTCCCGCATCGTCGCGTCGGTTGGGAGGTACTGGGGATGCGCGTTCATCACGTCGCCGACGCGGGTGTATACGTCCGTCAGCAACGTCGGTTCTGGCACCGAAAACCGCTCCAGCAGGTAGCGCGTCTCGGGCCAGGCGTCGCCGAGCCGGGCGGGAGTTGCCTGCGGCATGCCGGTGCGCCGCTTCAGGTCCGCGTAGCCCACGGCCGCCGCGATGGAGTCCGTATCCGGGTTCTTGTGTCCGATGATGTAGACCGTGTTTGCCATTACTCGCCTCCCCAGGTGGGGAGAAGTATAGCCCCGCGCGGCGGGAGCCGCAACCTCGAGCCGCCGCTGCCGCCGTGCTCGTCCGGTGGTGGCGTGCGGGCGGGGACGCGGTTGTCGCTGCCCGGCTGCTCGACTGGGCAACTCTGTGAAGAATGCAACAGATCTGCCGCCTGGGATTGAGAAAATTCAATAATGTGCTAGCGGTCTGGTCTTTGCGCTGTCGGCGCGAATGTTGTACCGTGTGCAACACGAACGCACACCCTCCGCTATGGAAGAGGAGCTGTCACCTGAGTGGTCGATCTCTCGCGGCTACCGGATGAGCGCAGGTCCGAGTGAGGATGAGCAGGAACCGTCTGCTGTCCCCGCGCCTCAATGCAGCCAATCCCCAATCCAAAGATGGAAACGGAGTGTCACTTTGTACAGCCGGCGACTGTTCCCGTGCTCGCCCCGCTCGTTGAACCTTTCGGTGGTTGGTCTGCTCCTCGTTGCGCTCGTCGTGCAGCAAGCGGCGGTGAGCCCGGCGGCTTCCGCACAGTCGCTGGCTCCCCTCAGGACGGGTGATGGTCTTGGACTGGCGCTGAATCCCGACGGTACCGTAGCGCGCGTGACCTCGGGATCCCGGACCATTCCCAGCCTCGCATCGGGTGGTGGCTTCTCTATGAGAATGGTCGGCCAGAACCCTAACCTGCTGCGCAACGCCGGGTTCGAAGCGGACACCGATCGGAACCGGGTGCCGGATAGTTGGCGCATCACTCAGGGAGCGACGCCGCCCGTACTTGACGCCGCCGCCGCACACACCGGGTCTCGCTCACTGCGCGTGTCCAATCGCGCGACTACCACGTCGGGCGGGTTTTCGACCGTCGTGCCTGTGCGCCCCTATACTTACTACTTTCTCACCGCATGGTCGCGGGCGCGCGATGTGCTGCCGACAAGCACGCTCGCCGGGAATCCCCCCATCACGAGCCCACGTGGCGGGCCGGTCCAGGTAAAGGCCGAGCAACTCAACGAGAGCGGTGAGGTGCTCGCCACCTACTACACCTTCGGATACACCAACACCGCGAACTGGAACAAGCAGTCCGTTGGTTTCAAGTCGTTGGGTGCGACGTCGAGGGTCCGAGTAACGGCACTGCTCAATGCCGGCAGCGGTACCGCCTGGTTTGATGACATCTACTTGGGCGAGTTGCTCGCGGAGGAGCCAATCAATATCAGGGGCTCGGTCGCGCAAGCACGCGACGGGAGCTTGCGGCAGACCGCGGCGCTTCCGCAGCAGAACCTGGATTTTAAGGCCAGGTACAGCGCGACCGCTCAGTACATCCGCGTCGATGGCACCGTAAGGGACACTGCGCGCACCAACTCGGTTGCCACCAATCGGGGGTTCCAGATCACCTATACCCTGCCGGTGGACGCCGTTGGGTGGCAGTGGGCGGATTACGTCCGGAAGTCGCGCACGATCATGCCCAACACGCCGTACAAGTTCAACACGACGCAGACCCCCGAGCCATCGCGGTACCCCTACGCCACCATCTTCGACGGCTCATCGGCACTATCCGTGGCGATGCCACTGAAGGTGCCGCGCATGTCGCGGATGGTGTATGACAGCAGGCAGGGTCTCTCCATCACGTTCGACCTCGCGGTGTCGAAGGCGGCAACCAAACTAGGTGGCCGCGGGACCTTCACGTTCTACCTGTATCGTTCCAATCCGGCGTGGGGCTTTCGCGCCGCGACCAAAAAGTATTACGCCATCCAACCGGAAGCGTTCGTGCGGCGTACCGATCCTGCACGGGAAGGCGGCTGGTTCATCAAGCCCATCCTCGAGGAACTCGACTCCCCGGATACCGTAGCGGACGAGTCGAAGCCTTTCGGCCTTGGCCTGAACATGGTCAGCCTCGGCACCGACAGCACCGGTAGACATCGGGACTGGGGGACCGACTTCGTACCATGGGATAACACCCGCAAGATCTACACGGCCGCGTACAACCACCACTGGCGCTTCTTCCAGCCGAGATGTCCGGTTGGCGTCGCCCGGTGTCCGATGCTCACCTACCGACAGGCGCTGGCCAAGTTGCGGGCCGACGCCTCGATCACCCCGAGAAACGATGTCGAGACGCGACTCAAGGAGGAATCACAGGGCGCGCTGAACTCCACATCGCGCGACCAGAACGGCAGGCTGCGCCTCGAGATCTACGGGCGCTACCTGAAGTACCATCAGAACCCGGACCCCGACTTCGCCACCGGCGTAGATTGGATCGTCGCCGTGCAGAAGCATCAAGTCGAGCGTGCGATCGAACAGGCGGCGACGACCGGAGGCAGGCTCGACGGCATTCATCTCGATTCGACCTCTGGCCACCGGCGCTGGGCCGACGACTATTGCCGCGCGCACTGGGCCCTGACAGATATGCCGCTGGGGTTTAGTTACGACAGCGGACGCGTGGTACAGCGCGTCGTCTTCTCCATGTACGAGCATATACGGCGTCTGCGACAATACCTTCACAGCAAGGACATGTTCCTGAGCGCAAACTTCAATGCCAACGAGGTGACCCCGGCGGGGTTCGTCGGGGCTGATTTGATCGATTACTTCGGGATCGAGGAGGGCCTGCCACGCTGGCACGGCTCTGCATGGGGGGTAACCGCGGACAGCTTCGCGATGTTGAAGCGGACGGCGGCTTATCAGCGTCCGGTCACCACGATCGATACCCGCGTGGGAGACGGCTCGCTCACGGCCGCGCAGATCGACGATCGCCTGCAAGAGAGCTTGTTCTATGGCATCTTCCCCGGTCCAAGAGGCAATCGCGGCGGTGAGCGGCTCGGGTGGGTGACGGATGAGAATCGCGCTATCTACGCCAGGTACACGCCGCTGTTCCGAAAACTCGCCATTGCAGGGTGGGAGCCGATCACGAACGCGCGTTCATCGAATGGCAACGTGTGGATCGAAAGATTCGGCTACGTCAGCACGAACACCCTCCACCTTACGCTGCATAATCCGACCGACACCCCCCAGCGCGGCTTCGTGGTGACCGTGGACCTCAATCGGGATGGGATGACATCAGTCGGAAGCGTCGCCGGGCAGGAAATGGTGACTCGCCAGAAGATGCACATTGGGCTGAATGCCGAAAAGACGGTGGCCACGTTCCAGACCAGCATCCCCGCGAAGAGCACGCGTGTTGTCCGAATCACCCAGACCGCCCCGTGAGCACCCGACGACCGCACCCTACCGGTTGACGGGCGTCTCGTTGGTGGATACGCATCCGCCCGCATCGGGTGACGACGCGGCAACGGAGCTCCCGACCTGCGCTGAGTCCTATGTCGTCCCACTGAGGTTTGACATCGAAAGTCCACGATGCCGACACCCAGATGCGGTGGTTCGACCAGAGAATCCTCCACGGCCGTTCTCTACGGTGTGGTGGGCTTGTCCTTTGTACCCGGTCATACTGGTGGTATGAAGAACGCAACCCGGCTGATATGGCCGAGCGGCAATACGATCTACCCTCCAGCGTTCCTGCTCGCGATGCCGGCCGGGCTGCTCGGCGTGTACCTGCCGCTGTACGGCCGCGACCTGGGAGCGACCACGTTTCAGGTCGGCCTGCTGTACGCGGCGTTCCACCTGACGGGCGTGATCGTCCGCCCGTTGACGGGGATTGCTGTGGATCGGCTGGGGCGCAGGCCGTTCCTGCTCGCCGGTGCGGTGTGTTATATCTTCGCCGCGGCGCTCTTTGCCGGCAGTGTCTCGCTATCCGTGCTCTTTGCGGCCCGTCTAGCGCAGGGGTTGGGGAGCGCGTTGTTCTGGGTCGCCACATACGCGTTGCTGGCTGACCGTGGTCGCGAGGACACGAGCGGACGCCGCTATGGCTGGCTTGCCACGGCGTTTACAAGTGGCTCGATCCTCGGCACGATGGCGTCGTACGGGGCGGTCGTCGTGCTCGGGCTGCTTTCCGGCTGGCGGGTGTCGTTCTTTATCTTTGCACTGACCAACCTGCTCGCGCTGGTCCTCGTGTACCGCAACGTGCGCCCCCAGGCGGCCCCGCTGGCGGCTCCCGCCTTCCGACCCGCACCGGTGGGTGTTCTGCTCTGCCTGCTCAGCGTGTCGTTTCTCGTGGCCGCCGCATTCGGGATGCTCGCACCCATAACCTTGCTGTACCTGCGCGACCGCTTCGCTGCGACGGAGTTCTGGATCGGTGTGGCGTCCGCGCCCTCGGCGCTGGTCTACGCGCTCGCACCGGGGAGGCTGGGCACGTTGGGGGACCGCTACAGCCGGCGCGCGATCGTCGCGATCGCCCTCGCGGCGAGTGGCGCGGTGTCCTTGCTGTTCCCGCTCACGCCGAGCCTCGCGCTGTTGAGCGGCGTCTGGATACTCGAAGCGTTGTTCGTTGCCGCAGCGGTGCCTGCGCAGGACGCAATCGTCTCGGAGGTGAGCGGTGGGGATGTGCGCGGGAGATCATTCTGGATCTACGCCGCGGCGGCTGGTTTGGGCGCAAGCGCGGGACCGCTGGTGGGAGGTTGGCTGTACGACAACGTCGGCCACGCGACGCCGTTCTGGCTCAACGCCGCGATGCTCCCGATAGCGGGGGCCATCGTGTTCTGGATGTTACCTGAACCCCGCCGTACGGCGGCAGAAGTCGGGGTGCGCGCTAGCAAGAGCGGCTAGGCGGCGACCCATTCGACGCGGACGTGTGCCTCTTCTGGTCGACAACGCCATAGTTGTCAAACGACTGGACACGAATCCACCGACCGGCTTCATCTATGCCTGTATCGCCGCGTCCCTTGCGCCTCGCATCGTGAGGCAACGCATCCCCCCTATGTATCGCGCCAGTTCAGATCGACGCGCCCGGAACGTCGACTCCTGCCTCCACGAGCGCGAGATCCGCGTCCACCATCATGCTGACGAGACGCTCGAAGTCGACCTCTGGCTCCCAGCCCAGCTCGCGCTTAGCCTTGGAGTAGTCGCCGACGAGCAGGTCCACCTCGGCGGCCCGCAGATATCGGCTGTCGATCACGACGTGATCCTGCCAGTTCAGACCGGCGTGCGAAAAGGCTACCTCGACGAGATCGCGCACCGAGTGCGTCTCGCCGGTGGCGATCACGTAGTCGTCCGGCGCAGGTGCCTGTAGCATCAGCCACATCGCCTTGACGTAGTCACCGGCGTAGCCCCAGTCGCGCTTCGAATCGAGGTTGCCCAGGCGCAGCTCGGACTGTAGCCCCGCCTTGATGCGAGCCACGCCGTAGGACACCTTGCGAGGCACGAACTCCAGCCCGCGCCGCGGCGACTCGTGGTTAAAGAGGATGCCGCTGCACGCGTAGAGGTTGTAGCTCTCGCGGTAGTTTACGGTGATGTAGTGGCCGTACACCTTTGCGACGCCGTATGGGCTGCGCGGATAGAACGGGGTGGTCTCGCATTGCGGGACCTCGCGCACCTTACCGAACATCTCAGAGCTTGACGCCTGGTACAGACGCGACTGGGGACTCACGAGGCGAATGGCGTCGAGCATGCGCGTCACGCCCAGCGCCGTGAACTCCCCCGTGAGCACCGGCTGATCCCAACTCGTCGGCACGAAGCTCTGTGCACCCAGGTTGTACACCTCGTCCGGTTGGTGCTTCTGTAGGAGGTTGATGAGCGAGAGCTGGTCGAGCAGGTCTCCGGTCACCAGCTCGATGTCGCTCTGGATATGGGCGATACGCCCGAAGTTTTCCAAGCTGGTGCGGCGGACCATCCCAATCACTCGGTAGCCCTTACCAAGCAGGAACTCCGCGAGGTACGATCCGTCCTGTCCCGTCACGCCGGTTATAAGTGCCGTCTTCATGTGCGTCGCTTTTCTCCCTCTGTTTTCTCCCGCCAGTAGGTAAGCACGTCTCGTACGGTCTGCTCCAGTTCAATTTGGGACTCCCAGCCCGTTGCCAGCCGAAACTTCTCCGGGTTGGCGCATAGCTCCGGAACGGACGCGGGCTGGATTCGCTCCGGGTCCGTCTCCACTGACACCTGCGCCATGGAGAGGCGCAGCAATTCCTCTAGAATCCACCGAATGGGTACGCTCCGACCCGAGCCGATATTGTAGATTTCGCCCGCCACAGCCCGTGTCGCCGCGATCCGGTATGCCCGCGCGACGTCGCGCACGTCCGTGAAATCACGCCGAGCATCGAGGTTGCCAACCCGGATCACCGGCGCGTCCAAGCCGGCCTCGATGCGAGCGACCTGGCGAGCGAACGCCGACACCACGAAGTCGGCCCGCTGGCCGGGGCCGGTGTGGTTGAAGGGGCGCAGCACCGTGATCGGCAGGTCGTGGCTGGCGAGTAGGCTGAGCGCGAGCAGGCTCTGCGCGGCCTTGCTCACGCCGTACGGGCTGACCGGCGCGAGCGGCTGTTCCTCGTCAATCGGCAACTGCTCCGGCCGCACGGCACCGTACTCCTCCGCGGAACCCACCGAGACCACCCGCGGCGCGGGGGACAGGTCGGCCGCGGCATAGAAGAGGTTCGCCGCGCCGAGCAAGTTGTACGTGAGGGTGCCCGCGGGATCCTTGAACGAGAGGGGGACGGAGCTCTGCGCAGCCAGGTGAAGCACAACGTCTGGCCGCGATTCCTCGACGGCCCGGCGGACCTGATCGCGTTCGCACAGGTCCGCACGCACGGATAACGTGCCTTCTTGGTGTACTGAGGACCGGTCGAGCGTCCACACCGTCCACCCGGCACGTGTCATCTCCGCCACGACATACGGCCCAACAAAGCCGGATGCACCTGTGACGAGCGCGGTTCCCGTAGCCATCGATCCCTCCTGGGCACTCGGCCGGTAGAGTCGAGTCCGCGCTCCGGCCAGCACCAGTATACCGTTATGGGTGGACCCGGTTGGCGCGAAACGGCAGGGTGCCGGAGCCTCACGTCCTGGCTGGCACCGTGCTTGCAACTCGCTTGGCCGCGCGGCCGGATGCTCTGTGCTGTGATAATCTGGTGCGCTATCGTTCCTGATAGCGCCGCGAAGAGTCTGCGACGACGCGAGCAGGAGGACTGAATGGCATCGACCGGTGTAGTGGGGCAGCAGCCCGCGAACCGCGTGAAGCGTTGGCTGCTCCAAGGACATCCTAAAGAAATGGAAGGTCCGCATCAGCGCGAGCGGACCCATCATCAGCATTCGTGGTGGAAGGTGATGTGCCTGACCGGTGTGGACTACTTTTCCACGCTCGGCTACCAGCCAGGCATCGCCGCGCTTGCGGCCGGGGCACTCTCACCGGTCGCCACGCTCATCCTTGTGCTGATCACGCTGTTCGGCGCCCTGCCGATGTACAAGCGCGTCGCGGACCAGAGCCCACACGGTGACGGCTCCATCTCCATGCTTGCCGACCTGCTCCCGTGGTGGCAGGGAAAGCTGTTCGTGCTCTGCCTGATTGGGTTTGTCGCGACCGGCTTTATCATCACGATCACCCTCTCCGCGGCGGATGCCACGGCGCATATTGTTGAAAACCCATTCGCGCGCGGATTGCACGGGTACGAAGTGCCCATCACACTCGCCCTGATCACCCTGTTGGGAGCGGTGTTCCTCAAGGGGTTCGCAGAGGCCATCGGTATCGCGGTGGTGCTAGTCGCGGTGTATATCGGCCTGAATCTCATCGTGCTGGGCGTGGGAATCATTGAGATCGTGCAGAACCCGTCGGTGATCTCCAACTGGCGCAGCGACCTGTTTCGGACGCACGGCAATCCCTTGCTAATGTTCGGTGCGGCACTGCTGCTTTTCCCCCGGCTCGCGCTCGGACTCTCCGGCTTCGAGACCGGTGTGGTTGTGATGCCCCTGGTGAAAGGCGATCCGGACGATTCACCGGAGAAGCCGCGCGGACGGATCCGCAACACGCGCAAGCTGCTGACATCTGCAGCGGTGATCATGAGCGTGCTGCTGATCATGAGCAGCTTGGTAACCACACTGCTGATCCCGCATGAGGAGTTTGAAGCGGGCGGAGAGGCGAGTGGACGGGCGTTGGCGTTCGTCGCGCACGGGTACCTGGGCGATTTGTTTGGCACGGTGTATGACTTGAGCACTATCTCGATCCTCTGGTTCGCCGGGGCGTCGGCGATGGCTGGCCTGCTCAATATCGTGCCGCGATACCTGCCGCGTTACGGGATGGCGCCCGACTGGTCTCGGGCAACCCGCCCGCTGGTGCTTATCTTCACGGCGATCTGCTTTCTGGTCACAATCCTGTTCCGTGCCGGTGTTGAGGCGCAAGCCGGCGCGTATGCCACCGGCGTGCTTGCCGTCATCACGTCCGCGACAATCGCCGTGACGCTCTCCGCCATGCGGAGGAAACAAACACGGGCGGCTGTCTGGTTCGGCATCGTCGCGCTGATCTTCATCTATACAACGGCGATCACCGTCATGGAAGCTCCCGGAGGGATTGCGATCGCGGGCGCCTTCATCGGCGGGATCATCGTGACGTCGCTTGTGTCACGGGTGTGGCGTACCACGGAGTTGCGCGTCACGGCAATTGAAACCGATGAGATGGCGGACCGCTTCATCGACGACGCGGCACAGCACGGTGAGATACGGATCATCGCGAATCATCCTGATGACCGGAGCGAGCGCGAGTATCTTCTCAAGGAGCGTGAAGAGCGGGAAAGCAGCAACATCCCGCCGGGTGAGCCCGTCCTGTTCCTCGAGATTACCGTGCGCGATGCGTCTGAGTTCGCGCCGACCTTGCGGCTCACAGGGCATCAGTTGGATAATTTTCGAGTGCTCCGGGTCGATGCCGCGTCCATCCCCAACGCAATCGCCGCGATCCTGCTCTACCTCCGCGACCGAACTGGCAAGCGGCCACACATCTACTTCGGCTGGACCGAGGGGAACCCGCTAAAGTTTCTCATGCGCTATATCCTCTTCGGGGAAGGAGACATCGCCCCGGTAACGCATGAAGTACTGCGCCAGGCCGAACCCGACCCGGCACGCAGGCCGGCCATTCACGTCGGCTAGGTTGGCTTGAGTGTGGCGGATAACACACTAGGAGAGCCGTG
>JADDPA010000106.1 GCA_016782125.1 Thermobaculum sp.
ACATGGGGTAGGGTTCAACCGGATTGCGTATCACCCGGTCATGCAATGACTTCAACGGTGTCGCCGTCCTGGACGGGGTGATCGCGACCGACCTGCTGGCCGGCGAAGCGCGCGGATGCCCCCCACACACGGCCCCCCTTGCTCCGCGCGCCGACGTCCTTGTGGATGCTCTCGGCAATATCGGCCACCGTGGCACCGGGCCAGAGCGCGAGCGGCTCCTCCTTCGTCTCCCCGTCGTGGTGCAGGTACACGCGGAGCAGCCCCGTCAGCCGCCACACCTCCTGCTTGAACGCTTCGAGGCTGTCGTCGTCGAGTACCGAGACCGGCACGACCTGCAGATCCGGCACGGCGGCACGCAGCCGGGCGTGCGTATCGCCGTCGGCCTCATCGACCTTCGTCGCAGCAAGGATGGCGGGCAGATCGATCCCCGCGAACTCGACCTCCCGGCGCACTTCGCGCAGCGCATCGAGCGGCACGGTGACGTCGTGGCAATACACGATGGCATCTGCGCCTCGCAGCACGCCGAGCAGCGCCCGCCCGCCGCCGCGGTCCTCGGACGCGCCCGCGATCAGGCCCGGGATTTCCACGAGCTGGACCAGTACACCACCGATGCGCGTGAGCGCGGGGACCGGGCGCAGGGTCGTGAACGCGTAGTTGCCGATCTTGATCTGCACGTCGGAGAGGGCGTGCAGTAGGCTAGATTTGCCGGCGTTCTGCGCGCCGACAAGCGCGATCTGGGCCGCCCCTTCGCGGCGCACGGCGATGCTGTCGCGGTGGGTCGCGCGCGAGCGTACGCGGCTCTCCTCCATCTGGTCCATCACCCACTTGCGGAGGTCCGCGTATGGGCCGTTCTTATAGCCGGGCAGCTCGTCGAGTGCGGCGCGAAGCACGCGGACGCGCTCGGCACCCTCCTTGCCGACGAGCCGGCGCTGGATAACTTGCATGTAGGTCTGATGTGGTATGGGCATGGCACTGCTCCTGAAACCCGTGCGGTGGTGTTCAAAGCAGGAGGGCACGCCGGGAAGAGCTCCGCGTCCCGCTGTGGGTACGGGGGAGCCGAAAGGAGTGCGTCCGTCCTGCTGCTTACGAGGACGCCGTGGGAGTAAGCAGCGGACTAGCCGTTTTTGTTGGAGACCGTTGAGAGCCAGGCGCTCTCGCGCGTAAGTGGCACGTCTATCACCTCAATCATCGTCTGCCCCGCGACCGGGGTGTCGCTATCGTACCACACGCTGGATAACGCTTCCACGCAGGCGACGACCGCGCAGCTTGGTCCGCGCCTCACCGCTCCTGCGGCTCGATCCATTTCTTCGTGACCGGTGGCGTGTAACGCTCCATCAGGTCGAGGAGCAGGTCCGGGTCGCGCTCGGTGAGCACGAGGTCGCGGTGGTCGGGGACCACGAACCCTTCTGTGACTGCCCGGTCAAAGAGTTCGATCATTGGCCCATAGTAGTTTTCGATGTCAAGCAGACCGCACGGCTTCGCGTGGATGCTCAACTGCGCCCAGCTCAGCACCTCAAGGAACTCCTCCAGCGTGCCAAAACCGCCGGGCAATGTGACGAACCCATCGGAGAGGTCGGCCATCAGAGCCTTGCGCTCATGCATGGTGCCGACGATACGCAGGTCCGACAGACCGCGGTGCGCGAGCTCCTTGCTGACGAGCGCCTCGGGGATCACGCCGATCACCTTGCCGCCCGCGGCCAGCGCGGCGTCGGCCAGGGCGCCCATCAGTCCCACGCGTCCACCACCGTATACGAGCCGCAGCCCGCGCCGCACGAGCACCGCGGCCATCCGCCGCGCCGCAGCCGCATACGCCGGATTGCCCCCCTCGCTCGATCCGCAGAAGACGCAAACACTTCGCATATAGACTCCTGTAGTTATGGGGGTGACGCTGTGCACCTTGGTCACGCACGGCTGGTCAGCGGATCGGTGCCGAAGCGTGGGGTCACCGGTGCTTCGTTCTGCCCGGACTGGCGGGGGTAACGGTTGCGCCGTTCCAGGGGACGCAGGACCCGAGCGCTGATGGATACACGGTATCATGGGAAGGTACACGGCGTGGGGAGCGGCAGCCGGACCGGCTCCAGACGCCACGATGGAAACACGGTCCGAGCAGGAAGGGTACAGATGAGACTGCAGTCCCAGGCGAGAGCCCAGAGTTCCGTCCGGCTACTCGCCCTTGGCGACGCGCTAGCCCTCGTGGCGTTCCTCGTGGTCGGGTTCGCGAACCACGACCGCACCTCGGACCTGTTCACCGAGGGCGCCCGCATCGGCCTGCCGTTCGTGATCGGGTGGTTCGCGTCCGCCATCGTACTCGGCGCGTACGCCCTACGGCGAGGACGGCGAGCATTCCTGCTCCGCTCAGCGCTTGCGTGGGCGGTGGGAATCGCTATCGCGCTGCTGCTGCGCAACACCTTGTTCGGGAGCCAGTTCAGCCTGGTGTTCGCCATCATTTCGTACGTCTTTACCGGCATCTTCCTTTTGGGCTGGCGTGCCGTCTACGCGTTTCTGCTCCAGCGGCCATAGACTTATCCACTATACGGCCCGGTTATCCACACCCGGTGGACAAGTGGTGGAAAACCATGTTGATATCGGGCCGGGGTCATGCTGGTCGGGGTGAGTAGTGCCCCTGCAATACCCGAGAACTGGCTTTTCCTACCCGAAAGGGTGAGAAATATTTGCTTTGTAGGTGTCTTATGTCTTATACTAGTACCCAGCCGCGCAAACGGGACTACATCTATCTAGCCTACCTTCTTTTGGTTGAGTGATTTCCCCACAGTTTGCAGTTACGTACGGGTTTGGCCGGCGACGTGGTACCAGTCGATCGGACGCGGCAAGAGTTACATATAGGAGAGACTTACCTTGGCATACGCGGACAAGACCCTTACCTGTCGGGACTGTGGGACCCCATTCGTTTTCACCCAGGGCGAGCAAGCATTCTACGCCAGCAAGGGGCTCACGAACGAGCCGACGCGCTGCCCGGATTGCCGTGCTGCCCGCAAGCGCTCGCAGAGTGGCGGCACGGGCGATAGCAGCTACGGGAGCAGCGGTGGCTACTCCAGCGGAGGAAGTGGTGGCTATTCCAGCGGTGGTGGTGGTGGCTACTCCAGCGCCCCGCGCGAGATGTTCGATGTGACGTGCGATTCCTGCGGCAGGCCCGCGAAGGTACCGTTCCAGCCCCGCGGCGACCGCCCGGTCTATTGCTCGGATTGTTTCCAGCAGCAGCGCTCGGAGCGCTCGACCAGCAGCTACGGCGGCTACTAAACCTCAGTAGTCACGACGGAACAAAAAGGCTTCCCTCTCACGAGGGGGGCCTTTTTTCTATGCCGCATACGTTGCCGAAGCAACCCGATCCCAATCAACATCGGCAAGGTGTCGCCTTGCTCCTCACGGGAACATATCTTTATCGCACCCCTCACTTCGCTGCCCGCATAACGCGCGATGATGCTGGCACACATGGAGCACCGGCATTGTCACGGGATCGAGCCATCACCAGCACAAGTTACCAACGTGATCTTTGCCCCGTCGGCGATGATGGCGACCGATCACGGTGGCGCTTGCGCCATTGTGCCCATTGCTCCAGCACCGCTCACCGCCGTGGTTTCTCTGTCCGAGAGCAGGGTCCCCGACGGCCTGTCCGGTCCACGGCTGTCTTGACAGTCATGCGTTTGCCGGGCTATGATTTCGCTATCCAGAGCCAAAGGTTTTTGCCTACTCGCCCGCCGCGTTCGCGCGTATCGGGCGGCTGTCAAATGAACCTTAAAAACAGAATAGGAGGGAAAAGCAATGCCAGACATACTTGTCCCCTTATCTCTGCTTCTCGGCGTGCTTGCAGGCGGTGCAGGCGCTTACTTCTACCTCCGCTCCCGCTCGAACGGCAACCTCCAGGAGATCGAGGCCCGAACCTCGCTCCTGAACGAGGAGGCCGCGACGAAGCAGAAGCAACTCGTGCTGGACGCACAGGCAGAAGCGCTGCGCATTCGCAGCGAGGCCGAAGCAGAGGTCAGGGAGCAACGAACGAACCTGAGCCGGATCGAGCGCCGGTTGCAGCAGAAGGACGAGAACCTCGATCGCAAGCTCGACGCCCTCGATGGCCGAGAGCAGAGGCTTCAGTCTCGCGAGCGTGAGATCGAGAAGGCCCGCGCCGATGCAGATCAGATCAAGGCGCAACAGGTGCAGGAGCTCGAGCGCCGCGCACAGATGACCCGCGAAGAAGCGAAGGCCGAGCTCATCCAACTGGTTGAGGTGCAGGCCCGCGACGACGCGATGCGCCGGGTGCGTGCCATCGAGGCGGAGGCGAAGGAAGAAGGCGGTCGCCGTGCCCAGATGATCATCTCGTACGCGATCCAGCGGCTCGGCACCGAGTATGCATCGGAGACGAGCACCTCGACCGTCGTGCTGCCGAGCGAGGAGATGAAGGGCCGGATCATCGGCAAGGAGGGGCGGAACATCCGCGCCTTCGAGCAGGCGACCGGGGTGGACGTCATCATCGACGACACACCCGAGGCGATCACGCTCTCCGGCTTCGATCCCGTCCGGCGCGAGGTGGCGCGGCGCTCGCTCGCCAAGCTGGTGAGCGACGGTCGGATCCACCCCACGCGCATCGAGGAACTCGTTGCCAAGGCGCAGACGGAGATCGACGCGGAGATGAAGGAGGCGGGCGAGCGCGCCGCGCTGGACGCGAGTGTCCAGGGCTTGCACCCGGATCTCATAAAGCTCCTGGGGCGGCTGAAGTACCGGACAAGCTACGGTCAGAACCAACTCAACCACGCAGTGGAAACATCGTGGATCGCGGCGTCGCTGGCTTCTGAGGTGGGTGCGGACGTGAACGTCACCAAGACGGCAGCGCTCCTGCACGACATCGGCAAGGCCGTGAGCCACGAGGTCGAGGGGCCACACGCCCTGATCGGTGCGGACATCGCGAAGCGGCTCGGGCGCAGCCCGAAGATCGTGCACGCGATCGCCGCGCACCACGAGGAGGAAGAACCACAGACGGTTGAGGCGGTGCTCGTCGCCGCGGCGGATGCGATCTCCGGCGGCAGGCCGGGTGCCCGCCGGGAGAGCGTCGATCAGTACATCAAGCGGCTGCGGGCGCTCGAGGACGTGGCCAACTCCTTCGACGGCGTCGAGAAGAGCTTCGCGATCCAGGCCGGCCGTGAGGTGCGCATCATCGTGAAGCCGGAGGACGTGGACGACCTGGAGGCCTCACGCCTGACCAGGAATGTCGCGCGCAGGATTGAGGAAACCCTGAGCTACCCTGGGCAGATCAAGGTGACCGTGATCCGGGAGACGCGCAACACCGCCATAGCGCGGTAAGACGACAGCGTAGAACCATGAAAGGGGCGAACTTGAGTGTTCGCCCCTTTTGTGCTTTAGCGCGATAGACGGGCTACAAGGAACGTCGGGGTGCTCGTGCCATCGGTGGCTCCAGCCAGAGTTTGGGCAAGCCGACTGCGTCCGCGTAGATGCGTGAGAGACCTTATGAGCGAGTTAGAACGCGCCCAGCGAAGACTGGATATGCTCCAGTGGGAGTTGGACGGCCTTCCGGATCGGATGTCGGAGGCACTCCGGGGCGGCGACCCACAACGCGTAGCCGCCGTGGAGCGCCTGGACTTGCTATTGCGAACGAGGATTGACAAGCAACGGCAGACGATCGCCAGGCTACTCCTCACCGACCGGGTGGAGGACGCCACTTCAGCGACATGGCACCTCCCGTGACCCCACCGGACCCCATATCCCGATGCGCTGCTGTCGCTCACGAGCGTAGGAGTTCATTCGAGCTCGATGAAGCCCGCAAGGACATGCACCCTGCGACGGAAGTGCTCGGCGAGAGTTATACACTCTGTCCACAAAACGGTGCATAACCTCGGAGTGGCCGACCTATGCCGAACGGCACAACCATGAACGGCAAGCCGCTGGTGGAAAAGGACGGTGGATTGTGGATAAGTCGGTGGATAAGACATGTGGATTGTGGACAGTCATGGTGCATAAGGCGCCGGGGCATGTGTAGAAATAAACAGCATGAGGGGAAGTTATAAACAGTGTGTAAAAGCAACAAGATCTGTCCACGGTCCCGTACACATGGAAACACGTGTAACCGCGTGGAGTTACGCCTTGTTTCCACATGTCCACGGCCTCTACTGTTAACGTCTATTCATGTAACCATGCATGTCATGAGATATACACGAGTCACGCGGACTTATTCCAAGGATCCAGCGCGGCGGGAAGGATGAGCACGCTCTCCTGCGAACCAGCGATAGAGAGGCGGCCGTGGGGAACCGCCTCGACAGCACGCGCTCGGATCCGCGTACCGGTCTGGGATGTGCGCCGGTTGATAGCTGCTTATCCCAGCAGGGGCACGGTACGCTGTGCCCCTGCTGACAATCTTGCCGTGTTCGTTACGCCGATATGGGTATCAGACGAGCGGCCCGGTCGTCGACCCTATGGTGCCCAGGCGCAGAGTAAAGCCGATTGCGCTGGCGGTATTCGCCCCGTCCGCATCCGGGTCCCGGTTTCCGACGCCCTGACCAAGGATGGTCGACGTCTCGTAATGCGTTATTGTCGCCAACCCATCTTTGGCGTACCGGTGCCTCGCCCGACTCTCCCTTACCTGCTGCACACAGCGGCCGGGTAATCATTGCCCAAGTTTAGTTAGCTGGGCTCTATCCAGAGGACGCCCCACTCCTCGGCGATAGTCGTGCTCGTGACCCCCGCTCCTCAAGCCTTATGTGCGTGCAATGTCCGACGGAGGCAAGACACCACCAGCGGGAGCAGCCGCTCCCCCGGTGTCACCGCCACCCTGGCCGGGCGTGGTCGGCATATTGTCGTGCGCGATCGTCGCTAGCTCGTCCTTCGAGCACCGGAGCGTCACGCGATCATCGCTTATGTCCTGAACATCGCTGCCCGCGACCCAGAGATCATTGCCGAGACCCAGGAAGCCGCGCTTGATCTGCAGGAAGTTCTGCTCCTCCGCGACTGTGGTGCTGGTGACCTCGGACGTGGTGCCGATATTGACGTCGCCGACGCTACCCACTTTCTCCCCATCGGAGCAGTAGACGTCCATGTCCTCGTGTACCTGAGCCATCAAGTTATTCACATTCGACATGATATTTCCACCTCCTGTGGATAGCGTGCCGCATAAAGCGCGCCCCCATGCACGCGGCCACGGGCTTGCTTGTATTCGGATAGATACCGGGCAGGCTGAGGCCGTGTTGTGGGAATGGAGGGAGTCGTTGCTTCAGGATATGCCAACCTGGGAGGCTGGACGGACCGGGCTCGTGCTGCCGGTGCTGGGACTCGGCTGCGCGCCGCTGGGTAAGCTGCCTCCGTCCGCCCCGGAGGGGCAGGCGCTGGATACCGTCTCATATTCGTTGGAGAACGGGGTGGCGTTCTTCGACACGGCGCCGCTGTACGGCGCGGGCATGAGTGAGCGGCGGCTTGGTGCGGCGTTATCCGGTGTCCCGCGCGATGCGTACGTGCTGGCGACGAAGGTCGGGCGTCTGGTTCTGCCGGATGGCTCTCTGCAGTTCGACTTCACGCGCGACGGCGTGCTGCGGAGCATCGAGGAGAGTCTGGAGCGTTTGCGCATCCCGCGGATAGACATCCTCCACATACACGACCCGGATAATCATCCCCGGGAGGCGCTCGACGTGGTGTTCCCCGCACTCGCGGACCTGCGGTCGCAAGGGGTGATCCGCGCGGTGGGCGCGGGCATGAATCAGGCCGAGATGCTCGCCCATTTCGCGCGCAACGCCGACTTCGACTGCTTCCTGCTCGCGGGCCGGTACACGCTGCTCGAGCAGGGCGCGCTCGACGAGCTGCTCCCTCTGTGCCAGGAGAAGGGGATCGCCCTGTTCCTTGGCGGCGTGCTCAACAGCGGCATCCTGGCAACGGGGGCGATCGCCGGGGCGAAGTATAACTACGCCGATGCCCCGCCGGAGATCATGGAGCGGGTACGACGCATTGAGGCCGTCTGTAACCGGCACAAGGTACCGCTGCGGGTGGCGGCATTGCAGTTCCCGCTCGCCCACCCGGCGGTGAGCTCGATGGTGGTCGGCGCGGTCTCCCCACAGGAGGTGGAGCAGAACCTTCAGGCGCTGGACATAGCGGTGCCCATGGATGTGTGGGAGGAGTTGCGGGCCGAAGAACTGCTCCACGAAGAGGCCCCCGTGCCGCGTTAGGTTGCCGCGCGGCGGGCTGCGGGCCAGCGGCGGATAAGGGACGGCAACGATGGCAGTGTATGGCGCACGAGCCACCCGAAGATCCGCAGTGCCTGCTCCTCTCGGCGCGACCATGGATAGCCGTAGGCATCGCGGATGTCGGGGAGGAGCAGGCCGATCGTCGCGAGCTTCAACGGCCAGTACAGCGGCCAGAGCAACCGGGGATAGAAAGGATTCATCAGTTCCCGCGCGAGCGAGCGCGCGGTAAGGGTCACGGCGATCTGACCGCTTGCCATCATCGCGGCCATATAGGCGTGCAGTTCCGTGGTGCTGGCCGGCAGGAACCCCTCCGGAATGCCGAGCAGGGCTCCGGCACCGCTCGCCTCTTGGCAGTAGTGATCCTTCTCCGCGGCGGTGAGCGGCCCCACGAAGAGCTCATACGCGCGCGGCAGGCACTCGAGCAGGGTAGCCTGCACCCAGCGAAGGAGTTCCGGGTCGTGCGCGGAGTATGGGGTTCCCGCCGGGAAGATGCCGGCGGGCGCGGGCAGCTGTCCCTGAACATAGTCGTGGATCGTGTTGATCCCCGCCGCGGCGTGCAACGCTTCGTCGTGCGTGCCGAACGTGAGCGCGAGCATCGCCCGCACGGTGCCGTGCAGGCGGCCGGGGCGCGCACGGGTGCTCTTCGCGAACGCGCTGTGGTCCGCGACACCGGCGGCGACGAGCGGGTGGGCGAACTGCATCACCATCGCGGGCCCCCAGCCCAGCAGCGTGGCAACCTCGGCGTTGATCTTCCAGGCTGTGCTCTCGGGCCCGACGAGCCCCTGCGCTCTACGGCGTGACTCGATAGGGTCTTGCTCGGTCTCGATGTGGTCTCTCCGCTTCATAGCGCTTGAGGTTGTTGCGAAAGTCGTTCTTCACCAGTTTCACAGCCTGCTCGGCGGCAGCTGTTGAAAAGAGACATCCTAACTCTTATTGGACATGCGTGAGGAAGTCT
>JADDPA010000003.1:0-7666 GCA_016782125.1 Thermobaculum sp.
GATGGGCGCAGGTCGTCGAATTCGGTACCGGACACGACGGACGCGAAGATGCGCGCCGCCAGCACGTTGTAGGCAGTGCAGAGCAGCCCGGTCGAGGGAAGACTGTCAGGAGAGTCCGGCATAGGGGTTGACATGTTGCTAAGGAATCCTTATAATCAGGCTTCCTTATAGTCAGGGTGCTTGTGTAGTGTGTCCAGTGTATCACGCAAGGCGAGGAGGGGTATCCATGGTTGAGACTAATCCTTTCGTTACGGTGCAAGTGATCGCCGGCGGCTATTGCCTGCCGCGATGCCTGCACGTCGTCGCCGACCTCGGCGTCGCGGACGCGCTAGGCGAGACGCCGCGCACCGCCGCGGAGCTCGCGGCGTCGGTAGGCGCCCATCCCGATGCGCTCTCCCGTGTCCTGCGCCTGCTCGCCGCACACGGGGTGTTCGAGACGCAGGGTGACCGGGTCTCACATTCACCGGCATCACGGCTGCTGCAGACTGATCATCCACAGTCCATACGTGCCTTCGCCCGGATGTTCGGCTTGCCGGTCTTCTGGGAGACCTTCGATGCACTGGATCATTCCGTGCGCACCGGACTTCCGGCTGCAGCCAAAGTGTTCCCTGAGGGATTTTGGTCATACCTCTCCCAGCATCCGGAAGCAGGTCGCGTGTTCAACGCGGCGATGAGCGCCAAGGCGCATGGTGCAGTTGCGGGAATACTCGCCACCTACGACTTCTCTGATTTTGGCCTGATCGGCGATATCGGCGGCGGCAGCGGTCACCTGTTGCACGCCATACTCGACGCTGAGCCGGGCGCCACAGGCGTCCTGTTCGACCTGCCACATGTGATTGAGGATGCCGCGAGCTTGGCCTCGGAGCGCCTGAGCCTCCAGTCCGGCGATTTCTTCTGCGATGCCTTGCCGAGCTGCGATGCGTATCTACTTATGGAGATCATTCACGACTGGGGCGACGAAGAGTCCGTCGCGATACTCAGGGCGATACGCTCGGCTGCACCGCCGCATGCCAAGGTGTTGCTGATCGAGACGATCGTCCCCAGTGACTCCGGCCCGGACTGGTCGAAGATGCTAGACATTCATATGTTGACGCTGCTTGGTGGCCGGCAACGCACACGAGAAGAGTACGAAATGCTCCTCGCCCAGTCTGGCTTCCACCTTGAGCAGGAGATGGACACCGGCGCCGGCATCTCGATCCTAGAAGCGAGTGTTGCCTAACCGCCCACTGAATCTTGCCATCAGTGATGGGCTGCGCGTTGTTTCACGTGAAACACGACGCGGCTAGCGCAAAGCGTTGGCGTGATTATGCGCCACGTACGTCTGCCCATGCCACCGCGACGGCGCGCTTCACCCCGATGCCATCGCGACGTCGACCAAGTCGGCTATCTCCGCCGGGCTGGTGGCTATGTGGGCACCAGCCTGCTCGAGCACTCGCACCTTCTCCTGCGCTGAGCCGCCCGCGCCACTGATGATCGCGCCCGCGTGCCCCATCCGCCTGCCCGGCGGCGCGGTCCGGCCCGCGATGAACGCGACGACGGGTTTCGACATCTCCTGCACGTACTCCGCTGCCTCCTCCTCCGCCGTGCCGCCGATCTCCCCGATCAGCACCACGCAACGCGTCTCGGGGTCGTTCTCGAAGAGTTCGAGCACCTCGCGGAAGCTCATACCCACGATCGGGTCACCGCCGATGCCCACGACCGTACTCTGGCCGATCTCCGCCGCCGTCAGCGCAGCGACCGCCTCGTACGTGAGCGTGCCGGAGCGGGAGACGAGCCCCAACGGACCAGGCGTATGGATGGCGCCGGGCATGATCCCGACCTTCGCCACCCCCGGCGTGATGACGCCGGGGCAGTTCGGGCCGATCAGGCGGGCGCTCTGGGAGCGCACGTAGTGATATAGGAGCGATGTGTCGAGCGCAGGGATGTTTTCTGTGATACATACGATCAACCCGATGCCGTTCGCGGCAGCTTCGTACACCGCGTCGGGCGCGAAGGGCGCTGGCACGTACACGATGGAGGTGTTCGCCCCCGTCGCCTCGACCGCCTCCCGCACCGTGTCGAATACCGGCACGCCCGCGACTGAGTTCCCACCCTTGCCCGGCGTGACACCTGCCACGACGTTCGTGCCGTACTGCACCATCTGCTCGGTGTGGAACGCACCCTCACGCCCCGTGATGCCCTGAACCAGCAGTCGTGTGTCCTTGTCGACGAGTATGGTCAAGTCCTCATCCCTTCGGGCGTTGACGTCCATCGATACCCCGGCCGTTCAATGCCATACGTCGAACACCGCCTGGCCTATCCTGTGCATCAGGTTCACCGTCTGCCACAACCTTACTTGCGCGGCACGGACCGTCCGCAGCTATCCCCGCCGCTAAAGTCTCCTGCCCAGCGCAACACCGGCGGCGATTATCGCCACGAACACCACGAGTAACACCAAGAGTATCGCCAGTTCTGGGCCACCCAGTCCAAGCATAACGTCCTCCTTGGATCGCGACGCCTACCCTCGGCGCGCGAGCACCAAGCCCACCAGTGCGGCCCCTATGGCGAGCGCAGTAAGAACGAGAAGTACCAAGGCAATCAAAAGTACGCTCATGTGCGCCTCCTAGGAGTATCTTTGTGCATGCGCGCACCATCTGCCTGCTTACGCATCGCTCTTCGCCAACTGGACCGCCATCTCCGCTGCTTCCGCAAGGCTCGTGGCGGCGGCCAGGTTCGCGCCCTCCAGGATGCGTCGCCCCTCCTCCTCGTTGGTGCCGACGAGCCGCACCACCATCGGCACCCGGCGTTCCACACCTTCCAGGCTAGCGAGGATGCCGCGCGCCACCATGTCGCAGCGGGTTATGCCGCCGAAGATGTTGATCAGGACGGACCGGACGTTCGGCTCGGCAAGAATGATGTTCAACGCCGTTGTCACCTGCTCCTGCTTCGCGCCGCCACCGATATCGAGGAAGTTGGCGGGCCGTCCGCCAGACTGGCTGATCGTGTCCATCGTCGCCATCGCGAGCCCCGCGCCGTTCACCATACAGCCGATCTCGCCGTCGAGCTTGACGTACGAGATACCCGCTTCTGCCGCCCCTATTTCACCAGGATCTTCCTGCGAGCGGTCGCGAAGCGCGGCGAGTTCCGGGTGGCGGTACAGCGCGCTATCGTCGATCACCATCTTCGCATCGAGGGCATGGAGCCCGCCGTCGCCGACCTCAGCCAGGGGGTTGATTTCCACGAGGCTCGCGTCGTTCTGCATGAAGACGTCGTACAGCTTTGCGGCGATCTCCGCGAACTGGTGTACATGCTCTCCGTCGAGCCCGAGCCGGAACGCCGCCTCGCGCCCCTGGTATGGCTGAAACCCGGCAAGGGGATCGGCGTGAACGTGCAGTATGCGCTCCGGCATGCGCGCGGCTACCTCCTCGATGTCGATGCCGCCCTCCGCGCTCGCCATCATCGCGACGCGCTGCGTGCCGCGGTCTAGGACAAAGCCGAGGTAGAACTCGCGCCGGATATCTGCAGCAGGCGCGACGAGCACCTGGCGCACCATCAGGCCCTTGATCGTCATGCCAAGGATCTGCGCAGCGGTCTCGCGCGCGCCGACGGGGCTGTTCGCCAGCTTCACTCCACCCGCCTTGCCGCGCCCACCGGCGTGCACCTGCGCTTTAATGACCACCTCGCCGCCGATCTCCCGTGCGGCCGCCTCCGCCTCCTCGGGTGATCCGGCCACCCGGCTGGGCGGAACGGCTATCGAGTGCCGCGCCAGGATCGCGCGTGCCTGGTGCTCGTGTAGATTCATACGCCTGGTGTCCCTTCTGGCTGCCGGGTATGATAGCCAGAATGCGCCGCCATGTCCATATCATCGCACGGCACCTGCTAGCCCGCGATTAGGCGCAGGGCAGCGTGAAGGAGACCGTCGTACCCTTGGCGGGCGTGGTGGAGAGCCACATTTGACCGTCTTGCAGGCGCACTAGCTCGGACGCAATGTATAGCCCGAGGCCCAGATGGGTGCCCGCGCCCACACCCCGGTAGAAGCGTTTGAAGACGTGCGGTTCGTCCTCGGGGACGATGCCCCGTCCCGTGTCCGCGACGGTGACCTGGGCGGTGGAGCCGGTCGCACGCACGGAAACGCCGACCGGCTCCGTGGGCTTCGCATCGGCGGCGTTTTGCAGCAGCGCGCGCATGATTTGTGTGACGCGATGGGGATCATACCGCGCATGCACGACCCTATCGGATGCTGCCAACGTTGCCCCGGGTGGCACGGCAAACTCCTGGACGATGTTCTGGATCACATCGGAAAGATTCTGCATCTCCAACTTGATCTCCAAGCCGCCCCGCACGAGGCGGGACGCCTCTAGCAGGTTGTCCACCATACCGGTGAGCTTGTCGACCTGCCCGGCAACCAACTGCAGGAGCTCGATATCGCGGTCACTCATTGGTGACTCGCCGCGTGTTACCCTGCGCTGGAGCAGTTGGGTCCCGCCCTTGATCGCGGTGAGCGGTGTTTTCAACTCGTGCGCCGCGATCGCGAGGAAGTCACCCCCGCTCTCCACTCGCTGTGCGTTCACAAATACGATCCGCTCACCGAACGGCTGGCTGCCCGCTGGCCGTACCGTATAGCCAACGCGTTGCCCGGCCACCGCCAACTCACCCTGTGCCCTGGTGGTATCTCCGCTCAGCACGCGCCGAACCCCCTCGTGGAGCGCGTTCGGCAAAGCGATACCGGCTGTGGTGCCATCGGCAGGAGCGAATAGCTGGTGGGCGCTTGTGTTGTACCCAACGATGCGACCATGGCTATCAAGCGCAATTAGGGCGCCAGTCGTCACCTCCAGCACATGGGCGAGCCATGGCGGCGTGGTAGTGGTCATGATGTAGGACCCCGAAAGCAACGAAAGGCCGGCTTACGCCTAGCCCCCGCTGCAATTATGCAAGTTTGTGGCGGTCGTGCCGCAAGGATAATGCCACGGCCGCGCGCTTCTATTGCACTCTCGGTAGGTCCGGTGTTATAATCCGCGCGGACTGAGAGAGCGACAAACGAGCATATAGTGCGAGGAGCGCCCGTCATGGAGATGTCCCACGACTTTACCCAGGAGATGACGGTGCGGGTATCGCCCTCGCTCATCGAGGCGAACCACATCCTGAGCCTCTCGCTCGCGGAGCTCCGCCAGACCATCTCTGGCGAGATCCATCAGAACCCCGCACTCGAAGTGCTCGACTTCGAGACGTGCCGCGTGTGCGGCGAGGTGATGCAGCAGGGCCGCTGTGTCCACTGCTCCAAGGACGAGCACGACACCCAGGAGTCGGTGCGCGACGAGCTGGAGTTCCTCTACGAGAACTACTCCGCCCCCACCCAACCCTCGACGATTGTGGAGGATGACGATTTCGACCCGATGTCGCTGGTCGCATCGGAGATTCGCATGCAGGACTCGCTGCGCGCCGACCTGCACGCCGTGGTACCGACCGAGGACGCGCCGCTCGCCGACTATCTGATCGAGTCACTCGACGACAGCGGGTATCTCAAGTACCCGATCGACTCCATAGCCGATGAGATGGGCAGCACCCCCGAGCGCACCGAGTGGGTGCTGAAGCGGTTGCAGGAAGTCGCGCCGGTGGGCGTGGGCGCGCGGGACCTGCGGGAGTGCTTGCTGCTGCAGGTCGATTATCTGGAGCGTGAGGGGCAGGTGCCGGAGTTCGTGCGCGAGATCGTGAGCAACTACCTCGATGAGTTGGGCGCGCACAAGTACGGCTACATCGCCCGCCAGTTGCATACTAGCCCGGAGGCCGTCTCCGAAGCGCGCATGTTTATCAAGGAGCATCTTACCCCGTTTCCCTCACAGGACGGTGGCACGAGCCGTACCTGGCGCTCGCCCTCGCGGTCCGTGTTCGTCGCCCCCGACGTGCTCATCACGGAAAAGGAGGGGGCCTTGCAGGTGGAGGTTATGGAGGGCAGGCAGTTCGAGCTCCGGCTCAGCCCCTCGTACCTGCGCATCGCCACGCAGCTCGAAGTCAACCCCGGGAGCTTCTCGGAGGATGAGCGCCGCCACATCCGCGAGTACGTGTCCCGGACCAAGCTGTTCATCTCGAACGTGAACCAGCGCCGCAAGACGATCCACAAGATCGCCACGTGCCTGATGGATCTGCAGGAAGGCTTCATCCGCAACGGCGTGCGCCACCTGAAGCCGCTGACGCGCGCGATGCTCGCGGACCACATCGGCGTGCACGAGAGCACGGTGAGCCGGGCCACCGCCGGGAAGTTCGTGATGCTGCCGTGCCGCAAGGTCATCCCGTTCTCCGATTTCTTCACCGCGTCGCTGAGCGTGAAGGACGTGATCAAGGAGATCATCACGAAGGAGAATCAGGCGCTGACCGACCGGCAGATTGGGGACCGGCTCCGCGAGCGCGGCATCCGCGTTGCCCGGCGCACCGTCGCGAAGTACCGCGCGGAGTTGGGCATCCTCCCCTCTACCCTGCGCTAGGCCCGCGTCGCCGTTCGAGGCCGCCGATTCGGGCGACCAAGGGCGGTCAACATCCGCGCCGTCCCGGGATCCGGACGAATGATATGCAATCCGCTTGAACGATGATGCATATCATCCCGAGCGTAGTGAGGGATCCGTAACCCGTCCCGTGAATGCCGCGCATGCTCGAAATGACGTATGCCCCATCGCTCAGCCGGAGGCCGCAGGACTCGGCGGTCATCACAGGTGATGGGCATACACGTCGATTCGGATAGCGACGGTTTCCGTGCCCGCCCTACGTGCTAGGCTGTGCACGCCACATGGCGCGCAACCAACGAGTCAGCCGCCTCAGACCGGGACGACCCGCGTCGTCGCCCCGTCGATATGCCTCGTCCAGCAGGTCCACGACGTGCGCCACGCGTACCGAGCTGCCGCGGTCCCGCAGGCCGCTCTGGAGTTGCAGGATGCAGCCGGGGTTTGCGGAGGCGATCACATCCGGCCGGACGGCGAGAGCATGTGCTAGCTTGCGGTCGAGGAGCCGCCCGGATCGCTCCGGTTCCGTGACGTTGTAGATGCCCGCGCTCCCGCAGCACACCGCCGACTCCTCCATCTCCACGAGCCGCACGCCGGGGATTGAGCGTAGCAGTCTTCGGGGCTCCGCCGAGATGCGCTGGGCGTGCATGAGGTGACACGGTTCCTGGTAGGTCACGACGGCGTCCACGGCTCCCCTCGGCGGGTCGAGCTCCAACGTGCCGAGAAACGCCGTCACGTCCTGAACCCGCTCGGAGAACCGCCGCGCCCGCTCGGCCCAGGCAGGGTCGCGCTCGAAGAAATGCCCGTACTCCTTGAGCGTCGAGCCACAACCCGCCGCATTAACGATCACGGTGTCGAGTTCCTGTTGCTCGAAAGCCACGACATTCTGCTTCATCAGGTCGCGGCCTCGATCAAACTCGCCGGAGTGCACGTGGAGCGCGCCGCAGCATCCCTGGCCAGTGGGCGCGAGCACAGCGCATCCGTTGCGCTGGAGCACGCGGACGGTCGCGGCATCGGTTGGCGCGAACGCGGTGCTCATCACGCAGCCGGCGAAGATGCCGACCCGGTGGCGCGCCTCGCCGACAGGGCGCCATTCCTGGCCTCGGGGCACGTGGAACGCGCGGCTCATCCGGCGAAGGAGCGCCTCCATGCGTGCGAGACCGAGCGCGCGCAGCACGCCGCTCCGTCGCGCCAGC
>JADDPA010000003.1:7779-9184 GCA_016782125.1 Thermobaculum sp.
GCCCTTGCGGCGCGCGAGCTCCACCTGGTGGCGCGCGGGCTCCACGAGCCGCCCGTATGCCACGCCGGATGGACACACCGCCTCGCACGCGCGGCAGTCGAGACACTCGTACAGCTGGTGCGTGAACCCAGGGTCGAGCACGTCGAGTGTGCCGTCCGACACTGCCTTCATCTGGTGGATCCGCCCGCGCGGGGAGGAGGTCTCGCGGTAGTTCAGCAGGTACGTCGGACAAGAGGGCAGGCAGAGGCCGCACCGCACGCACGAGTTGATGATCTCGTACGACGGCAGATCGAGCCCCTGCCAGCTGCGTGTGCCCGTACTATCTGGCGCGTTGATCGTCGCCACTGTTGTCCCCGTTCTTCGGTGCTCTGGCGGGCGGTGTGCCTCTTCGCGCACGAGGCGCGCTGCGCTCTTGGTCCGCACCGGTGTGGTTTCTCGTCGCCACCTGTTCTATACGGCTCGGTGGCTACGCGTCGTGTTCGACCGGCCAGAAGAAATGATACCAGAGGCTTCTATCGGGCCACGGGCGGGCTCGGGGAGGGCGGGTGCTGGACCGTTGTATCGATGACTCTCCTCGACGTGCATCGGGAGAACACCCCGGACCCACGCCAGACGGGGTACAGTGCAGGAGTCACCGGAACCGGCGTTAGCCAGTTGATCGATTGACAGGCAATCCGTGCTCGTTGAGCGACTCGACCAGGTCTATGTAGCTCAACCAGTAACGCGGATTCATCGGTCGGCGAGCGCGATCACGTCGGGACGGGCGCGGTGCACGAAGGCACAGGCAGACGGACGATTCTACTGCCCATTTCCCTGCAACAGTATCGCACGTGTCGATGGTCCTAGGCGGCACAGGCGGCCGCGGTGGGGATGTGCATCTCGCAGAGATCGGGGTCGGTAGTACCGCCGTCGTCCCACAGGGAGGAGCGGCCCAGCCCGGAGAAGCCGAGCCGCCGGAAGTAGTCGGCCGTCGCCCGCCCCACCGGGATGTCGCGGCCCTCCCGCTCCCGGAGGCGAACCGTATGTTCGAGCACCCGCTCTCCGACGCGCTCGACCTCGGTCCCGGACAGCGCCCGCCGGTGAGCGCACCGACCAGACGCGCGTGATACCGGGCGGAGCGCTCCGGTGCGGACACGCCCCCCAGCGCCTCCGACGCGTACGGGAGGAGCCCCCGGGCCGCGCGGGCGAGCACGGAGGCGGTGCCGAAGCCACCCCCGAGGAGCGGCCGCAGCACCGGCAGGGCGCTCCCGACCACCCTGCCCAACATCCCCGGACCGACCTCGCGACCCCCCGGCAGGTCGAGCCGCCGCCCGAACGCGGAATCGGCAAGACACCAGCGCCTGCGGAAGGCGTATCCACGGCTCGCCTCCCACTCCCGAGCGGCCTGATCGAGCGGTAAGTCCGC
>JADDPA010000164.1 GCA_016782125.1 Thermobaculum sp.
GCCGCCATTGAGTGATGCGTAAGCGTGAGTCGATCCTGAACCAACTGTGATTTAACTGGGAGTCGTGTTCACCTCATTGTCAGGCGGCGTTCTCTATACTGGGGTGTTCGGCTCGTGCGGTAGTAGTTCTGGCATCTTGTCAAGCTTGGGGGTGTGTTATGGTCCGGGGTATCGTGATTGTGCTTGTGCTCGCCGTGGCGCTTATCGGTTTTGGGGAGCGGGCTTCGGCATCGAGCGGTGAAGCTAGCGTCCGGGCCTGCCTCGGCCAATTCACGGCCGAGACTGCTCAGATGGACGGACTGCGTCCTGTCGGTCAGCTCGTGAGGGACGCGGCCCAGAACCCGAGCACGAACTACGGCAACCTGCAGTCAGGTATCGCGGTCGCGGAGTCCTGCAACTACCTGGATCTGTACGCAAAGAGATATTCCATCTAAGCTCGCGTGTGGTAGGGGGGCCAGGCAAAGGGCCAGGGGATCGCCGCCACCCCGAAGCGGGGATCGTCACGGGTCTTGGTGGTTACACAGCCCTGCCCATCTTCGAGCATGGGGCTGATGCATTCATGATGCCCCTCAATGTCTCCCTGGGCCTGCTGCCTGCGACACGACGCCCCATCTCGATAACCACTCAGGCGGACTCGGGTGCGCCCTACGATGTAGAGGAGGGCTCCAAGCTCAGGCTTGAGGGGAAGGGGTGGGATAAGGACGGCGACATGCTGACGTACGCGTGGGACCTGGACGGCGATGGCGCGTTCGAGAGGAAGGGTCGAAGGGCGACCTTCGACGCCACGAGGCTGCGAGGTCCCGCGACGAGGAGGATCAGCTTCCGGGTCACGGACACCGCAGGGCGTTCGACGACGAGGCCTGTCTGGGTTCATATCCGGGAGCGAGCATCGCAGACTACGCAGTATCCCACTCCCGGCTTTGCGCCAGGGAACCAATCGCCGTCGCATAGCTCAACTCCTGGGGCGATCCCGGGGACGCGACCATAGCCGATCACCCCGCTAGACGGGCCTCGTGACTGGTAACTGTAGCGCGTGATAGGCTTCTGCTGGACGCTCTCTACCGGTACTGGCCCCGTGATTCCCTCGTACAACCTGGCGGAGGATAGCCGCGTTGGAAACGATGCTTCGGGTCGTCGTTGACCTGATCCTCGTGACATCGATGATCGGCAGTCTATTCCTAGCCGGCATGGGCGGTGCGGGGCTGACCGAATGGCTCAATGCCCGCGGACGCGAGCCGGCGAAGACGGTGCTAGGTCTGCTCTCGTTCGTCATGTCCGTCGCAGCCTTCTTCGCCATAGGTCCCGTGGCGTCGATGGTGTTGAACCCCGGCGGCAACCTCCCCGAGTGGACCCTGCTCCTCCTGTGCGTGACGCCGGTGCTGTTCCCCATCACCAATGCGATACTTATCTTGGCCGAGGGCTGAGAGCCGTTGACCGGCACCGCCGAGGCGCACGGTGGCCATCCCCCGAGCCGCCTATCGGAACTGGGAGTGCTCGCACTGATGGAGGGGCTGTTCCTGCTCCCCCCAGTGACCGCGTGGATCTTACTGTCCCTGGACTGAGGACGACGACAGCGGCATGTGCCTGGAGCAGGCCGTCGCCTCTTTCAGTCCGACCGCGCCCGCGCGAATCTCGATCCATGAGCCGCCCACCCTCTTGCAACATCTGGAGCGTCATCGCTCCGACGGTGGCACGGTCCCAATCCCGTTCAACGCCGTTTGGGCGAAGTTGCCCCGCGATGTGTCGCCCCTTGTCACCGACCATGGCGAACGCAGACCGCAGTTGCTTCCTGCACTGAGGATACGTCCGCCCGTGGCTAGTGCCTGCGGCGTACCTTGGGTGAGTGGAGTGGCGGTCCGATAGAGCATTCGGGTTCCGCACCACGTCGCCAAGATCTGACGCCCTGCTGCGTTCGATGACCTCTACTCCGCTGCCCGCAAGGCCGTCACTCGCGGGAGGTACGAGCCTTGCGAACTCCCAGCCATCGGACATTCGGAAAAAGCCGACCCTGCCCTACGGGCGTTAGTGTTATTCGATAGACACCGACGATTTTGCAGCGTACCTCAATGAGCCTTTCAACTCCTACGACGCCACATAGCGCCATGACGAGGACTAGCGACAACCGGAGCGATAATTGTTTCCCTACCTAAGTGGCATCGAGAGCACGTATATGCCGAACGCCGAGATGGACGTGCTCGAGCTTACCAACCACACGGCGCTATATCGCGAAGACCTGTCGCTTGTGCAGCAGACCGGTATCAGCCAGCTTCGCTACTCGGCACCCTGGCACCAGATCGAGCGGGTGCAGGGCGAGTACAACTGGAGTTGGATGGACGAGGTCATGGGCGTGATGCGCAGCCTGGGCATAGAGCCGATCACGGACCTGATCCATCACACCTCCACGCCGAAGTGGGTCACGCTCGGCATGGCCGACGAGCGGTTTGTCGAGGCTTACGTTGACTTCGGAGAAGCGTTCGTGGAGCGATACCCATGGGTGACGTGGTATACCGTCTTCAACGAGCCATTCGTTACCACGCTCATGTGCGGCCTCTTCGGCACGTGGCCACCGCACTACACCGACCCAGGCAAGTGGATCGACATGCAGTCCAAGGTGGCGCGCACCATCTGCCTGCTTAATCAGCGCATCCGCGAGCGAGTGCCTGGCGCGACGCTCCTGCACGTTGATACGTGCGAGCGGCACGACGGCGCAGACGCCGCGGGCCTCGCCATCGCGGACCAGCACAACGATCGCCGGTTCCAGTTACACGACCTCGTGCTCGGCCGCGTGGACGACAATCACCCGAGGCTCTCGTACTGGCAGGAAGGAGGACTGCCGGACCACGAACTCCAGTGGTTCCGGGATAACGCCGTTCAGTTCGATGTCCTCGGCCTCGACTACTACTGCCATTCCGAGCACGAGTTCTTCGAAGGCGGCAGCACGGTACCGAGCACGCAGGCGCGAGGATTCGCCGCAACGGCAATGGAGTACGTGGGGCAGTTTCCCGGCGTGCCCGTCATGCTCTCGGAGACGAATATCCGCGGTACTCCGAAGGAGCGGTTATCGTGGCTCAAGCACATGGTCGAGCAGTGCGAGTGGTTAGAGACACAGCCCGGCGTAGATTTCCGGGGTTTCTGTTGGTACCCGTTCATCGACTCGACCGACTGGGACACGCTTCTTACCAAGACGCGCGGCCGGGTAGACCCGCAAGGCATCTACTGGTTGGACGCGGAGAAGCTACGCCGCAACAGCTCGATGCTCTCCGATTACTATGGCCTGCTGGCGCGAGGGGTGATTACATCATCGGACCTCCCGGCGTATCGATTCGAGCCGGAGACCGCGCAGCAGCTTGCCGGACACCTGAAGTTCATGGAGCACTGGGAATGGAGAGACTAGCTCTATGCCCGGTCTCGGCTCTCCAGCGCCGATTGCGGCGTCCGGCTAGCGAGGATGGAGGCGTTGGGGCACACGGTCCGGCTCTCGGTCTCCTGTAGCAACATCCGCAGGCCGTCGAACGCCTTCCCTCGGCTGTGCTTCCGTTGATAACACGCTCGACGGACACGAATGAACCAGGATCCGGGCGACGAGCCGTGCCCGTCGTGTAGAGCCCGTCGCGGTGTTCAAGAGTAAACGCCGTGAGGCACTCGCAACCCCGGCCGCGGTTTCCTTGCACGCTCGGAATGGTGGAGCGATTTCGACCGTTACGACGGGGGATACTTCGCGGCCAGCTTCCGGACTGTGGTCACGTTTCGCATCGTCGCGGGCATCCCGAGCATCTTTTCGAGCCGCGCGCCGGAGAACGCGGAGTCGCTGATCCTCGTGCGGCACAGCCAGTACAGTTCGCGCCCGTGGATATGGAAATCGTCCGTCCGGGTCCGGGAGGCCATGAGCATACGCTGCGCCTCGTCGCTCGGCGGGGTCGGCAGGAACGCGATGTACAACGCGTTGCCGGCTTCTTCGAGTTCTGGGGCCGGGAACGGCTGGTGCCGCGCGATCGCCGCCAGTTCGCAGGGCGTTCTGATGAACGTGGCGACGGCGTATCCGAGCGACTCCCGCAGATGCCCCTCGATCCGCTCCTCCATATCTCGCGTGTTTCGGGTTGGGGCGTCGAAGATCACATTGCCGCTCGCAATGAAGGTCTCAACGTTCGTGTACCCGAGCGACCCGAAAAGCTGGCGCAGTTGCTCCATCTTGACGGTGTGGCCGCCGACGTTGATCGCGCGGAGTAACGCCACGTATCGGGACAACCCGATCAATGAACCCTTCATTGTCAGACCATATCCTGCTCGGGCCCGGCCGCCCCGAACTCGTCGAGTCCCGCCTCGCGCAGGGCGTCCGCCAGGCCTGGATGGCGGACCACCCGCGCGACACGATCATCTCGGACGACGAAGACGGAGGCGACGGTGTGGCGGTCCGTGGCGTCGCCGGTATCAGCGGAGCGCCACGTCGCCGCCTGCTCCGCGACCACGGTATCTGCTCGATGGAAGACACGGCGCAGCTCCATGTGGATCCCAGCACGCTCGACCCACTCGCGGAGCACGTCGACACCCCGGCTGGTCCCTCGCGGGCCGCCCACTTCGATGTCCGGGTGGGACAGGGCCAGGAGTCTATCCAAGTCGCCGTGGTTCAGGGCATCGTGCCACGCCGCGACAACGCTGACCTCGGGCGCGGTCATGCCAGGGCCCCGATCATTCGGCCCTTGTGCGCCTCGCTCGGCGTCCGCGTCTGCACGCTCGCGACTATCTTCGCCACCTCCGCCCGACAGTATGGCACCTGGTCGGTTCGACAACAATGCTGTCTGAGTGCGGCAAACAGGTTCATGTTAGACTTGGAGCCAGATGAGCGACAAGCAGACACAAATGAGGCAGCTGGTGGAATCTGGCAGGCCCCCCCGGTGGTCCCCCGGTCGCCAGGCGATCGTCGCCGGGCTGGGTCTTGTCGCTCTGTCCTGGGCGGCCGAAGCCGCGGTCGATGCGGTGATCACCAAGCGGAAGCGGTCGGTTCGATCGCTCCAGGAGAGCGAGGAGTGGTACCGCACGCTGTTTCGGCAGTCGCCGGACTCGACCCTCCTGATCGATCCGCACACGTCGGACGGCGTATGGCGGATCGTGGACTGCAATGATGCCGCATGCCGTATGAACGGCTATGCCAGGGAGGAGTTGGTCGGCCAGCCGATCGACGTCGACCTGCCGGGTCCCGCCGATCCGGAGGTGCTCGCGGCCCACCTCGCGCGGCTACAGCGAATGGGCTTCGATCGTCGGGAGGTCCTGCACCGCCGGAAGGATGGGACAATCTTTCCGCTGGAAGCGTCGATCTCGCTAATCTCGCTCGGTGGCCGGGAACTGATCCTCGGCATAGACCGCGATATAACCGAGCGCAAGGGTTCGGATCTGCTCGCCCACGCAGAGGCGGCGGCGAGCGCCCGCGACGAGTTCCTCACGGTTGTTTCCCATGAGATGAAAACCCCCCTCACGCTCATGAAGGGCAACTTGCAGCTCCTGCGCATGCGTGCCGAGCAGCAAGATGATGCAGCCATTCGCAAGTCGAGCGAGACCGTGGAGCGGCAGGTAGACCGCCTGACCCGATTGATCGATGACCTGCTCGATGTTTCGCGTGTCGGCACGGGGAGGATGCACCTTGAGATGCTCCCCTTCGATCTGAACGATGTGGTGCGAGAAGCGGTCGAGGAGCAGGCGGAGGCTAATCCAGCGTTCGCCTTGCGGCTGGACCGGCATGCGGAGAGCTTGTGGGTGTGGGCGGACCGCGGCCGGATACTTCAGGTGATCAGTAACCTGCTGACGAACGCGATCCGGTACTCGGCCGACCGCAAGGAAATCGACATCCGCACGGCTAAGGACGGCGCGAACGCGGTGGTGTCCGTTACCGACTACGGTATCGGCATCCCCGAGCAGCAACAGGTCAAGGTTTTCGAGTTGCACTTCCGGGGTACAAACGCGCCGGAGGCGAACTCGGGAGGTCTCGGCCTGGGCCTGTATATCAGCAAGAGCATCATCGATCGCCACGGGGGCACAATAGGGGTGCAATCAAGCGAAGCCGCGGGCTCGACCTTCTCCTTCTCCTTGCCCATCATCGGCGAAGGTTACGCCTGATGGGCCGCGGTGGTTGGTGCGGACGGGAGTACCTGCTCGGCTGATACACCAGGGGCAGCTTTATCAGCCGGGAACGCTAGCGTGCCGGGGCAAGGCGGACTATGTCGCCGGTGCGGATGTAGCCGGGACGCTCGGTGGAGGCGTAGACGCCCAGATAGTTCTCGCGGTGCTGCGCGACCGCCCGCAGCACCCGATGATCTTTCCTCGCGGTTTGCGGGTCTATGTTCACCATCACGCACCGCGCGATCCGGGCGGTTGCCCGCGCGCGCGCCGAATCCGGGCGGTCGCCGAGCAATAGCAGCCGCTCGCCCCAGCCGTCCTCCGCAAAGGGGACGTCGCGGCGTAGCTCTATCACGATGTTGATGCGGAACCTCCCGGCATCGAGGGGAACGTCCACATGCTCCTGCATCGCGCGCAGGGTACTGCTCGTAACGAACGACAACCCCTGGCCATCGAACGTGCCGCGATTCGCCTGCACGAGATGAACCGGACCGCCGCAACTCTCCGCCATGTGCGCGAGCAACGCATCGCTCTGAATAGGCATCGATGCGCCGTCCGGCATCGTCACGACGACCGGGGAGGTCTTCGGGGAGGACGGATCCGTGAAGTGCGGGGTGTAGCGGAGCATGTCGGGCACCTGCCTGCCGGTCAGCCAGGGGAAATCCGAGAGGTCGTCGGAGCGTGCGAACGCGAAGCGCCGGTCACCGGCTATGCCGTGCCACCGCAGCTCGACCTCATCGACCTGCTCGCCGCGCATGGACTTGACGGGGAAGCGATACAGCGTTGTGATGACGCCGATCGCTTCGGGCTCGCTGCTCATCGGGTCCTCCGACGCGGTTGCGCCAACATAGTCGCGGAGTATAGCACGCCCCGATGGCGGATCACCCAGAACGGGGACGTGTCCGGGCGACTTCGAACTCCGTAGTCGAAGTCTCCGTGCCCGCCCCCTGCCCAACGCAGCAGTGCCCCGCGCGGTACTCGGCAAGTGAACTCCTACGGACTCCGGCTGAACGGCAGCGTGTCGGTCATTCCGAGTGTGCGAGGAATCCGTGGTACGGTCTACGGATCCCTCACCGCGTTCGGGATGACACGCAACCTCATCCAGCCGGATCGCGTATCAGGATCAACTCGGAGTGAGACGCCGGCTACCGTTTACGCCGAGCGTGCATCAATCCGTGACGTCGTCGAGATCAAGGCCCACGATCTCCATCAGGCGGAGGGCGTTCGTGGAGGTCGCGATGCCGGGGCGCGCCCGGTAATCGAATGTCATGTGGGGACCCTCCGGCTCGGCGGAGATCTTCTCGGTGAAGTAGATACCGCGCGCCATTGAGGCGATCGGCTCCTCATCCGCGAGCGTCAGGTCGTGGGTGGAGACCGCGCCGAGCGCGCCGTGACGCACCAGGTGCGCGATGATCCGGCGGGCGGCGATCTGCCGCTCGAAGGTGTTCGTCCCTTGCAGGATCTCGTCGAGCAGGTAGAAGAGGCGTTCTCCCTTGGCGCGCGGCGCACCGACGGCATCCACCACGCCCTTGAGGCGCCGGAGCTCAGCCATGAAGTACGAGACGCCCTGCTGCAGCGAGTCCTCGATGCGCATGCTCGTCCACAGGCGGACGGGCGGGACGCGCAAGCCCGCCGCGCAGACTGGCCCGCCCGCGCCAGCGAGCACCAGGTTCGTGCCCAGCGCGCGCAGCAGCGTGCTCTTGCCAGACATGTTCGATCCCGTCACCAGCAGGAACGTCCCCGGCGGGCCGACCCGGACGTCGTTGGGAACGCGCGATTGCCGCGACAGCAGCGGGTGGCCGAGACCTGTTGCCTCCAGCGAGTCTGCAGCAGGGTCCACCTCAGGGAAGGCCCAGTCCGGGTTGTCGTACGAGAGCGCCGCGAGCGCGGCCAGGGCTTCCGCCTCCCCGAGCGCGCGCAGCCAGCCACGCACCCGTGTGCCTGCGACCGCCTGCCAGCGCTCCAGCGCACCAACCACATGGAAGTCCCAGAGCGTGAGCGCCTGGACCGGCAGGTACACCGCCGTGCCCGTGGGCACGATCAACCGGGCCAACCGGTGGATACGGCGAACGTGCCGTGCCGCAGGGACGTCGTCAGCGCCCAGCTCGGCCTGCAGACGGCGCAGAGCCGGGCTCGCAAACGGTCGGGCGGTGAACAGGCCGAAGATTGCGGCATAGGAGCGCAGGGCTTCCTCCTGCCGCTCCACCCTCGAGCCGATGCGGTATACCACGCGTCCGACGGTGAGGCTCAGGAGAATGTTGAATAGGGCGATCGGGATCCACAAAGAATAGGAAAGCAGTCCGGTCAGATCGGCGAGCACGGACACCCAGAGCGCGGCGACAGAGAGCCGGGCAAGCCACCCCAGCCACGGGCGGCGGGAGAGCCACGGCGCGCCCTCGGCCCAGGCGAGGAACGGCGCCACGTCGGGCCGCGGCTCGGGCATCAGGCGGCCACCAAGCAGCAGCTCGTCGCGCAGGTCCAGCAGCGGGGCGAGCTCCGCGACGGCGGCCTGTCGCTCTCGCACGATCTCCGGTGGTGCGGGCGCCGAGAGCCACGCGGCAAGTGTCTCTTCCCCCGGCCCGGTGCCCGTCGTGTCGATCAGATGGAACAGGGAGGCGTGACCGTAGATGTCGAGGTCGTCTGCGTACGGGTGATCGGGAGGCGCGGCCCGGGTGTGGCGCAGGGGCAGCCCCACCCAGTCGCGGGCCGAGCGCTTCAGGGCCTCGTCGCTGATACGCCACAACTCGTCATAACGCCGCCATGCCGAGAAGAGACGCGCGTGGTACGCGACAAGACCGGCGAATCCCGCGAGCAGGGCGAAACCAGCGAGAAGGATCGGCGTAGCTCCCCGCCACAGCCCCCAGCCGAGCGTCGC
>JADDPA010000103.1 GCA_016782125.1 Thermobaculum sp.
ATGTGGTCTGCGAGGGGACTGTGGGACTTGCACGAGGGGGAGGTACGCTACGAGCGGGACATGTGCCCGCTCACGCTGGAGCTGCTGGGGCGCTCCCTACAGGTGCACATCAGCCCCGAACTCACCGATGAGAACGTCGCGGAGATGACCAAAGCGCTCAACAAGGTGCTGAGCGCCGCGCTATGACGATCGCCCGGACGTCTCAGCCGCCGCGCTGACCTGCCTCAGCGCATCGATAGACGCCCGGACCAGCATCCCTTCCGCCTCGGGCGCCATCGGAGCGGGCAACCGGTAGCCGATGTGCGCCTCGGCGACCTCGTAGCCGCGGTGCGGGTAGGCATCGGCGGTGGGCACGTAGCCGACACAGCCGTTGGTATAGCCGGCGAAGAAGGTCTGCGCGAAGGGCGATGCCGCCTTGACCGCCATGCCCGTCGCCACGAACGGCTCGGCTGCGGCGGACACGATCGCGAGGTCGCCGATCGCGAGGGCATGCACCTCGATCATGGCGCCTGCCTCGCCCATCGGAGCAGCCCACGGGAACTCCTGGTCGAGCACGTCTTGCACGTCCGGCCACGTGGCGGGCACTTGCCCCGGCAACAGACGCACGGGCAGATCCAGCTCCGAGCTGGCTGCCGACAGGCGGAGATCCGTCAGCCGAGGCTCGATCCCGGCGAGCACCCTGAGCGCCTCTCCCGCCAGGACAGCCCCGAGTCGCTCGCAGCCGCGGTAATCCTCCGTGACGCCCCCAAGAGGGTTAATGTCGCCGCATGCACCCTGCACGAAGAGCATCAGTGCGCCCATCGCGCCCTCGACGACCTCGCGGGTCCGCCCGACGAAGTCCGCCGAGACGACGAGGCTGCTCGGACCCAAAATCACCGGGTGGCAGGCGTAGTTCAGAAGCGTGGCGAGCGGATCACCCCCTGCGGAGTCAATGCGGAGCAGGCCGACCTCACGGTCGAGCGGGCCATCGGGGTTGGTCCCGAGTATCGTCCGGCCCTCTCCGATCACCTGGCGGCGATTGGTCGCGATGGCTGCTTTGCCGCTGTCGTGCCCGAGGCGCGCGGGCCGGAGATTGTCGTTCGCGAGCCGTACCGCGCCCGCTAGCCGAAAGGGCAGGTACGCCGCATACGCGCGGTCGATTGCACGGGATCTCTCGGCTGCATATCCGGGCGGACCGGAGTGCGTGTGGCTGCAGCAGATCATCACGTTGCGAGCGGGGATGCCAGTCGTCGAGCGCACAAGCTGGCGCACCTCGGCAACGACCTGCGGATGGACGGCGATGAGGTCGCAACTAACGATGGCGATCTTCTCGTCCCCACTGGCGAGAACCAGCGCGGTGGCGTACAGATCGTCGTGGATCGCGGTGCACCCGGAGGCGCGCCCCCGGAAGCCCACCAGCCACGCACCGATTGCCGGCGTCAGATTCGCCCGACCAACCCCCGCGTAGAGTTGCGTCACACAGTCCGTCCTTCCTGCCCATCCTCATGCCCTCGGCCTGGACGTGCATGCCGTACTGAAGTCGACCCCTGTCCCGCGGACGACGTGCAGGCAGACTCAGCCTTTCGGCCCCCGTGCAGCCCACCGCTGCCTCGTCGGTACCCTGTCCACCTGGACTGGCCGGAGTCTGCCCCGCCGCGCTTGCAGTAACTTTGCAGTACTTTTCCGAAAGCCAGCCCGACATGTGGTGCGCGAGAAACGAGAAAACCCGCGCCCCACTTACGATTTCTCGCTCTGCGGTGCGCGGGTCTCGTGGTGGGCGGTACTGGACTCGAACCAGTGACCTCTACGATGTCAACGTAGCGCTCTAGCCGGCTGAGCTAACCGCCCGTGTCGCAAGCCCAATAATAGGCCACGCCCTTTCGCCTGTCAAGCACCGCCACTATCGATGACGATGGGGCGCGCACAGGACTCCGGCGCACCGCCCCTGCCACAGCGCATCAACCCTGCGCGCCCAATAACACTCTGCTACGCCGTAAACCGCTGCACCAGCTTGTACAAGGCGTCCACCCCGAACTCCAGCGCGCTCACCGGCACCCGCTCGTCCGCCGCGTGCACCAGGCGCACGAAGTCCGGCTCCTGCGGCACGTTCAGCGGCAGGAAGCCATAAGGCTGAATGCCCAACTGCGAGAAGAAGCGCCCATCCGTCACCGCGAACATCAGGAACGGCACCGGCACCCCTTCCGGATCCGCCTCCTCCAGGATTCCTCGGAGCGTCGGAAAGAGGCCGAGGTCCGGTTCGTGGGTGATCGCGTCGTTGCGCACCACCTCCAGCTCCACCTCCTCGCCAACCACCGCCCGCAACTCGGCGAGAAAGTCCTCGGCGGTATGGCCGGGAAGCAGGCGACCGTCCATCTCCACGACGACCTCGCTCGGGATCACGTTCACCTTATGGCCGCCGTTCACGATCGTCGCGTTCACGGTATTGTGCAGCACGGGATCAAAGAAGAAGCCGCGCGGCCCCATCTCGTTGAGCACGATGTCCGTCCGCGCAGGGTCGAGCAACTCGCCCAGAGCCCCGCCGCTCTCCGCCGGCAGCGCGCGCGCCATCGTCTCGATCATCTGCCGCGCGACGGGCGTTATGTGCACCGGCAGGCGGCTCCTGTCCAGCTGCGTGAGCATCTCGCCCAGTTTCGCCATCGTGCCGCCGCGCATCGGGCGCGAGGCGTGGCCACCGGGACCCCGGACCGTCGCCTTGATCCAGCAGATCTGCTTCTCCGCGACCATCACCGGGTAGAAGCGCTTGCCGTCGACGTACCGCGCCACGCCACCTCCCTCTCCAATGGCGTACCGCACCCCCGCGAAGAACTCCGGGTGGTTCTGGACGAGGAACTTCGCGCCGTAGTCCGAGCCATTCTCCTCGTCGCTCAGCACGGCGAGGATCACGTCACCGGGCAGCGATGCCCCCTCCGCCTTAGCGCGCAGCATGGCGGAGAGCATCATCGTCACGCCACCCTTCATGTCCAGCGTGCCGCGGCCCCATACCATCCCATCGGCGACCTCGGCGCCAAATGGGGGACGCTGCCATGCCTGGTTGCGGGTGGTAACAACGTCGACGTGCCCGTGCAGCAGCAGTGGCGGCGCAGAGCCTTCGCCCGGTAGCCGGGCGATGAGATTCGGGCGCTCGGGGTCCGAGAAGAGGATCTTGCACTCGATACCCGCCTCGCTCAGCAGGTTGTTGACATACGCGATGCACGCCGCCTCAGCGCCCGGCGGATTCGTCGTGTCGAACCGGATCAGATCCTGCAAGAGCTCCACCGGTCGCTGATAGATATCGGTCCCCGGGCCCGTGGTCGTGACGGCCATGCACTGCACCTCCCATGCGTACTGCTTTGCGCATCCCATGCAACCGCAAGCCCCACGCCGCCAACAGCAGACGCTCGCGCTGACCGTCACATCCCGAGCCACGCGGCGAATCCACGGTCCAGTTCACGACTTCTGCGTCGTATATTGACGTATCGGAGGGGTAACGTGGGCGCGCGAACGAGATTACGCTGCGGATATTCTCATGCAGCCTCGCTCCGCACGGTCATTTAAGCCAGCGTCGTGGGGTGATGGTGACCGGCAACACCCTGCGGTCCCCCACCAGCGCGTCGTGGATGCGACGCACGGTGAAGTCGCTGATCGGACGTGGAAGCGCGGACGGTTTCCAGTATCCGGCATCGGTGATCTCGGCCGGCTCCAGGGTCAGGTCCGTCGTTTCGTCCAGTCGCCTGCAAAGGAACACGAAATGGTGAAAGTTCTCGTGCGGCTCGTAGTATATGCCGGTGAGGCGCCGTGGCACGACGAGCAGCCCCGTCTCCTCGTGCACCTCACGCAATGCGGTATCGAGTACCGACTCGCCGGGCTCCGTCATACCCCCCGGTATCTCCCAGTTGAGCATGCCGTAGCCGTGTCGCACGAGCATCACGCGGCCCTGCGCATCAGGGATAACCGCGGCTGCTCCTATTCCTGTGCCGCTCACCGCGCCACCATCCCGGCCCGAAGCACCGACACGCACCGAGCGAGCATGCGCCCATGATCCATGCGCATGCGCGGCGTGAAACCGCACGCGAGCAACGCCAGAACCAGCACGCTCAGCGTCTGACTCACTTCAGCGGCACGGCAGATCATGGCTTCCTCCCCGGCTGCCGCAGCCAGAGGGACACGTGCGCTGGCTGCATCGTCTCCCGCACCACCGCCTCGAGGTCGTCCCCGATCCGATCCAGATCCACCTCATTGCGGAGTTGGTCGGTGAACTTGGAGAGCTCCCCAGCGGCGTCGTATCGCCTCCGGTAGAACCGGCGGTCGATGAATCCCTTTATCCGCCGATGGAGCGGCTGGATAAGGCTGGCGATGGCGAGTGTGGAGATGACGATGCCTGCCTCGTTATTCGCGGCCACAACGGGGCTCAGTGTCCACTGGAACACGGCGACGCTCCCTTGGTCGTACTGCTCCCGTTGTTCCCGCTGTCGGCACAAATCGTGGTGGCGAGCGGTACGGCTCAAGCTCGCTGACAAAGTCTTGCACATCATCTGTGGTTAGCTCAACTACCAGTACTGTTTCTATCATCTGCCATCCTGCCACTGGTTGCTCCCGTCTCCAGTCCTAGCAGATTGTTCCGCTTTTACCAGAGTATCGTTGTAGTACTGGGCGCAGCGTAGAATCTGTCCTCTTTTGGCTATCGATACCTGTTCACCAAACACCAATCGATCGGCGGCGGTGTCACAGTAGCTGAACTGTCGGATAGGCCGGCCAGTGCAGGGAGCCGGACACGGCGGCGAAGCGTGATCTCCGCAGCAGTTTCTTGGCGCGCGTGCCGATGAGCGGGGGCGGCACGCTTCGAGGAGCTATTTCTGCACCACTACCAGTGCGTCCACTTTACTGAGATCGACATTGCACGATTCTCCAAATCGTCCATCACCTGATGAGGGCAGCAACCTCCCGCCGCCGGGCCGGTCAGTAGAACACGGATCAGGAACGGGCCAGGGAACAGGTCCCGCGCCAAGTGTCGGGTACCAATACGGGCGCGTGCGCTGCATCAGTTGTTGACGTCCGCCGACATGGCGACTAGTCTCCTCCCTCACCCGGTCGAAGAGGCTGCGCGCCCCAGCCGGAGACGCGGCCCGCGGCTATTGATATACCTGTCACTGCTATGTATAATACTGCTATGCATCCTTGACTTCGAGTCAAATAGTGCAGTGCGACAGGTGAAATCGTGAGGATCAATATGGAGATCAACAAGGACCTGATAGCCGCTTCCTCGACCCCGATCGTCCTCGCAATCCTCGCCGAAGAGGACAGCTACGGCTACGCGATCCTCCAGCGAGTCCGGGAGTTGTCCGGTGGGCGCATGGAATGGACAGATGGGATGCTCTACCCCGTTCTGCATCGGCTCGAGCGGCTCGGCCACATCGAGGCGCGGTGGGAAGTCGCGGAGAGCGGTCGCCGTCGCAAGTACTACCGGATCACGTCCCGGGGACGGGTTCAGCTCGCCGAGGAACGCCGGCAATGGCAAGCGGTGGACGCCACGATACGGGGGATCTGGCAGATGCTCTCCCTTCCCGTTCCGGCCAGCCATGCGGCGTCAGCCGCGCCAGTGCACCAAGGAGCCTAAGCGATGACGGCAGCAGGTCACGATGTGTCGCTCGAGGCGCAGATCGATCAATGGCGGAGGTACCTCTCCCGCCGGCAGGCGATCCACTCCGTCGATGTAGCGGAGCTGGAAGACCACCTGCGCGAGCAGGTAGCGGTCCTGGTCGACGCAGGCCTCGCCACAGATGAGGCGTTCCTCGTCGCGGTCAAGCGCATGGGCGATCTCGACGATCTCTCACGCGAGTTCGCGCGCGAGCATTCGGACCGCCTCTGGAAGCAGCTCGTCGTCGCCCCTACGGATTCCGGGGACGCACGAGCACGGAGTCGAACGGATGCCATCGTCGCCTTCTGTTTCGCGGTGGCGGCTGCCGTAGCCATCAAGCTGCCGTCACTTTTCGGCATGCAGTTGGATACGGACGCTGGTTTCTATGCCCACAACCTGAGTCTCTTCGTCCTGCCCCTCCTGACTGGCTATTTCGTCTGGAAACGGCGGCTTGACACCGGCACGCTCCGTTGGCTGGCGCTGGCGTTCGTCGTAGCGGCGGTATTCGCCAACGTCTATCCGTTCGCGCCGGAGGGCTCCACCGAGGTGCTCACGGTGCTACACCTGCCGATCGCGCTCTGGCTGGTGGTGGGTGTAGCGTACGCCGGCGGCCGGTGGAGCCAGGTCGGGGGCCGCATGGACTTCATTCGATTCTCGGGGGAGTTATTCATCTACTACGTGCTGATCGCCCTCGGCGGCGGCGTGCTCACGGGGTTCATGGCGATCCTCTTCCAGTCCATCGGGATCGACATCGAGCCCTTCTTCCAGTCGTGGCTGCTGCCGTGCGGAGCGGCCGGGGCCGTCGTGGTCGCCTCCTGGCTGGTGGAGTCCAAGCAGAGTATGATCGAGAACATGGCGCCCGTGTTGACGCGCCTCTTCACGCCCTTTTTCGCCGTTATGCTGGTCACGTTTCTGGGCGCGCTGCTATGGACCGGCCGTGGAATCGACATCGAGCGGGACATGCTCCTCGCCTTCGACCTGCTCCTGGTGGTGGTCCTGGGCCTGCTGCTCTACTCCGTCTCCGCCCGGGACCGTGGGTCGCCTCCCGGCGCCTTCGATGTGATGCAGGTCGTGCTGGTGATCAGTGCGCTGTTGGCCGACGCGGTAGCGCTGGGGGCCATCGCCGCGCGCATTACCGAGTTCGGATTCAGCCCGAACCGCGTGGCGGTGCTGGGCGTGAACCTGATCCTTCTGGTCAATCTGGCGTGGTCCACCGTACTCTACCTCCGCTTCCTGACAGGGCGAGGATCGTTCACGCGCCTCGAGCGGTGGCAGACGAATTATCTGCCCATCTATGCCGCGTGGGCAGCGATTGTCGTGATCGTCTTTCCGCCGCTGTTTGGGTACATCTGATCGGGGGCCGCTGCACCCGTTCTCCGCACCGGCGCTAACTTTTCGGTCACGCTTCTCCTCGACCAGCGTGCGTGGAAGACCCGTATCGACGAGCAAGACCCGTCATATCGACATTGCACATTTCCCTACGTCGTTCATTAGCCGTGAGCATCGTCCACCAACGAGAGGCAGCTATGGAACTACACATTCGCGACGTATCCAAGACCTATCCCAATGGCGTGCAAGCCCTGAAGGACGTGACGCTCACCATCCCGGCGGGGATGTACGGCCTGCTCGGCCCGAACGGCGCCGGCAAATCCACGCTGATGCGCATCTTGGCGACGTTGCAGGAGCCGGATCAGGGCAGCATCCGCCTCGGTGATACCGACGTGCTGAATCGGAAGGATGAGGTGCGCAAGACGCTCGGCTACTTACCGCAGGAGTTCGGCGTCTATCCCAAGGTGAGCGCGGAGCGCCTGCTCGATCACTTCGCGGTGCTCAAAGGCATCGCAGAGCGCCGGGCGCGCAAGGAGGTCGTGGAGGCGCTCCTCCGGCAGACGAATCTGTGGGAGGTGCGCAAGCAGAAGCTCGGCGGCTACTCGGGTGGCATGAAGCAGCGCTTCGGCGTCGCCGTGGCGCTATTGGGCAATCCGAAGCTGATGATCGTGGACGAGCCGACCGCCGGCCTCGACCCGGCCGAGCGCGTCCGGTTCCTGAGCCTGCTCAGCGAGCTCGGCGAGACCAGCGTGGTGATACTCTCGACGCACATCGTCGAGGACGTGAGCGAGCTGTGCACCCGCATGGCGATCATCGACCGGGGGGAGATCCTGCTCGAGGCGGAGCCGCTGCGGGCGGTCGGCGACCTGCGTGGCCGGATCTGGCGCAGCGTGATCGAGAAGAGCGCACCGGCAGATCTGGAGCGGGAGCACGCGGTGATCTCGACGAAGCTCCTCGCCGGGCGCACCGTCGTGCACGTCTACGGCGAAGCGGCGCCCGGCCCGGGATTCGAGTCCGCAGAGCCGGACCTCGAGGATGTCTACTTCAGCACGATGGCGGGGCACATCGGCCGGCGCCGCGAGCAGCCGGAGCCGGCGGTTGCGTCATGAAGTTCCTGGAGACTTTCCGCTTCGAGTTCACCTACCAGATACACCGTATCTGGACATGGCTCTTCTTCGTCGTCATGATCGTATTCGCTTTCCTGATGACGAGAGATGGCTCCCTCGCCGAAGCGCTTCGCGACGACTTCTTCCTCAACTCGCCATTTGCCGTCGCGAAAACCACGGTAACTGGCAGCCTGATCTGGCTTCTGGTGGCCGCGGTCGTAGCCGGCGATGCTGCCGCGCGGGACGTGGCGACGGGAATGTATCCCCTCACGTACACCGCCCTCGTTAGCAAGACTGAGTACCTCGGGGGGCGATTCCTCGCAGCCTTCGCTCTCAACGCGTTGATCTTGCTCGCCGTGCAGGTAGGCATCCTGCTCGCCGTCTACTCGCCTGGCGTGGATGCCGAAGTCCTTGGTCGGTTCCGGCCGGCGGCCTACCTCACGGCCTACGGCTTTATCGCGCTGCCCAATGCCTTCGTCGCTACGATGATCCAGTTCTCTCTGGCGGCACGGAACGGTCGGCCCATGGCAAGCTTCCTCGGAAGTGTGCTCCTCTTCTTCATGGCCTACGTTGTCGGCCTCTTTCTGCTTTTTCAGGGGCGACAGGATGTGGCGAGGCTGCTCGATCCGATCGGTGTCCACTTCATCCTTTCCGATCTGTCGTTTTTATGGACGCCGATCGAGACGAGTACGCGCCTGATCGAGCTCGAGGGCATGGTGCTCAGGAATCGCCTCCTGTGGCTCGGCATCGCTCTGGGGACGCTCGCAGTGACCTACCTGCGCTTTCGCTTCGCCCATCGTACCGGGAGCAGCTCGTGGCGGCGC
>JADDPA010000016.1 GCA_016782125.1 Thermobaculum sp.
CCGTCCAGTACTTCCGGTTCTCGATCTTCGTGCGCCGGGCGAAGTCCTCGCGGGAGATGAACCGCACGTCGACGGGCTTGCTGGCCTCGAGACCACGGATGTTCTCGACATCGCGCAGGATGCCCATAATCTCCCCGCGCACGTGCTTCGGCACCGGCGTGCCCTGCGGGGGCGTAGCCGTCGGCTTGGCCGCGGCGCGCACCTTCGGCTTGGCTTGAGAACGGGTCCGCACCTGTTGGACCTGGCTTACAGGCGTGTATGACCCACCCCGGGCGGCTCGCTGATCGTACTGGTACGCTCCATACCCGCCAACCGCCAGGAGCAAGATGAGGAAGATACTGCGCACTGTGTAATGCCTTTCTTCTCAAGATCTGTTTTTCGCACGGAAGTCAATGCGGTGTCTGGCCTCTGCCGCACCCCTCTTTACTCCTGGGTTACTTACCCGCCATCTGGTCTAATGTGCCCAATATCTTAGGGATGGTCGGACCGAGTAGCACGGCAAAGAGAGCAGGGAAGATAAAGAACACCATTGGGAAGATGATTTTGATTACCGCCTTGTGCGCGAGTTCCTCCGCCTTCTGACGCCGTCGCAGGCGCATCTGCTCCGACTGGATGGAGAGCGTCCGGCTGATGCTCATGCCGATCTCGTCGGCCTGCACAATCGAGCTAATGAAAAGCTGCACTTCCTGAACCTTTACGCGACTGGACATGCCACGTAGCGCGTCGCGCCGGCTCTTGCCTAGCTTCATCTCACTGAGCACAGTCGAGAACTCTTGTGCCAACTCGTTGTCCCACTTCTGGATCACTTCCATCATCGCCCCGTCAAAGCCCAGGCCGGCCTCGACGCTGATGGTCAACAGGTCGAGCGCGTCCGGCAGTTGGAGCAGAATGCTCCTTTGGCGCTGCTTGATCCGCCTCGCTAGCCAGTAATCGGGCAAGCGGAACGACAATAGCCCGATAATCAGGCCGAACAATGCGCTACCCAATACCATCATAGACAGCAGGAAGGCAGCGGTCATAAAGACAGTCTTGAATGTCACATAGTGTGCGAGCCGCATGCCGCGCGGATAGCCGGCTGCGGCAAGGTTCTCCGCAAGACTGCGTTGCATCTTGGCCGGTAACAATCGCAGGACTAAAGGCGACACCATCGCAACAAGCGGGCGCCACAGGCTGCTCAGCGCCGACTTCTGCTTACGTGAGAGCAGCAGTACATCCTGGGACGATGCACCAACAAAGGCCAGCATCCGCTGCTGGACACGGCTGCGGGTGCCCGCGAGCCGAGCCCCGAACCCCAGAGCCATAATGGCGAACCCTGCGCCCGTGGATATTGCGAAGCCGTTATAAGGCAGTGGTGCGGACGCACCAGCTGGCTTGCCCGGGTTGACGACGGGAAGCGAGCCCGTGCTGACCTTGACACCCGCCGCCTGCGTGACTCCCCGCTCGCCGTATTTATACGTAAATACCTGCTCCGGTGACCCCGGTCGGCTGACCAGCCGGACTCGTACCTCAATGGGATCTCCGGCCAACGCGCTAGTCGCGGACTCGTAGGACAGGCGGTATTCCTGGTGAAGTTGCTGCGAGATCGTGGTGAACAGGTCTTCCAGGTTCCCACCGCCGAGCGCCTTGTAGTAGTTGCCACCCGTCGCCTCGGATATCTGCTTTAGTGACTCCTCCGCCGTGGCCGGCCCGAACCCGATGGTATGCACCGGCACATTGGTCGCCTTCGCTCGGGTGAGTGCTTCCTCCGGCGTCAGATCGCTCTTCCAGTTCTCACCGTCGGTCATCAGCACCACAACGCGCGGCTTCGGACTCTTGTTCGCCTCCTCCGTCCCGAGTGCCACAGCGTCGTACAGCGCGGTGTCCGTAGAGACCCGTATCTTGCGGATACTCTTCTTTACGCTCTCGAAGTCCCCGGTTGTCGGATGAATCACGCGGGCATCGCGGGCATACGTGATCAGGCCGACCCGGTCGTTCACTCCTAACGTTTGGATGAACGAGATAGCCGCGTTTTTCGCGTCTTCGATCGGCTGACCCCGCATGGTCCAGCTCGTGTCGAGCACCAGCACGACGTTCACCGGCGTTGGGTGCTCGAAGAACGAATACACGTTCACGTTCGGCTGCACGACTCCGTTCTCGGTTACCTCGACGTCCTTAGTCGTAAGGTTTGGTAGAGGCAGGCCCTGCTCATCAGTCGCGCTGAGTGACGTACTGACCCGTGGTTGGTCATTCGTTGCCACATTAGAGATCTCCACTTTATCCTGAGCATGTACCGAGAGCGGCGCGAGCGACAGCAGGACAGCCAGGAGGAATGTTACCCTGGTGAAGGAAGAGAAGAGTCGATTCATCGTAGTTATACCTTTATCGCGACGATTTTCATCATCACCATGTAGCCCACCACAATTCCCGCGAGAGCACCGGCCAAAAGGAATCGGCCGAAGGTCGTGAAGAATAGCGGGTGGGCGAACTCAGGATTCATGAGTGAAATCACCGCCAAAAGCGCTATGGGAAGGCCGGCTATTACCTTCGCAGAGATGCGCCCTTGGGCCGTGAGGGTCTTGATCTCCCCCTTTATGCGGAGTCGCTCCCGTATGGTGAGTGCAATCGAGCGCATGATCTTGGACAGGTTGCCGCCAACGCGACTCTGGATGTTGATTGCCGTGACCAGCATATCCAGGTCCTCGCTCGGACAACGCAACAGCATCCGATCTAGGGCTTCCTGCTGACTCAGTCCCAGCTCTTGGTCGCGCACAACGCGGACAAACTCACCGGAAATCGGGTCAGTCATCTCACGAGCAACCATCCCCATGCTCTGCGGAAGGCTCGAGCCCGCCTCAAGCGCCCCACCGAGCACGTCAATCGCGTCCGGGAGCTGGCGCTCTAACGCCCGCAGCCGCCGACTCCGCTTGAACTTGAGAAAGAACCGAGCAAGGTTGTACCCCACCACCATACCAAGTACCAACGCAAACATCCTCAGGCCAAGACCGAGTCCCGTAAGTAATAGAAATGGCAAGATGCCAGAAAAGAGTGCAAGGATTACCTGCAACACCAAGAACCGTGATGCTGGCATGGAAATGCCCGCGGATATCAGGTTCGCTTGAAGTTTTGGAATCACACTCAGCTTGCGGACGCGCACGTTCAGTCGGCTGGCGAGACTTCCTCCATCCCGCGACTGCTTCAGAGCCGTGACGGTCGTGACAAAATCATTCCCCGTGTGTGCGCTTACCTGCGTCCGCAGCCTGCTCTGCCACCGCTTCTGCGCGAGCATGACCATGATCCCCGCAAGGATCGAGAGCACACCCGCACCGCTCAGCAGGCCAACCATCGTCATCTCATTCATTGCCCGGATCCTCTCTCGGCCTACTGGAAAGTCGACGGCGGCAGCGTCACGCCGTTAGCAGCCAACTTCTCGATGCACTTCGGGCGGATGCCCGTCGCGACGATTTCGCCGACGACCTGGCGGCCCATTATGCCGACAGTCTTGTACTGGAAGATGTCCTGGAGCACGATCGTGTCGCCCTCCATCCCCAGCACCTCGGTAACCTTGACGATCCGGCGGGTTCCATCCTGCAGGCGCTCCTGGTGGACAATGAGGTCCAGCGCCGATGCTATCTGCTCGCGGATTGCCCGCAACGGCAGGTCCATGCCCGCCATCAACACCATCGTCTCCAGGCGGGAGACAGTGTCACGCGGTGAGTTCGAGTGTGCCGTGGTCAGCGAGCCGTCATGGCCCGTATTCATCGCCTGGAGCATGTCGAGCGCCTCGCCTGACCGCACCTCGCCTACGACGATCCTGTCAGGGCGCATGCGCAGGGAGTTGGTGACCAATTCGCGGATCTTGACCTCACCATGTCCCTCGATGTTCGGCGGACGCTTCTCCAGCCGAACTACGTGGCGCTGCTTGAGTTGCAGCTCGGCTGCATCCTCGATGGTTACAATGCGGTCGGTTTCCGGGATAAACGAGGAAAGGACGTTGAGCAACGTCGTCTTTCCCGAACCCGTACCACCGGACACTACGATATTGAGTTTGCCCAGCACGCAGGCCTTCAGAAATTCCATCATTGCCGGTGTCATCGTGCCAAACTTGATGAGGTCCTGGACACCGAGCGCTTCACTCGGGAACTTTCTGATGGTGATAGTGGATCCGTTCAATGCGAGCGGCGGTATAATTGCATTCACGCGCGAGCCGTCTGGCAGGCGCGCATCGACCATCGGCGAGTTTTCATCGCAGCGTCGGCCGAGCGGCGCGATGATGCGGTCGATGATCCGTCGAACGTGCTCCTCGCTCTCGAACTTGACATCTGTTTCCACTAGCTTGCCGGAGCGCTCGGCATACACAAGATCGGGTCCATTGACCATTACTTCGGTTACGGACTCGTCCTGCAGCAGTGGCTCGAGTGGACCAAAGGCCAAAATCTCGGCCGCAATGGCGTCAAACAGGCGCTGCCGATCGGGCCGGGCGAGCTGCACGTTCTCCTGAACGAGGATCTCGTTGAACAGCATCTCGAGCGTTCGCCGCAACTGGACAACGTTTTCGTCGCCCAGTAACCCGGAGGCGTCCGACTCTTCCAGGAGCCGACGCTGAACCCTGCCTTTGATCTCGACCAGGTTCACCTTACTCGTCCCAACCGGGGGGACGACGGCCGGAGACTGCACCGCCCCCGCCGGGCGGGCTTCGGCACTCTGGTCCGGCTTGTATCCGTTGCCATCGCTTCCGGCGCCAGGGCGGTTGTTGCCGTTAAGCCTGTCTGCAAGTGAAAACGTCATCACATTACCTTCCTACGTCGTGTTTACGTATTAAGTATGACGCCGTTCGATGAAAAGTGGCTGAATTGACGGAACGTCCGCATAACGGTCTCGTCACCTCGGCGGAAGGGTCCCACGAGTCTGGCACGGAACTCTAATCCCGATTGATCTCTCGGGAGTGCTCTCCAGCCGCGGCTCAGCCCTCTTATCCAGCGCAGCAGGTGCGGAGAAGGGCTGCCGTCTTCTTACCGGCAGCCCTTCTCCCACGATTGATTGGTCCGGCTCACTCGCAAGCGCTATGCGTTGTGCGCGGCAGCGTTCTCGCCACTCTTACCCCGAGCTTCCGCACGACTCTTCTTTAACCAGCTGGCCTTCAGAGCCCGCTGCTCGCGCTTGCTCGTGCGCTCGCTCGACTCGAGAAGCAACGCCAGTTGCCGAAAGCTTTTCGCCACCCCGAAGCGACCGCCCGCGAGAACGGCCGGCGTGCCCTTGTTCGCGGCGGCGACCATTGTCCTGCCCGCGGACCGTACCTGCAAGCCGACCGGGTGCTTCAGATGCTCGCGAATATCCTCCATGCGCACCCCACCTTTGCTGCCCGAACGGTTTATCAGCAGGAAGAGCTTCTCGTTGGGATACCCAAGCTTGGTCGCGAGTTGGATGAACCGCGCGGTGTTGCGCAGCGCCGCGACTTCGGGCGTGCTCACCAGTACAATGTGTTCGGCTGCATCGAGCGCCGTCATCGACACCGCGTCCAGAGCCGGAGGCGTGTCGATGAGCACGTAGTCGGCGTTCTTGCGCAGCACCGTGAGGATCTTACTGAAGTGGTCTGCGGTGACCAGCTCCGAGCGCTCGAGCTGGGTCGGTGCTAGGAGCACCTGCACCCCGCTGGAGTGCGTCGCCATGATTTCGTTCACCAAGTCCCAGTCCAGCTCCTTGAGGTGCGGAATCAGGTCCGCGATGTTAGCGTTGTGATCGATGTCCAGCAGCACACCCACGTCGCTGCTCTGCAGCGCCGCATCCACGATCACGACGCGCTTTTTCGTCTGCTGTCGGAGTGCCAGCGCAGCGTTCACAAGCATCGTGGACGTGCCCGCGCCACCCTTCGCGCTGTGGAACGCGATGACGCGCGCCAGCTTCTTCTCGCCCCCTGTGACCTTGGAGACGATGTGCGAGCGGCGGCGGCGCTCCCGCGCCACGAGCCGTCGGATCCCCTCGACCAGTTCCGCCCGGTCCTCGAGACCGTACAGGCAGAGCTGCGCCCCGGCGAGTACGCACTCGCGCGCCACCTCCGGCTCCTGGCCACCAAACACGACGATGATGGGTGCGTCCGGCACGGAGTCGTCCAGGCTCTCTACGACGGACGCCGCTCCCGGCGTGTCGCCCGAGAGGACAATCACATCCGGGTGGAGCTTGCGCGCCGCCCGCACGCCCTCGCCAAGGCCGGTGTGCGAGTTGTGTACTTGCATGTCCGGCTCGGAAGAGAGCAACTCGCGAACTGCGTCGGCGTAGATCACCGAGTCGTCTAGCACCAGGACCTTCGTGGCCATTACCGCTTGTTCGTTCATGGTGGTCTGCGTCCTCTCTTCCGTTATCGGGTTGGCTGTGGCTTGCGGAACTTGAAGTCTACCATCGTGGAGTCTTCGGTCACGCCGTCGGTTGTTGCCTTGTCACCGGTATCCTCGCTGCCACGGAGCGCCAGGTCCACCGTCGCGGCATCGCTGTTTTTTGCGAGGCTGAGCGTTACTGCATCCTGATGGGTCACCAGCAGGACAACTGCGGGAGAGCCCGATTGCCCGGCCGTGCCGCCACCGGATATGATGTCGAGCACCTGGAGGTTCTGAAGCGTCGTCTGTGTCGTATGCCACTCGGACTCCTTGGCGCTGCCGCCGATCATGCTGGTGATCTTCAGCTTGAACGTCACGAGCACGTCGACATGGTCACCGGACTTGATGGCGTCGTTTGCCGAGAGCAAATCGGTCTTCGGCAGCGGAAAGGCAACTTTGCCCTTCGGGACGCTTATCGCCAAATTTCCGGCTTGCTTCGTTGTGGACAGCAGCGGCGCGGTCATGATCTGGTTCGCGACTACGTTGCTGGCGGTGAACTTACCGACCGCATCCTGGGCGCGCGTTATGGCTTCGGGCGGCGCGAAGTCTGCCGGAAACGGCTTGCGCTGGAGCATCTCCGCCTTGATCTCCGACCCCTGAGCCAGAGCCTGCTTCGCGACCACCACCTCCACCTGCTTCACCTGTGGCCTGGCAGCGGCGGCTCTGCGGCTGATACTCATCATCATCAAGCCGACGCCCACAGCGAGCACGACTCCGAAGAGCATGAGGAACAGACCCATTCGTTTGCGCATTGACTGTTTTCTCCTTGACTACATTCCTAGTATGACGACGGACTCTGAAAAGTGGCTGAATCGGGCGTGCATGTCTGTAACGGTCTCTTCACCTATGCTCGGCTACTTAAAGCAAAGGGCGAATTGTTCGATTCCGGTAGTGGTGGGCCACCGTGTCCACCTGTGGACTAAGCTGGAGGCTAGAGCCTCCCATCCAACCGTGCACGGAAAAGGAAGAGCTGCCGCATCAAGCGTCGACAGCTCTTCTCTCTACGGTCTCGCTTCGCGAAACGGCCTACCGCTGGCTACTCCACTATGCTGACTAGATTGGCATCAGGGCTGGGCGGGCCGGAGGTCGGCGACGCATTGCCCACCTCGGTGGACGTGTAGTACCCCCAAATTTCCGAGGCGTTCGGGAAGCTCGTTGCCGTGTTGTAGAACTTGAACGGCTGCCACCTTGTAAAAGTGACACGCTCGATCGCCTGCCCTTGATTCGGATTCTGGAAACGCCTCGGAGTCTGGTTCGATACCCAGCTCTCAGCGGTGTCCGCGCGCCACATGTACATGTACACAATTGCGAATGTGCCGCCGCAGCTATCCGTGCCCGATGGATTGTTCGTAATAAAGTCCTTCATTGCTTGGGACATGTTCGAACCCAAGTTACCGCTGATGACCTCCGCCTTGTCGCCGTGAACGCCCTGTTGCCACGAACCGGGCTCAAGATTCGCGTCGGTTGGCGGTGGACTGTAGTTGGGACTCGCATTTATCTTCCCCTTGAAACCGTTACGAAACCATGTTTCCAGTGCAATCTGCACGTCGTTACCCTTTAGGTCCGCGGGAGGGGCAAGGCTGTACGGATCGAAGGACGCATCGAACTCTGTCAGCAGTTGGTCATGGGCTGGTGCCTGAGTCGTGACGAGATTCGCCAGGTTGACGTATGCCGACTTCCTCCCGTAGTAGATGAGCTGCTTCCAGTCTGCTGTCGTGCCGGTGCCTGACGAGGGGCTACCCGTCCAGAAGAGGGTGCGCGGCGGGCAGTTAGCGGGCGGGCTCTTGTCCACGCCCTGGTTGTCGTTGTCGGCGCGCGTCATCGGCCAGGTCGGCCCGGGCGGGTACTGCGGCTTCGCGACTGGCATGATCTGGGCCGTCGCCTGGGCGCCCACCGACATTGTGTTCCTGCCGATCACGGGCGCGAGAAAGGTGCCAAACGACATCTGCCGCTGCACCTGGACCATCGCCGTGGTCGGCGGGACCGCCGCGGTGCTCGAGGCGGTCTGTTTCGCCAGCTCCTTCTTATCAACATCCTTGTAGATGATCGTGGGTGATTTGTAGTTGGCGGTGCCCACGTTCATACCCTTGTTCTCGTCTACATACTTGACGACAACGTCCCAAACGTCCTTCTGGGTAACCGTGAATGAGCAGCTTCCCGCAGTGCACGATGTCGCGCTCGGCGGTGCGTACACGCTGTTCGCCAGCAGGCGCGCGCCGGCGACGGCGCCCGCGTCCGCGGCGTTCTGCGTGAAGCGGCGCTGACTGTATGTGAAGCCGAGGTCAATAGCAAGTGAGACGAACCCGATCAAGACCGTGATCATGATGGCGAACATGACCATCGTCTGACCGACGCGCGGCCTAAGTGCACGAAGCGAGTACTTATTCAATCTGCTCATCTTTACCACTCCACAGTCATTCTTGATGATGATGACAGGTTCAAACTGCCTCCGGATACGAGCGCCTGCATCATCGGCGTGAAGCTGTATGTCACGGTCACGGTCACTTGTGTCTTGGCGGTACGAGGTGC
>JADDPA010000208.1 GCA_016782125.1 Thermobaculum sp.
TCGGCTTGATGGCGGAAGACGGCCGACCAAACTCCGCGGTCGCACCGCTCATAGGCCGCTTGGTCGGCATCGATGCCTTCTCCCAAGCCCTCACAAACCCGCTACTCTCCGACCCGGTGTTTAACGAGCATACGTTCTCGTCCACGGGGCTGAAGATCATCAAACAGACCAGGTGTTTGTCCGATGTGCTGCATCGGAATCTCCCGGATTCCAAGGGAAGGTTCCGCGTGTCGATGACCCAATCCGGCGCTGCCTAGCCCGGTTCGCCGGACCACCAAGCCGTGGTGCCCCGTTCTTGGCGGGCTGCCGATCGCGATCAAACAGCATGAGGTGACGATAAAGATGCGGACACAGGTAAGTACCGGCAGCCGACTGATGATGGTGCGACTTAACCCGGGGGACGATGTGCTGGAGTCCCTCCGGGTTGCCGTCCGCGAGAACGACACCCACAACGGCATCATCCTGAGTGGCGTCGGATCGCTGAATCGGTATCGAGTGCACGTGGTAAACAAGCCGGTGCTGCCAACCGAGGATGTTTTCTTCGAGGGTGAGGGGCCGTTCGATATCCTGACTATCACCGGCGCGATTCTGGAGGGTCGCGTCCACGCGCACATCACCTTCTCGAACACCGAGCACGCCCTGGGAGGGCACCTGGAGGAGGGCTGCACAGTTCTAACCTTCGCCGTGATCGTGATTGCCGATACGCCGGATGTCGAGATCGAGGGCTGGGATCGAGTCGGCAGCCTCTGACCGCGCCGTTCCAGAGAGTACACCCGCAGGGAATCATGCATCGTACCGGTTGCCTGGCAGAAGTTGAGCAACGGAAGGAGACTTAAGGGAATGACCGTTCGTAATCGAACATCTGTGGCCGTCGTGGACACAAGTCTGAGCCCGCGCACGAAGCTACGCCCGGTGCCGCCCGGCGCCGTGCAGCTAATGGATCAGTTCTGGGCACCCCGCAGGCGGATCAATCGGGAAACCACGCTGCCATCACAGTTCCAGCACCTCGAGACAACCGGGCGGCTCGATAACTTCCGGCGGGCGTCGGGGAAGCTGGACATACCTTTTCAGGGTATCTACTTTAACGACTCAGATGTGTACAAGTGGCTCGAAGGCGTAGCGTGGACGCTGGCCACCGAAGATGCTCCAGACCTCGCGCGCATGGTCGATGTCGTGATCCGCGAGATAGCCGATGCGCAGCAACCAGACGGGTATCTCAACACCTACTTCATGTTCGAACACGAAGCGGAACGCTGGTCCAACCTGCGCGACCTCCACGAGATGTACTGCGCCGGACACCTCATGCAGGCTGCCGTCGCCCACCACCGCGCAACCGGGGAAGATCGGCTGCTCAATGTGGCGCGCCGCCTGGCGGACCATATCTGCGCCGTGTTCGGACCAGAGGCAGGCAAGCGGCCTGGCACGGACGGGCACGAAGAGATCGAGATGGCACTTGTCGAGCTGTACCGCGACACTGGCGATCAGCGGTATCTGCGACAGGCGGAGTACTTCGTCAACGCACGGGGGCAGGAGTTAGCCGGCGGCGACGAATACCATCAAGACCATGTACCGTTCCGGGAACAGCGCAAGATCGTGGGGCATGCCGTGCGCGCGGTTTACCTGAACGCTGGAGCCACGGATCTCTACGCGGAAACCGGCGAAGAGAGCCTGCGCGAGGCGCTCGACGCACTATGGGAAAACATGACTCAGAAGCGGATGTACGTGAGTGGTGGTATTGGCTCGCGCTATGAGGGAGAAGCGTTCGGTAAGGACTACGAGCTGCCCAATGCGCGCGCCTACACCGAGACGTGCGCGGCGATCGGCAGCGTGATGTGGAACTGGCGGATGCTCCAGCTCGACGGCGAAGCGCGGTACGCGGATCTCATCGAGCACACGCTGTACAACGCGGTGCTGCCCGGCCTCTCACTCGACGGGCAATCATACTTCTATCAGAACCCCCTTGAGGACGACGGCACACATCGACGCCAGGCATGGTTCGGCTGCGCGTGTTGCCCACCCAACGTCACCCGCACCCTCGCCGCACTCCCCGGCTACTTCTACGGTGTTTCCGATGACGGCGTCTGGGTCCACCTGTACGCCGAGGGCAGCGTCCAACTTTCGCTACCCGATGGCCGGACAGTGGAGCTACGGCAACGCACCCAGTACCCCTGGGACGGTGTTGTCGAGTTCGAGGTGCGGGGTGAAGGTGAGTTCGCGCTACGGCTGCGAATCCCCAGTTGGTGTGAAACGGGCGCGACGCTCGATGTCAACGGCACACGTGCAGATATGCCGCTCGTCCCAGGCAAGTATGTGGAGGTGCGCCGAGACTGGACCTCAGGGGACATGGTACGCCTCACGCTGCCGATGTCCGTCCGGCGAATGGCGTGTCATCCATCGGTCGCTGAAAGCGCCGGTCGGATCGCCTTGACGCGCGGTCCGATACTGTACTGCGTCGAGACGGCCGATGATCCCGGCATAGAGCCCCGCGCCATCGTTCTCGCCGAGAGCGAAAATCTCACCCCGGCGTTCCGACCGGACCTGCTCGGAGGCGTTGTACTGCTGAGTGGCGAGGCGCACTTCGCTGTCGCGGATGACTCGTGGACCGACGTGCTGTATCTAACGGCGGATACGACGCCGCATCAAACCCGTGGCGAGGCGACGACGATCACCGCCATCCCGTACTATGCCTGGGCGAACCGTGAGCCGGGTCCAATGTGCGTCTGGCTGCGCTCCGGTCCGTAACCGCCCAGGTGGGATCTGTCTCGCGATTGCCACTACCCTGCCGCCCGATTCACCTCAAAAGCGGCAGATGGTCACCGTGCTGCCCCACCGCAGTCTCGCCGCAGTCGGCCTGCGGTACTATCCTGAGCAGAGCGCAGATCAATCGGCTCGAAATGATGTCGACCAGCGGGTGAGCGGCGAGGCAAGGGTGACAGGCTCCCGGACAGTGCGGTCCCGACCGCGGAGCCTCAGATAAGCATTCGGGTCCAAGCGAAGGAGCGAATAGTGAGCGAGTTGGAGACTCTGGGCGAGCTTGGCGATATCCTGCGGGAGCACGGGGAGCGGCCGGCGATAGTGGCGTTGCAGCGCGAGCACGTCGAGCGGTGGTCGTACATCGACCTCGCGGGTTGCGCTCATCAGCTGGCCGGGGGCCTGGCGCGAGCAGGTGTCGGGCGCGGGGACCGGGTGGTGATGCTCGCGGGAAACCGGCCCGAGTGGATCATGGCGTGCCTCGCGGTGCTTGAGTGTGGGGCGGTAGTAGTCCCCACCGATGTGCAGTTGCCGGACGACGGCGTTGGTCACATCCTGCGTGACAGCGGCGCGCGGTGGGTGTTCACCACCGCCGATCACGCCAACCGGCTGGAACAGCTTGAACCCGCTGTGACGCTTGTCCTGCTAGATACCGATGTAGAGGATGAGCGGAGCTGGCGACGCTTGCTCACTGCGGAAGCAATCGACTTGCCGCGCGTGGCGCCGGACGACGCAGCCATTCTCTTCTATACCTCCGGCACGACGGGTACCTCGAAGGGTGTGCCCCTGAGTCACGGCAACCTCGCATTCCAGTTGAGTACGGTGTCACAGAGTGGCATAGTGCAGAGCGACGATCGCGTGCTGCTCCCGCTGCCGCTCCATCATGTGTATCCCTTCGTCATCGGGATGCTCCTGCCGCTCACGCTCGGCCTGCCGATCGTCTTCCCACAATCTCTGACCGGGCCGCAACTCGTCCGGGCCATCCGCGAGGGAGAAGTGACCGCAATCGTCGGCGTACCCCGGCTGTACAGCGCGCTGTACGCCGGCATCGAGGAGCGCGCCGCCTCCCGCGGAATCATCGCGTCCCGGCTGTTCAAGGCGAGCCTCGGGTTGAGTATGTGGACGCGACGACGCTTGGGGCTGCGCCTTGGCAAGCGACTGCTGCGCCCGCTCCACGAGCAGTTTGGGCCGGACCTGCGGCTCCTGGCGTCGGGTGGGGCGGCGCTGGATCCGGACCTGGCATGGAAGCTCGAGGGCCTGGGCTGGCAGGTCGCGATCGGCTACGGCCTTACGGAGACCGCACCGCTGCTGACGATCAACCCGCCGGGTACGCCCAAACTCGCTAGCGCGGGGCAGCCCATCCCCGGCGTGGAGATTCGCATCGACACCGCCTACCGCCGCGATACGCCGGACGACGGCGAGTCGGAAGCTAATGGAAGCGACGACGAGGTGCAAACAGCGGGCGAGATCCTCGCACGCGGCCCGAACGTTTTCGCGGGCTATCTCAACCTCCCGGACAAAACCGCGGAGGTATTCACCGACGGGTGGTTTCGCACCGGGGATCTCGGGCATCTGGACGATGAGGGGTACTTGCACGTCGCCGGACGCGTCTCCACGCTTATAGTGACGGAGAGCGGCAAAAAGGTTCAGCCCGAGGATGTCGAGGATATCTACCTCCAGCATCCGCTCATCGAGGAGATCGGGGTGATCGGCGTCCAGGGACGGCTCGTCGCCGTGATCGTGCCCGATATGTACGAAGTTCGGCAACGTGGAGACATCGATCTCGAACAGCCGATACGCGATGCCGTCGGCGAGATCTCTCGCCAGTTGCCATCGTACCGGCGCTTTTCCGACTATGCCATCACTCGCGAGCCGCTGCCGCGCACCCGCCTGGGTAAGGTCCGACGACACCTGCTGCCTGAGCGGTACGAGAGCGCCAAGCGCGGCGAGACGCAGGGTCCGCTGCCAGGTCCTATCGCCGTTGAGGAGATGTCGGACCAGGATCAGGCACTGCTGGAGGACTCCCGGGCACGGCAGGTTTGGGACTGGCTGGCCGGACGCTTCCCCGACCAGCGCCTGACCCCGGATACCAGCCCCCAGCTCGACCTCCGGATCGACTCGCTGGGGTGGCTGGATCTGACGCTGGAGATCAGCCAGCGCACGGGTGTCGAGTTGACCGAAGAAGCGATCGGCCGCATCGAGACCATCCGAGACCTGCTAGGGGAGGTCTCCACGCAGGCAGAGCCGGGCCAGGGCGGTTTGCAGTCGTTGTCGCTCGAGCGGCCGGAGGAAGGGCTAACATCGGTGCAGAAGCAGTGGCTGGAATCGCTCGGTCCGGTTCGCGCTGCACTTGGCCGGGGCATGTTCGCCACAAATCGCTGGCTGCTGCGGCGGCTCTTCCGGCTACAAGTAACAGGGCTCGAGCGGCTACCGGAACATGGACAGTATCTGATCGCGCCCAATCACGTGAGCTACATGGACTCAGCAATCGTGGCGGCTGCGCTCGACCGGCAGCGCCTTTCTCGGACCTACTGGGCGGCATACTCTGGCATCGCCCTCGGCAACCCGCTCTTCAGACTGGGAAGCCGGTTGGCGCACGTCGTACCCATAGATTCCGCCCGCGCGCTGTTCTCAAGCCTCGCCTTCGGCGCCGCTGTGCTCAAGCGTGGGAACAACCTGATCTGGTTCCCGGAGGGCAGGCGCTCACCGACCGGCCAGTTGACACAGTTCAAGCCAGGCATTGGCATGCTGCTGAACAGATACCCGGTGCCCGTCGTCCCAGTACACATTCAGGGGGCGTACGAGGTGATGCCGGGCAAGTTTATCAAGCGATTGGGACAGATAACCGTGACCTTCGGCGAGCCCCTGGATCCGCGCAAGCTGGAGCAGGAGGGAGAAGGCGAGCAGCCGCACGAACGTATCGTCAGCGGATTGCGAAGCCACGTGGCACGCCTCGGGCAGGAAGTAAGGCGGGCTCAGCACAACGGTGAAGGCGCCGCCGTGCCCGTGATATCCGATGTGCAAGAGTAGATAAACCGCGGCTTATAGCACCCGTGGATGAGGGTGAAAGGACGGCTGATGACGTTGTCGCGGTGCGGACCAGCTCCCGCCCCATGCGCGGGTCGATGGCTCCGGGGACCGTGAGACGGCTCCCGGCGGACGGTCCGAACCGGCGAATGCGCTGCCATCGCCCGACGAGTGCGCCGACCCGAGGTCGGCAAGAGTATGAAGACGCGAAACTTGGCGCCGGATTCTCGGTTCCCGATTATTTATGACGTATAGTCTCGTCGCGGTACTCAGACCGATCCCGCGCCAATTCGATAAAGAGATAACGCATGCCTCTGCAAAACATCTTGCCCGATTTCCTCGTCGCGGTCCTGGCGGCGTGGCTGGGTGCGACCGTACTGAGCCGCACACGACGCGAATATCCGCAACTCGTGTTCGGCCTTTTGACGCTCCTTGCGGCGACCTGGGGCATGTCGCGGGTGATATATCGTCTATCCGGGGACGGCACGGTACGGGCTGTCGCGGACAGCGTGACGGCCGGGGTGGCGACCTTGCTGCCCGCGGCGCTGCTTCACATGGTGCTGGCCTACACCGTCGGTCGTCGTACCAGCCGGTCGCAGTTGGCCCTGCTAACCTTCGCCTACGCCTCCGGCCTGGTCATCGGCTACCTCTCTGTGACCGACCGCACCCGCGCCATCGCCATCAGCCAGCCAAATCGCGGCCTGCTCGGCGTCCCCGGTACCGTGGTGGGGTGGGGCTGGATCCTTGCCAGAGCGGCCGTGATGGCGATGGCGATCTGGTGGGCGTGGCGAGCCTGGAAGGCCGAGGGATCAGACGGTCCGCGACGCGGTCAACTCACAGCGACGCTCGCCGCCGTCACATGCGGGGCCGTCGGCGGGATACTGACCATCTTGGGCCATCAAGTGCTGGGGCCGGACCTCGATTGGCCTGGCTCGTTCCTGATAGCTGCATCCCTTGGACTCGCCTCCTACGGCATCTTCGGCCAGCGCCTCTTCCTCTCACCCGCGACTGCTCGCCGCTCATTTCTTACCTCAGTCGGCACGGGACTGGCCACCGCGGCGTATGTGACATTGGTACTGCTCCTGGATCGGCTTGTCCGGAGCGCGCTGGAGATACCATCATCCGTACTCACAGCGGTAGCCCTCGTGCTGACGATTGCCCTCTTCGATCCGGCACGGGAGCAGATTCGCTCGGTGATAGACAGACGGTCGGGTAGTAAGGACGTTGCGCGCAGGCGCTTGATCCGAATGCTCGGCGGGCAGATGCTAGGGGTTCAACGCCCGGAAGCCGCCATCGGGCCGGCTCTGGAACGGCTCGCCCGCGCGCTCGGCACGCGGGCCGCGGCTGTGCTGGATCCTCAGGGACGCCCAATCGCCGCATACGGCCAGGCACCGGCGCCACACGCCCACTTTCCCGTTGCCCTTCCTATGACCGCGGGCGACCACAACCTCGGCACCCTCGTCCTGGCGAACAAGCGCGACCGGTTACCGTACTCGACGGAGGAGATGGAACTACTCCAGGACGCAGCCGCGTTCATGGGAGCATCCCTCCGGCTTGCCGAGCAGCAAGCGGCTCAGGCACAAGCGCTCGACGCGCTCTCCAAAGAACAAGCCGCACTCGCGAGCAGGGAGACGCAACTCGCGAGTGCCATCGAGTCCACCGACGATTCCGCCCACGCAACACAAGGTCTCAAGGTGCACGCCCTCGGGCCCCTCCACGTCGAGCGAGGCGGTGAACCGGTTCGCCGATGGGGCGGTGCGAAGGCGGGAACGCGTCAGGCCGAGGCGATGTTTGCCTTCCTCTTCGACCGGGCCGCGCGCGGAGTGGCGAAGGATGAGTTCCTTGAGGTGATCTGGCCCGATGTGCCGCTGGAGAGCGGCGATCTGGCGTTTCACCGAACACTCGGCGGACTGCGGCGCACACTGGAAACCGGTTTACAGCGAGGAGGCGAGTCCACCTTCATCACGTATCAGAACGATCGCTACCGACTAAGCGATGCTGCCATCGCCTGGAGCGATGTAAGCACATTCGAGGAACTCATTTCAGGTGCCCCGAGCTCGCCTGACGGCGCCATCCCTGCACTGGAGGAAGCGCGCAAACTGTATCGTGGTCCCTACTTGGACGACTGTCCCTTCTACGGCGACAGCACGTATGTCGAGGAGCACCGAAGGCTCCTGGAGGGACGACGGATAGACCTGCTGCTCGCGCTGGGAGAGCTATACGAGGCTGCAGACGACAGTACCGCCGCAGCGGGATGCTACCGACAGGCGCTGCATGCGGCGGGCGATGACTGCCCGCGGGCGGACGACGGCCTGGCCCGGCTGGGGCTGCCCCTCTAGATCCGCCTGCGACCCGGAGGAAGGATGCCACGCTCAGCGACTCGACGCAGAGCACGTTGACTGGGGCTACGTCAGCGCAACTGCAAACGCAACGCCGACTATCTTCCTCAACCGCCGGCGAGTTCGCGCTCCTTCAAGGTTTCTTTCCACCATCATACGAGCGTAGTCATCCTCGGTTCGCGGGCGATACTCCTGCCCTCGACCTGCCTGTGGAGCCTCTCACAGCAATGGGCAGGACCAGGACGCTTGCTTTATGGCGCACACGGGCCAAGCACGCAGCCCCTCCGCGACCCAACTCAGGGTTGTTGTACACCGACATATGCCCCTACAGCGTCAGTTAGAGGTTGGGGTCGCATCTTCGCCTCCAAGCGCTATCACGATGCAGTGCCATCGGCCGCTGAAGGGCTCTTCAGCCGCTCACACCCGAGCTGCCGAGCCGGTTACCTACTATCGCTTACTACTACAGTTGGAGTCGACCAGGCAGGGCGAGAGGCCGCCACATGGGCCGACCCCTCGTTATTGTCCATCCCTGATGATTTACGCCGCGGCCCGGGCGGCTTGGCTGACCTGCTCATGCTGCCCGGTGGCGAGGGCGGAGCCCAGGAGCGCCCAGCCGGAGCACAGAGTCAGGAGCGCGCCGACGATCAGGGGCTGCGGCGCCCCGGCGGGGCCGAGCACGAACTGCGCGACC
>JADDPA010000012.1 GCA_016782125.1 Thermobaculum sp.
GAGGTGGTCTCCGCGGTTCGCGCAGCGGTGCGGGCCGATATCGAGTTCCACGGCCATGACGACAGCGGGTGTGCCATCGCGAACGCGCACGTTGCGCTCCGGGCTGGGGCGACCCATATCGACACCACGATCCTCGGCATCGGGGAGCGCAACGGCATCACGCCGCTCGGGGGGCTGATCGCCCGGCTGTACGCAACGGACCGGACGCTCGTTTCCCGTTATAACCTGCCCCTGCTCGCACAACTCGACCAGCGGATCGCGGAGATGACGGGTGTGACCATCCCATTCAACAACTACGTCACCGGCGAGAACGCGTTCGCGCACAAGGCGGGGCTGCACGCGAAGGCGGTCCTCTCGAACCCAGCGAGTTATGAGGCGCTGGACCCCGCTGATTTCGGCCTCCAGCGACGGCTGGAGCTGGGCCACCGGCTCACGGGGTGGAACGCGATCGCGCACCGGGCGGTCTCGCTCGGGCTCTCGCTGGACGAGCGGCAGGCACGCGACGCGACATCGGAGATCAAAAGGCTTGCGGACGCTGGACCGCTCACTGCGCACTGCGTGGATGAGCTGCTGCGACGCTGGCCCGCACAAAACGAGGAAGGAGTCCGAACATGGGCACAATGAGTGAGGAGATCCTCAGCCGCAAGGTTGGGCGAGAGGTACGGGCCGGCGAGATCGTGATCGTCCCCGTCGACTATGTGATGGCGCACGACCAGACATCCCCGCTGGCGATCGAGAGCTTCCGCAAGCTGGGCAAGCCGTTGTTCGACCCGCAGCGAACGATCATCGTCTTCGACCACATCATCCCGGCCGCGACTGTGCAGGCGGCCACGTTGCAGCGTGGTATCCGCAGCTGGATGGCGGAGGAGCAGGTAGGGAACTTCCTCCAGGACGGCATCTGTCACCAGGTGCTCGTCGAGCGCGGCTTCGTCACGCCCGGCGCGGTGATCGTTGGCGCAGACTCGCATTCCTGTACGTATGGTGCGCTCGGCGCGTTCGGCACGGGCATGGGCTCTACGGACATCGCGGTCGCGCTCGCCACGGGCAAGACATGGCTGCGTGTGCCGGAGACCGTCCGGTTCGAGCTCACCGGGGAGATGGGCGAGCATGTGTATGCCAAGGACCTCGCACTCGCGATGTGTGGCGCGATCGGCGTCGATGGCGCGAACTACCAGGCGGTGGAGTACGGCGGCTCCGCAGTACAGGCCATGAACATCTCGCAGCGCATGACGCTCGCGAACATGGCCATCGAGATGGGCGGAAAGACCGGACTGTGCGAGCCGGACGATGTGGTTGATGCGTACCTCGATGGACGGGCGCGAACGCCCTATGAACCCGTCCTACCTCGCGATCCCCAATACAGCCGGGTCATCGAGATCGACGCGTCGGACTTGCAGCCAATGGTGGCGATGCCGCCTGACCCGGAGCACCTCGCGCCAGCGAACGAGCTGGGGGATGTAGCCATCGATCAAGTCTTCGTCGGCACCTGCACGAACGGGCGCCTCGATGACCTGGAGATCGCTGCGCGGGTGTTGCGCGGCAGAACCATCAGCTCCAATACCCGGATGGTGGTGACGCCCGCCTCACGCCAGGTACTGCTCCAGGCGATGGAGCGGGGGTACATCCAGACCCTGGTTGAGGCGGGTGCGACCGTGACCAACCCCGGTTGCGGCCCGTGCATCGGCAGACACCAGGGCGTGCTCGCCGCCGGAGAACGCGCGATCACCACGCAGAACCGCAACTTCCCGGGACGGATGGGCGATCCAACGGCGGAAATCTACCTCGCGAGCCCCGCGACCGCCGCAGCATCCGCCGTCACGGGATACATTACAGACCCCAGGAGGTTGAGCTGAATGGGCAGGATTTGGAAGGTCAGCGACAACATCTCCACCGATGAGATCATCCCTGGTCGATACAACGTGACCACGGATCGTGCGCAGCTCGCGCAGGCGGCCTTTATCGAGTACCGGCCCGATTACGCGCCCGGCGTGCGGCCCGGCGACGTGGTCGTCGCGGGGCGGAACTTCGGGATGGGCTCCTCGCGCGAGCACGCCCCCATCGCACTGCAAGCTTCAGGGATTCAGGCGATCGTCGCCCGGTCTTTTGCACGCATCTTCTACCGAAACGCGATAAACATTGGGCTGCCCATTCTCGTATGCGACGAGCTGCACGGGGCGATCGAGGACGGAGATAGCCTGGATCTAGACCTTGCGACGGGGCGCATCAACCTCCCGGATGGCCGCACCTTTCAGGTGGAGCCGCTGCCGGAGTTCGTATTGAAGATCGTGCAAGCGGGCGGCATCATTCCGTTCGTTCAGGCAGGGAACTTGTAGTCACTGCCAGGCAACAGGGCGGCGCCTACTCACCGTTCTCGGTCGTTGCCGCCCTGTTGCCTGCGCAGAAACTCCTCGACAAACTGAATCATGCCCTCCGCCTGGCTCGCGTCCAGCGGCTCACTCGTTTCCGAACTGGCGGGGGAGTCGAGGGCGGGATCATCCGGTTCCGCGAGGTTCTGCATCTCCAGGTCGCGCACATACTGCTGTGCCTCTGGGTTGCCGGAGATCGCCGCTTCCACCTGCGCCTCGTACACTTCTGCCTGTGCTTCCAGATCCGCGACGATCAGGCCGAGGTTGTAGATCTGATCGAGTTGGCGCACCATCGCGATGGATGCGCGCGGGTTTGGTGTGGCCGATATATAGTGCGGCACCGCGGCCCAGATACTGCCGTTGGCAATGCCAACCTCGGCCAACATGGAACCGACGACACTCAGTATCCCTGTTGGGCCCTCGTACCCCGAGCCGTTGATGCCAATCACGCTCAACTGCTGCGCGAAATCCGGCGTACTCGCCCCCCCGGAGAGCGGAACCGGACGCGTATGGGGCGTGTCGGCAAGGAGTGCCCCGAGCGCCAACGCCTGCGATATGCCGAGATCCTGTGCCAAGCGGACCATGTTCTGCCCGTATCTGCGCCAGCGCAGGTGTGGCTCGGTTCCGATGAGGAGCACGGCATCGCGCCCGCCGGCATCGTGCGTGTAATAGAACTCGTTCTTCGGCCACGTGAGTTCGCGCTGGTACTCGCTCGTGGGCCGTGTATACGGGCGCGCCTGTGTGAAATCGTAATACTCTTCGTGGTCGAGGTAGCCGAACCGCTCGCCGCCGAGTTTCTTCACCAGGTACTCTACCGCGTGGGTCGCGGATGAGCCCGCGTCATTCCAGCCCCGATACGCCATAAACAGCAGCGGACTATCGAGTTCTGGTCGAAACTCCAACCTTAGGTCATCCATCTCGCACCTTCCTCCTGCACGGCGGGGAGCGCGTGCCGCGTGCGTCTATGAGCTTCACCAACCGGCGATGGCCGGTCACACTGCATACCGGCAACCTTTGTGCCAGATCGGCGCCCGGTGTGATTGGGAGGTTATGGGCACCGTAGCGCGATAAAAGAGCCTGCGGTTCGTACACCGCCAAACCCCGGTGCAGACGGGTCTGCTCATCCCGACCGCGTTGTGGCGACCAGGCGTCCGTGCTCTAGCGCGGGTTCAATAACGAGCTCGGGCCACCGGTGATGTTCGTCTGGTTCTCGCGTTCTATCTCGTGCACATCCCGCAGAAGCCGTATCGACAGCTCGACCGTGCATTCGGGATGCAAGTAGAGGTCCGCTCCTTCGCCCCACCACATCACGACAGTCCCTTGCAGTCGCTGATGACAATAGAAACACGGCGTACCTGCGGGAATGGCCCGTCGGGTGTTCTCGCTCGCCGTCGCTTGCTCGGTGGTCTGCGTAATCAAAGAAACATCTCCTCCGGGAAAGGGACTCTAATCGCGACATCCGACTGAAAGGCCGCGCTTGGTCATTAAGTGTATCACGCGCCGCCCTCGGCCGTTCCCCGTCACCGGGACTTTCGGGCACCAACAGCTGTGCTGCCCGGCGAAGTCCTGGTTGCCCGTGCCTACATCGAGACGCCGAGCAGGCCGCGCGTGAACTGGAAGTCCGTGTTACCTTGCACGACGGCCGTCGGGATGTACTCGCGGCTGGCGATACGTAGCACGATCCCGAGCATCTGATCCGTCCACGTAGCAGGTTCACCTTCAAGCACCAGATCCAGATCCGGGTGCGGCATCCCGGCGCCGGACGGCCCCGATACCTGGGCAACGGGCACCATGCGATGTCCCTGGACCGGACCGCCGGCCGTGTAGACGAGGACCACTTCCACCCCGGTGGCTCCGAGTCCGGTGAGCATCTCGACCCAGTGATTGGTGGGTGTTTCCATGACGTGCAGGCCGTTTTGGGTCGCGAACTGCCCATATGCCAGGGTATTGTCTACGTGGTCGTCGTCGAGCAAAGCGGACAGAAACTCGGCGTGCCGCAGCAGTTCACCGTTTTCCGGCACCACGACCGTGCCACCTGCGCCCGCCACCGCGCCCGTCAAGCCCGCGAGGCTACGGACCACATCTGGAGGCGTCTCGCCGACGGTTGCGACGCCGAGACGAAGGGAGCCCAGCCCGGCGGGGGTGTGCGTCGGCGGTGGCGCCTCGGCGAGCTGTTCCGCGAACCACTGCTCCACCTTGTCGATCACTCGGTCGATACCACCATCTAGCTGGACGCTCGCCCAGCCAAACTGTGACGTGTCAACGCCGCGCTCCTTGAGCTTCTCGCGCAGGTAGTCGTTGTGCGTCTTCTCGCAGCCGTGTTCCAGGAGCAACCCGTGTCCCACGAGTGGGTGGGTCAGGTAGCCCAGCAGCGTGCGAGTATAGATCTCTTCCGCCGATCCCGCCGATACTCCACAGCCCTCGGTATGCGGCAGTGCCGCGAAGCGTGAGACCCGCCCCTCGCCGATGCGCTGCTCGTTCAGGCGCCGAGCGATGATGCGAGATATCTGGGCGGAGCAGAGGCTTGTCGGGAGGATCAAGCCGATCTGATCCGTCACCGGACCGTGCGCGGAGTTCACCGCGGTGTACTCACGATCCACACGTGGCGCGGTGGCTCGCAGGCGCAGCGGTTCGCCCGACGGCACGGTGGCGCTTTGCAGCTCGGCCGCGGCACTCTCGTCCGATTGCCGCCAGTTGCGCCAGATCGAAACCTGCGTATGTCCCGCCAGCTCGCCCGCCGTGCGCTCCGCGGACGCCGCGCGGATCGTCCGATCCAGCGTCTCACTGCCGAGCTCTTCGAGTGGCGTGCCGTCGAGGTATGCACCGGCGTTCACGTCCATATCGTTGGCTAGAAGCGCGTAGCGGCGGCTGGTCGTCACGATCTTGATAGTTGGTACGAACGGGAAGTTGGTAATCGAGCCATTCCCCGTGACGAAGAAGATCATCGTACAGCCAGACGCGACCTGCCCGGCAATGCTCTCCAGGTCGTTGCCGGGACTATCCATGAAGTAGAACCCCGGCTGCGCCATCTGCGAGCCATACGGGATCACATAGTCCAGCCGCACTTCGGGGTCGCGCTTCATCGCCGCGCCAATGGACTTGAGCGTGATGTTGTATAGCCCGCGGTAATTGTTCCCTCCCGAGGGGTTGTCCTCCGCTGTGTGACCGTGCAGGCGGACCAGGTCCTTGAATCCCTCCACGGTCGCCAGGAACCGCCGCGCGGTCTCCAGGTCCCGCACGTTCGCGAGCACGTACTGCTCCGCGCCGATGAGCTCATCCGTCTCGGCAAGGTTCGCCGAGCCACCGTAGCGGATGACCTGCTTCGCGACCCACGCGGCGAGCGGGTTGCCGGAGACCCCGGAGAATGCGTCCGACCCGCCGCACTGCAGCGCGATCTTGAGCGTGGAGAGAGGCTGCGGGGTGCGGGAAACGGCGTTAACCTCGGGTAACCACCCGCGCACAATCTCGGCCCCACGGGTCAGGGCGCTTGCGAAGCCGCCGTCCAGGGAGAGGAACGCGTGCTTGGCGGCATCCAGGGGGTAGGCGTGTTCCTCCATGTAGCGCCGGAGCCGCTCGCCGGTGACCCCGCCGTTTGCGTCGTCCGCGATGAGCACCGCGCCGACGTTCGGGTGCACGACGAAGCCCGCGAGTGTCCGCAGCAACAGCGACAGGTTGTTCGGGCTCGCGTCCTCGCCACCCTCTGTGTGCGCGACCGGGACGATGCCATCGACGTTCGGGTAAGCATCGGCCGCGCCGTGCAGGTGTTCCGCGAGCTTGCGCGCGTAGCTTGCCGTGCGCGAGGTCAGGCCCAGCACGACGACGTAGTTACGGGTGCCGACGCCGCGGCTGCCGGGCCGGGCGTACCCCTCGAAGTATCCAGGCTCGGCGTGCGCGGGCACCTGTTCTCCCGGGGTGAAGGCGTCCTCATCGAGTATGTACGGCTCCAGCTTGCGGTCCTCGAAGTTTGGCTCCTCGGGCACCACGAACCCCACATTGCGCTGGCGAAGCGCCGGGATCATCTTCCGGTTGACGACGTACTCGCCGGGCTGTATGTCACGCGTTGCGATGCCGAAGGGAAGGTCCCACGAGAGCAGCGGTTCACCGGCACGGATCGGCAGCACGGCAAACCGATGGCCCTCGAGCACCGAATGACTCAGCCGAAACCTACTCCCGGCGTGTTCAACGCCCGTGCCTGCCTCCAGTTGCCGGACGGATATCGCAACGTTGTCCCCCGCTGCGGGCAGCCTGCCGAGCGCGTGCAGTTCGACGTAGTCCGGCACGGTTATTCCTCCACTGTGTTCACCAGCGTCAACTCACCGACACTGATCTCTATGCTGTCGCCTGGTTGTAGCGTGAAGTCCTCGCCTGGCACGATCCCCGTGCCGGTCATCAGGAAAACGCCTGCCGGGAACGTGATCTCGCGATACAAGTATCCGATCAACTCCTCTGGTGAGCGCTTCATCTGCGAGGCGCTGGTCTCATCCGCGAACACCGCTGTACCACCACGCGTGATGGAGAGGCGTATCGACACGTCGCGCATCGCCTCGAGAGCGCAGAGCACGATGCCGGGCCCGAGCGCACAAGCACCGTCGTACACCTTGGCCTGCGGCAGGTACAGCGGGTTGGATCCCTCAATGTCGCGGGAGGACATGTCGTTCCCTGCGGTGTAGCCCACGACCTCACCACGGCTGTTGGCGACAACGACGAACTCCGGCTCGGGCACGTTCCACCGGCTGTCCCGGCGGGTGCGGACCGGTGCGTCGGGTCCGACCGCCCGGCGGCCACTCGCCTTGAAGAAGAGTTCCGGACGCTCCGCGTCGTATACCTTATCGTAGACATCCCTGGTGTCTGACTCCGCCATGCGCGCCTCTCGACTGCGCATGTAGGTCACGCCGCTAGCCCAAATCTCGTGCTCTACCTCGAGCGGTGCAAGCATCGGCCTCACCGCCGCGTCGCCGCGCGGCATGCTCGCCAGCATCGGACCGAGCGATGCCGCGTCAACCTCCAGCAGTAGGTCGAGCCCCACGCTCGAGGGTAGGAGAGCACCATCGAGCGCCCAGCGTGGACCGTTCGGCAGTTGGTGGCGGGTCAGGTACATGGGGTCTCGATCTGGCATCTGTCCCTACGCATGAGCGAACATCCCGCGCTCATCAAAGGCGATCTCTTCGGGCACGCCAAGAACCTCGACCTTGCCAGTTTCCAACAGTTCCGGCAGCAGCGCCTCCGACGCCCAGAACGCCTCCAGGTGCTTCGTGTCGCGGATGCGTGCCAGCTTGACGCGCTCACGGTCGAGGTTGAGGCAACACGCGAGCGCGATATGCAGTCCCTGACGGTCGTTCTCGACGGTCAGGGGGATGCGCGCGCCCTCGGGTGCCTTCGCGGTGATGCTGTTCATATACGTCTTTATCGGGTCCAGCTTGTCTACCGCCTGCTGGAGCACCACGTCCGCGAGTCCAAGACCGCACGCGTTTCCTTCCGTGTCCGGCGTCAGATCCCGCACGACAACGCGCTGGATAAGTGGCTTGTACGGCTGCGGGCCGTCGTAGTAGCGGTTGATGACGTTTGTGTCGATTCCGATGCCGCTGATGTCCTTGCCAAGGCAATCGACGACGAGCACGTCAATCTGCTCTCCCAGCAGACGCGGCATCCGCTCGCGCGCGATCTCGACGAGCTCCTGCTCGCGCTCCCACATCCGGTACGCCGTGACCGCCTCGACGCACTGCAGCTCGCTGTGCCCGTTCTCCACGAGCGCCAGCCCGAAGGGGATGTTCTTGACGCCGAGCGTGAACTGCGCAACCGCCGGAATGAGGTGGTGAAACTCCGGGAAGCCTCGGCTATGAAAGGTATCCGCGCCCTTCTGCTTGCCGAGGCCGATCGCGATCATCTTCATAAGCCCCGACTCCACCGGTCCGTGGAAGTCGGTATGTGGCTTGACGCGGTTCACCGGGATCACGACGTCCGCCTGGATATGCGCTGTCTGGTCGAACCACACTGGCACGCCATCCTCGACGGTGCCCAGAAGCACCGTGTCCATGCTAGAGCGCAGTTGGCAGCCCATCGCTTCTTCTGTGACACCGTAGTGCGCAAGCACCTGGATCTGCCCTTCGGCCGTGGCGCCGCCGTGACTGCCCATCGCGGGCACAATAAACGGCTCTGCCCCCAGCCTCCGTAACTCGGAGACCGCTGCCTTGAGCACCTGGTCGAGCTTATCGATACCGCGACTACCGCCACACAGCGCGACGCGGCTGCCGCGCGGGATCGCGCCCACAATCTCCGGGCGAGCGAACTGCTCCGCGACGGCTGCCGCGACATCGCCGACGCC
>JADDPA010000102.1 GCA_016782125.1 Thermobaculum sp.
ATCGGCACCGTGTCTGGATGCGCTACAAGTCGTCGAAGGGTGAGGAGACGGAGCGAGTTTTCGACCCATACGGGTTGGTGTACCGCGACGGACGGTGGTACGCGACCGGTTACTGTCACCTTCGGCGTGGGCAGCGACTCTTCCGGCTGGATCGAATGCTTGTCGTGGAGCCGCGCGATGAGCGATTCGAGCGTCCGGCGGCGTTCGATGCCCTCGCCGAGGTGGAGCGATCAATCGCGAGCCGGCCGGGCGAGTGGGCGATCGAAGTTCTGCTTCAGGCAACGATCGAGGAGGGACGCGAGGCAGTGTCACCTGTAGTGGCCCTGCTTTCGGAAACGCCGGATGGGGTGCTGCTGCACGGCAACACGAGTGACCTGCCGTGGATAGCGCGGTATCTCGCGGGCCTGGGTTTTCCGATGTCGGTTCGCCAGCCGCCGGAGCTCCGAGCGGCGCTGCGCGACCACGCCATCGAGGTGGCCGGTTTCGCCGAATGCTCCGATTGATGACGGTCGCGCGTGCCGCCCCCGGTTCGGCTCTAGGAGCAGCATGAGTGTCACTATACGCGCGAGGTGGTTACGACGTCGCACTGAGCGCGTGGACAGGCTCGCGTTGAGCCGCGGGCTCGGCACGATCGTCGGTTACAACGGCTCTATGCGGAAGAGGTGTGCGGGTTCCACGTGCGGATCCAGGCGGACGTAGTTGGACAGGCCCCACCACTCGTACCGCGCATTCGTGAGCAGGTCGTAGAGTGCGTAATGGCTGCTCCCGTCCAGGCCGAGCGCCGCGCCGTCGAGGTGCAGCGTTGTCTCCTGAGTGTTATGCGGGTCAACGTTGACCACCGCGAGCACTTGGTTGCTCCCATCCTCGCTCATCTTGCTGTACGCGATGATGTTCGGGTTTTCGGGGTAGTGGAAGCGCAGGTTCCGAAGTCGTTGCAGCGCCGGGTTGCAGCGCCGTGCCTCGTTCACCCGCTCGATGTAGCCGATGATGTTCCCGGGCGCCCCCCAGTCGCGCACGCGGACCTCGTACTTCTCGGAGTCCAGGTACTCCTCGCTGCCGGGTCGCACCGGTACGTTCTCGATCAGTTCGAAACCGCTGTATATGCCATACGTAGGCGAGAGTGTGGCCGCGAGCATGAGCCGGACCTTGAACGCAGGCCGCCCGCCGTGCTGCAGGTACTCGTGCAGGATGTCCTGCGTGTTCGTGAAGAAGTTGGGCTGCAGGTATTCCACCTGCTCGGTCATAGTCATGTCGCGCAGGAACTCTTCCAGCTCGTAGCGGTTGTTGCGCCACGTGAAGTAGGTGTACGACTGGGCGAAACCGATCTTGGCCAGTTCCTGCAGTCGCTTCGGGCGGGTAAACGCCTCGGACAGGAAGATTACGCCCGGGTGCTCCTCGTGGACTCTGGCGATCAACCACTCCCAGAACGCCAGCGGCTTGGTATGTGGGTTGTCGACCCGGAAGATCTCCACGCCATGGCTGACCCAGTGCAGCACAACGCGCAGCAGCTCATCCCACAGCGCGCGGTAATCCGGGCACCACATGTCGAGCGCCACGATGTCCTCGTACTTCTTTGGCGGGTTCTCGGCGTACTTGATCGTGCCATCCGGACGCCGGCGGAACCACTCGGGGTGTTGGCGGACGTAGGGATGGTCGGGCGAGCACTGGATCGCGAAGTCCATCGCGATCTCCAGATCCAGCGCGCGTGCGGCCGTGACAAAGCGATCGAAGTCCGCCAGCGTGCCCAGCTCGGTGTTGATCGCGTCGTGCCCGCCGTGTTCGTTGCCAATCGCCCACGGGCTGCCGGGATCATCCGGCCCGGCGACGAGCGCGTTGTTGCGTCCCTTGCGGTTCGTGATACCGATGGGGTGGATGGGCGGCAGGTAGATCACGTCGAAGCCCATCGCCTGAACCGCAGGCAGGCGCCGCTCCGCATCACGGAACGTGCCGTGGACCCCCGGTTCCGTGCCCTGTGATCGCGGGAAAAACTCATACCACGACCCGAACCGAGCCTGCTCACGCTGGACCGTCACTCTCAGCGTGCGGGCGTGTGTCGTGAGGTCGGCGCGCTCCTCGGTCTCGATCATCAGGAGCTCCAACTCGGGCGAGCTTGCCATGTGGAGTGCCGAGTTCTGCTCTGTTGCCCCCTCGATCATACCAGCGTACCGCTCCAGCGTCGTGGCCGCCGTGCCCGAAGCCCGAGCTCCTGCATCCCTGACAAGCTGCGTCCCTTCCAGCAGCTCCGAGGCGATATCGCGTCCCGCCGCGAGCTTGCGCCGGACCTCTTCGACCCAACTCGCCCAGACGTCTGTCCATGCCGCGACGGTGTATTCGACCTCCCCGACCACGTCGAGCGGTATCTCGCCGGACCACTCATCGTCGTTATACGAGTACGTCATCGGCGCGCTCTGCCACTCGCCCCCGGTAGTACGATAGCGGGCTTCTGCGACGAGGGTGTCGTGCCCTTCCTTGATGACATCCGCGGTGACGCGGAGCGTGTCGCCGACGACGCGCTTGATGGCGTAGCGACCACAGCCCAGGTGCGGTCGCACCTCAGGAATGCTGATGCGGTAGATATCGTTCGCTGAGTCGCTTGAAGTCATATGTCTCCTGTTATCCTGCGGAAACGAATGCATGTAGGGTCGAGTGCAACCGCACAGCTCTCATCTCTGCCATCCCGTCAAGCGCCGTGCCGTCAGAAACCCCTGGGACCGATTGGCCGCTCACGGCGCCGACTGCGCGTGCGTCTATCTGCATTCGCGGCCTGATATTAGCGGTGTGCCACCAAGGCTGTCAACAGGGTCAGGTGACTTCGCTATGATGGCGGCGGCAGATCGAGTTTCGTTGACGAGAAGAGGAGGCGGGCAGATGCATGGAGTGGTGCTGCCGGGAGAACGGCGGGTGGAGTTCCGGGAAGTACCGGTGCCGGAGCCCGGCCACGGTCAGGTGCTCGTCCGGATGCGCGCGTCGGGCCTGTGCGGCAGCGACCTGCGGGCCATCTACCGAGAGCACACGGGCGTCGGTGCGGAACGCTATCAGAACGTCATCGCGGGCCACGAGCCATGCGGCGAGGTCGAGGCGGTCGGTCCCGGCGTCCAGGCCTTCAGGCGTGGGGATCGAGTGGTGCTGTACCACATCGTGGGCTGCGGAGTATGCCGGTTCTGCCGTAGCGGCTTCATGATCAACTGCTCGGCACCGGTGCCGCAACGCGCCGCGTACGGCTGGCAGCGCGATGGCGGCCACGCACCTTACCTGCTCGCGGAGGAACGCACACTCGTGCGCCTGCCGGATGAGCTGACGTACGTGGATGGAGCGCTGGTCGCGTGCGGCTTCGGCACAGCATACCAGAGCATCCTGCGCGTCGGTGTCTCCGGGCGGGATCGCACGCTCGTCGTTGGGCTTGGCCCTGTCGGTTTGGGCGCGGTGATGCTCGCCGCCGCATCGGGCGCGGAGGTGATCGGCGTCGATCTCGTGCCGGATCGGCTGGCACTCGCGCGGGAGGTCGGCGCCGCGCACACCGTTGAGGCGGGGGAGCACGCTGCTGCTCAGATCATGGAGTTCACGGGCGGGCACGGCGTGGAGACCGCGATCGACTGCTCGGGCAGCGGCGCTGGGCGGCATCTCTGTTTGGAGGCCGCGCGCGAGTGGGGCCGGGTGGCGTTCGTTGGGGAAGGGGGAACGGTCACATTCGAGCCGAGTCCGCTGCTGCTGCACAAGCAGCTCACACTGCACGGCTCCTGGGTGTGCGGACTCGTGGAGATGGAGCAGCTGGTGGAGTGGCTCGCGCGAAAGGGCCTGCACCCGGAGACGACCGTCACCCATCGCTTCGCGCTCGATCAGGCAGCGGAGGCGTACGCGCTCTTCGACAGCGGGCAAACCGGCAAGGTGGTGGTGGAGTGGACGTAGGAGGGTCAAAGCAATGACAACCGCAGAAGCCCTGTATGCCCTCGGCGTGCGCGAAGACACGCTGTCGCCCGAGGAACGCGATGCGCTCGACCGCGACGGTTACCTACCCCTCCCGGGCATCCTCGACCAAGGGCAGGTGGCGTACCTCACGCAAGTGCTGGAGGAGTTGCTCGTGGCGGAAGGCGAGGCCGCCGGCAAGGAGGTCCATCAGGAGGCAGGTACCGCGCGGCTCTCAGACCTGGTCAACAAGCACCCGGCGTTCGAGGTCTGCTTCACGCATCCGCGGGTGCTCGCTGCGATCGCACACGTGCTCGGCGGCGATGTGAAGCTTTCCTCGCTGAACAGCCGCGCGGCGCTGCCCGGTCAGGGCGCACAGGCGCTGCACGCCGACTGGAGCGGACCTGTGCCTGAGGGCGCCTATCAGGTGTGCAACTCCATCTGGCTGCTGGACCCATTCACCGAGGAGAATGGCGCGACTCGGGTCGTCCACGGCTCACATCGTAGCGGTACGGTCCCAAGCGAGGCCATGCCGGATCCGAGTGCGCGACATCCAAAGGAGGTGCAACTGCTCGCTCCCGCTGGCACGGTGGTGGTCTTCAACTCACACACGTGGCACGGTGGAACGCGCAACAATAGCGGCACACCACGCCGCGCACTACACTCCTACTTCTGCCGCCGCGGACAGCCACAGCAGCTCGATCAGCACCGCTATATCCGGCCAGAGACCCGCGCGCGCCTTAGCGAGGCTGCGCGATACCTCCTCGACGTGTAACAACAGGAGAAACCCAAGAGGGCACATGGATCGTCAACCCAGCCGCACCAGCATCTATCACGACCTGCTCGACGCCTTTCAGCAGGCGGGGTGTCCCGTCTGCCGGCTCGCACTGGGCGCTGTCCGAGCGTACCTGGACTCGATCTCGCGAGAGGGCGGCCTGACGGATCTGGAGATCCGGACGCGGCTGCGCGAATCCCACGCCTTCTGCCCGGTCCACGCCCATCAGTGGCTCGAGAGTCAGCACGTGCTCGGCACCGCGATCCTGTACGAGGATGTGCTCTCCCATCTCACCGCGGAGCTCCAAGGGCTTCGCTATCGCAAGCGCGGCTTTTTGGCTGGAGCGGCCCCGCTGCTCGGCGGCGGCGGCCGGTCGGTGGACGCACTCGAGCCGCACCGTCCTTGTCCGGCGTGCGAACTCCTTGCGCGAGCGGAAGCGAGGAGCATCGACGTGCTCCTGGAGCACGTACGGCAGGCGGAGTTTCGTGATGCGTACGCGCGTTCGGGCGGGGTATGCCTCCCGCACCTCCGGTCGGCGCTTTCCGCGGCCCCCGACGAGTCCACCTTCCGCACGCTAATCGATGCCGCGGTCGCTCGGCACGAGGCGCTAGGCGCGCACCTGCGGGAGATCATTCGCCTGCACGACTATCGATACAGCCACGAGCCATCGGGCGAGGAGCGAGGCGCGGACGCGCGCGCCGTGCGTCATGTTGCAGGTGAGCCGGGCGTGCGCGGGATGGGGCAGGACTCGTAGCGCGCGGTTTGACAGCCACGGACCTGGCGGCTATCATCAGGCTCCCGAAACCCCGACGTGGTGCAATGGTATACCACGCAACCGGTAGGCAATTATCGAGAGGAAGCAACATGGCGTATGCATCGCTGATCGGCGCGAAGGTGAAGCGCAAGGAAGACCCACGCCTCATCACCGGCAACGCAACTTACGTCTCCGACCTGCGCCTGCCGGGTATGCAGTACGTGTCGATCGTCCGCAGCCCCTACGCTCACGCCCGTATTCAGGGCATCGATACCGCCGCTGCGTCCGGGATGCCCGGGGTGCTCGCGGTGGTGACGGGTGAGGATCTGCTCCCGCTGTATGGACCGATGCCGATGGAAAGCGGCGGCGAGGGCGAAGCGGTGCACGATGAGCGCGATCTCGGGCATACCCACTACGCGCTCTCGGTCGGTCGGGTGCGCCATGTTGGCGAGGCAGTCGCGGCGGTGATCGCCGGGACACAGGCGCAGGCCGACGACGCGGCGGCGGAGGTGACGGTGGACTGGGAGCAACTGCCCACCGTGGTCGATCCGGAGAAGGCACGCGAGCCCGGTGCACCGCTGCTCTTCGACGACGTCCCGAACAACGTGGAGCGGGTTTGGACGCATACGGAGGGTGATGTCGAGGCAGCGTTCGCGAGCGCAGACCACATCGTCGGTCAGCGGCTGCTAAATCAGCGACTCTGCGGTATCCCGATGGAGGGGCGGGCGGTCGTCGCCGCGAATGACCCGGCGACTGGCGGCCTCAACCTCTGGACGAGCACTCAGGCGCCGCACCTCCTACGCACCGACCTCTGCGGGGCGCTACGACTTCCTGAGAATCTGGTCCGCGTGGTCGCGCCCGAGGTCGGTGGCGGCTTCGGCGTGAAGATCGGCATCTACCCGGAGGACATCGCGCTCGGGGCGATGGCGCTGAAGTACGGGGTGCCACTGTGCTGGGTCGAGGGGCGCTCCGAGCACATGCTCGCCACCACCCACGGCCGCGCACAGATCGCGGACGCGGAAGTTGCCGTGCAAGCGGACGGCACGGTCACGGCGCTGCGGATGCGTATCCTCGCCGATCTGGGCGCGTATCCGGTCGCGCCGGGCTTAAGCGAGCTTACGGGGCGAATGGCCACCGGTTCGTACAACATCCCCGCGGTCGACCTGGAAGCCGTGACCGTGTTCACGAACACGACGCCCGTGGCCGCGTATCGGGGCGCCGGCCGGCCCGAGGCTGCGTACTACATCGAGCGGCTGATGGACCTGGTCGCGGACGAGTTGGGCATGGATCCGGTCGAGGTACGCCGAAAGAACTTCATCCCGCCGGATGCCTTCCCCCACACGACGGCGACAGGCGAGTTGTATGACACCGGTGAGTATGAAAAGGCGCTTTCGAAGGCGCTTGAGATCTCGCGCTACCCGGCACTGCGCGAGGAGCAGCGGACGCGGCGGCTGGAGAACAGCGATCGGCTGCTCGGTATCGGGGTCGCGTGCTGGGTGGAAATGTGTGGCTTCGGTCCGTTCGAGAGTTCGGTGGTGCGCGTCGAGCCGGGCGGGACGGTGACGGTACTCACGGGGATCTCACCGCACGGCCAGGGACAGGAGACGACGTTTGCACAGATCGTCGCGGACCAGCTCGGCGTCGAGTTCGACCAGGTGGTCGTCCGCCACGGCGACACCCGTGAGACGCCGATGGGCCAGGGCACGATGGGCAGCCGAGGGCTCGCGGTCGGCGGCGCGGCGCTCGTGGGCGCGGTCAGCAAGGTGCGCGACAAGGCGGCACGCATCGCGGCGCACATGATGGAGGCCGCGCCGGAGGACATCGTACTCGCAGGCGGCTCGTACCAGGTCAAAGGCGCGCCACATAGCGCGCTCCGTCTCGCGGAGATCGCGGACCGCGCGTACAGCGACGACCTGCCAGACGATATCGACCCCGGCCTGGAGGCTACGAGCTTCTTCAAGCCGCCGGAGCTGGTGTACCCGTTCGGCACACACGTCGCGGTGGTCGAAGTGGAGCGGGAGACCGGGTACGTCCACCTGCGCGACTACTTCTCGGTGGACGATTGCGGCCCGCGCATCAGCCCCATCCTGGTCGAGGGGCAGGTCCACGGCGGGCTCGCGCAGGGAATCTCCCAGGCACTCTACGAGGAGGTGGTATACGACGAGCAGGGGCAGCTGCACAGCGGTTCACTCATGGACTACGCGATTCCTCGCGCGACGCACTTCCCGATGTTCACGACGGACCAGACCGTGACGACCACCCCGCACAACCCGCTCGGCGCGAAGGGCATCGGCGAGGCGGCGACAATCGGCTCGACACCCACGATTGCGAACGCGGCCATCGACGCGCTGGAGCCATTTGGCGTCCGCCACCTCGACATCCCAATGCGTCCGGAAAAGGTGTGGCGGGCGATGGGCGCTTAGAGCGTGTATGCACTTCCGGAACAGCCGCGCAATAGGAGCGTGGCCGAAAAGCTGGCCCGGATAATTTATCGACTGCCCCTGCGAGGGCCCGCTACCATGTGAACACCGACGTCCACCTGCTCGAGCGCGACCAGTCCGGCGACGACCCGGCATTCGACGACTCATGAGGGACTGGGCACACCGAACCGGCCGAAGCCGCACATACCGGGAGTGACCATGCGCAAGCTGATCGTGAGCAACCTGATCTCGCTGGACGGCTACGCCGCCGGTCCGGGCGGTGACGTGATGGCGCTGCCGTTCGACACGACGTTCAGCGACTACAACCTCGAGCTCATGCAGGCTGCCGACACACTGATGTCCGGCGCCACGACGTACCGAGGGTTCGTGAGCTACTGGCCATCCATCGCAGACGACACGGCACAGCCGGAAGTCGAGCGGGCGATTTCGCGGCGGCACCGGGAGTTGGATCACCTCGTCGTCTCCGACACCCTGACCGAGGCCGAGACCGGCCCGTGGCGGGAGAACACGCGGATCGTCAAGCATGCCGAGGCCAGGGACGCGATCGCCGAGCTCAAGCAGGGAGAGGGTGGCTCGCTCGTCGCCTTCGGGAGTATGACCACGTGGAACGACCTGCACGCCGCGGGCTTGGTCGACGAGCTGCACATGATGGTCGGCGCGGGTGTGCTGATCGACGGCGTCCCGGCGTTCTCGG
>JADDPA010000002.1 GCA_016782125.1 Thermobaculum sp.
TCTGCAGCGCGGGATCCAGGCCTGGCGCCGCCTCGTACGCCACGTACCCCGCCACCCAGCAGCTCGCCCGCCGCGCCGCCTCAGCCTCGCGGAGCGCGGGTCGGACGTGCTCGGCATCGTGCGCCGCGATTGCGCGGAGCGGATCGGCAAAGCGGAGCGGGCGAGGTCGTCCATCAGCGCCCGGGAACTCGAAGAGCAGGAAGGGGTCGGACATAGCACCGTTATACCACCTGGGCGCTCGTCGCCTAAGGCAGTAAAGTCGATGTCACATTGCTCCCGCAGGGCGTCGGTCAAGTCGTAGATGTCCGTGCAGACAAATCGGGTGTTCAGCCGCACCTGTGCTGAGAGCGACCGCGGTAGCGCGATGGCCCTCGGTGAGAAAATTACGCCGGTTGCCGCGGCACCGAGGGGAGCCCACGAGAGAGTGCGGAGGCCGAAGGGGCAAACGGTAGCTCAGGTATCAACACCGCTTGGCTCGGGGCCGCGACGAAACCCGACGGGCTCCCGCAACTTCCGCGAGGCTATCGTGGCCACGTGTCCGTTGCAGTTGCGGGCAGCCGACGAGTGCCTGGGTGCCCGACGGAACCGCGACGGGGACGCACCGCACAGGCGTCGCCCTATGGCCGCCGACGCCTTTCCTCGCCAACCCTCGTGAGCATGCTACGATACGGGGCCATGGTTGGGCTGGTGGAGGTACGGGATGGACAACCGCGACACGAGGGCGGCGCGGCGGTTTCACGACGCAACAAAATACACCCTCGTCGGCGCTGGCGAGGGCGACGATGACATACTCATGGGCACGCTGCCCGACCTCGGCCCGGCCATCGGAGAGCAGGACCCAACGATCGAGCCGTATCCGTACAAGGTGTATACGACCCTCGACCCGTGGTACCTACCACTCGAGTTCCCGCCATCCGCGATCCCGGCGCTCGATGCGCTCGCTACCACGGGTGACCTGCCGCTGGATCGGGCCGTACCCAGCCTCGACACCATCGCGCGGCTGTGCCTGCTGTCGAATGGGATACTCAAGCGCGGCAGCCACCGGACCGGCCGGGTGATCGAGTACCGCGTGGCTGGTGGCACTGGCGCGCGCTACCACTTGGAGCTCTACCTGGTCTGCGGCGACCTGCCCGGCATCGATGCTGGCGTGTACCATTACGCAGCGCACGATCACTCCCTGCGCCGTCTGCGGGCGGGCGACCATCGCGCCAAGATCCACCAGGCGACCGGTGATGAGCCGTCCATTGCACGAGCACCCGCCATCATCGTGGCCACGAGCACGTTCTGGCGCAACGCCTGGCGCTATCAGGCACGAGCGTACCGTCACGTCTACTGGGATATGGGCACGGTCCTGGCAAATCTCCTGTCGGTCGCCGCTTCGTCCGAGCTGCCGGCACGGGTAGTCATGGGGTTCGCGGAAGGAGATATCAACCGGCTGCTGGGCGTCGACGGCGAGCGGGAGACTGCCGTCTGCCTGGTGGCCCTTGGCAGCGACCCAGGATCTGTTCCCGTGGCCCCGCCCGCAGAGCCGCTCGACCTGCCGACTCGCCCGATCTCATCCCACGAGATCATCTTCCCCGAGATCACCAGGATGCACGCCGCCTCGTCGCTCGCCACGGGGGAGGAGGCGGCCGCGTGGCGCAGTCCTCGCTGGAGTCGCTCATTCCCCGATCCGAACGGTGACAGAGTCCCGTTGCGACCACTCGCACAGGGCGAGCTACCGCAGGATCCGATCGATACGGTGATCATGAGACGGCGCTCTACGCGCCACTACGACACAGGCAGGAAACTCCCATTCGAGGCACTGTCCACCCTCCTGGACCGATCGAGTCGCGGGGTCTCGATGGATTGCCTGGATCCTGAGGCGGGACCTCTCAACGATCAGTATTTCATCGTAAACAACGTCGAGGGGCTCGACCCGGGGACATACGTCCTGCATCCGAAGCACCAGGGGCTCGAGCCACTGGCAATAGGGGACATGCGAAAGGCAGCGGCAAAGCTGGCGTGCGGTCAAGGGTATGCAGCAAACGCCCACGTCAACCTCTACTACCTGGCGGATCTGGCACCCATTATCGAGCGCTATGGCAACAGAGGCTACCGACTCGCACAACTCGAGGCCGCTCTGTTTGCCGGGAAGCTGCACCTGGCGGCGCACGCTCTCGGATTTGGAGCGGTGGGCTCGACCGCGGTGGACGACGAGGTCATCCGCTCCTTCTCCCCTCACGCCTACGGCAGGAGCTATATGTTTGTCCTCGTGTTCGGCGTCCGCGTTCCCGGGCGGTTTCGTCGCAGCTGAGTGGGCAGTATATCACCGGGAGGGCGTCGCAATCCCAGGCTCGCGATGAAGTGATGCCTGTACGGTTTCCGTTGAGCGCGTCTACGTGGACGGCAGCGGCCCGGCAAGGCCCATCCCAGATGTATGCCCGACTCGGGCGATGCAGTACCCCGGCCCGTGTCGGGTCATGCTACAGTGCACCCTGGCGAGCAGCGAACAGCAGGTGGATCGGCAAAGACCGTAGGAGGTACGCAGCGATGGCCATAGCGAGTCCGAGTGCGCTTGACGACTTCCTCTTCGACTTGCGCGGCTACCTGGTCCTCAAGCAGGCGGTCGAGCCGGATCTTGTGGACGACCTCAATGGCGCGATAGACGCCCTGCCACCGCTGGGCTACGAGGAGTGGTATGGCAACGCCCAGCGCCGAGACTACAACGAAGCCACCGGTCTGGAGCTGCACAACTGCGTGGAGGCGGGCGAGCCGTTCGAGCGGCTCATCGACCATCCGGGCTGGATCGGATACGCGCGCCATTACTGCGGCGAGGAGGGATCGTACGCGGAGGGACTGTTCATCGACGAGTGCATCCTGTCGGTGCGCACCTCCGGCGGCCATCACCCGGTACACTCAGGCGGCTACCGCGGGGCGCTGCGCGGCGCATACCACTACAAGGACGGCCTATTCCGCTGCGGGCAGTGCAACATCATCGTGGCGCTGACGGATGTCGGGCCCGGCGACGGCGCGACGATGGTAGTCCCGGGGAGCCACAAGTCGAACTTCCCGCACCCCAACGCGGGGGATTACGCGAGGCTCGACCGGATGGACGAGTTGGAGGGCGCCACGGAGGTGTACCTGGAGAAGGGGGACGCGCTGCTGTTCGTGGATGGGCTGATGCATGGCGGGGGCAGCCGGACCAAACCGGGCGAGCGGCGCGTGGTCATCTACCGCTACGGCCCACCCTGGGCGGCGACCCGCTTCGGGTACGAGTACTCCCAGGCGCTCTTGGACCGCCTGACACCGGAGCGCCGCATGATCCTCCAGCCGATCCCGCCGCTCCAGCCGCCGAGCGCGGATCCATCCGCGCCGCAGACGGCGTAGGACTGGAATGTCGGTGCGCATTGTGGGCAGGCGAGCGGAGGCGCAACTCAGTGACGTTCGCCTCGGCCGTGCCCACGTCGCTAATTCCCAGCCTGAGCGCACGCAGCACCGGCCCAACCGACTCAGCCGCAGTCGCGCTTCCCCAGCCGACCGTGCCCGCCGCCCTCGGTCCCAAGGGGCTTATCCGCGTCAGCGTGACCCGCGCCATCCTCTACTGCTCATCTCGCCAGCTGTGCATCGGCGTGTACCCCAGCAACCGCCGCACCTTCTCGGTGGACCACGCGCTGTTCGTCCCCTCTATGCGCCCGCGTAGCTGCACATTGGGGCAATAGCGCCGCATCAACTCCTCTGTAGGCACATCGCTGAGCGGGTCGGCCGATGTGATGTTGAGCACCTCGAATCCCAGTCCCTCCGACTCTATGCCGAGCCGGCACGCGTACGCGGCGTCGCGCACATCCACGTAGCCCCACAACTCCTGCGGCCACCGTTCCGGCCGATCTCGGACCTCGATCGCCCGCGCGGCGTACTCATCGGGATTCGCGATCCAGTGAAAGCGGTACGCCAGCACGGTCATACCCGTACGCCGGTGGAACATCGCGCCGATCCGCTCGTCCACCTCCTTGGACAGTCCGTACGGATCCTCGACGCGCAGCGGGTGGTGCTCATCGACCGGCGCGTACAGTGGCGGGAACGGGGTGGCAGCATACGCCCCGCCGAGCGCCGCGAGGCTCGATGCCAGCACCGCGCGGCGGACGCCCAACAACGCCGACGCCTGGAGGACCGCGAAGGTCGCGCGCGTGTTGTTGCCGAATACCACCTCATCGGGGTGGCTATAGGCGGTCGGTATCGCCCCCAGGTGCACGACCGCATCGCATCCGGAGAGTGCCCCCGCCACGTGCCCGACGTCCGCCAGGTCGACTTCGCGATAATCTCCGATCCCCGCTACGGCGGGTGGTCGGCGGTCCGCGTTGACCACCTCGTGGCCGTGCCCGACCAGTTCGCGCAGCACCTGCTGCCCCAGGCGTCCGCTTCCGCCCGTCACCAAGACTCTCACTCGCTCCCTCCTCTCGATCGCTGCTATGGCGAGGTTGCCCTCGTGTCCTGCCCATAACTCGGCCGGGTGATTCGCCCGCGGGCAGCATCCCTCATCCTCGTCCTGGAGCGGCCCGCAGTGCTACCGCTCCTGGTGGAGCGGGTGGAGCGCGTGCGACTCATCGATGTACAGGAAGGCGTCGTACCTCTCTGGCAAGACGGTGGGCACGTACGCGCCGTCCTGAGAGTACTCGGAAGCGTATTCCACGCCGATCGCCCGGTGCCCCCTTGGCTCGAGCAGCGGGCCCAACTCGGCCGCATCCGAGAATATGATCAGCTTGTTCTCCGTGCCCGCCCGGTGGAAGGCGTCCTCGTAGCTGCCCTTCTGCGCCGGTGGCACCGCCATGCGCTCCGATTGCCCGCCCCACATCGGTGCGGCGATCACCGTACCGCGGTGCGAGCCGAAGCCGACAAGCACGACGTCCTCTACTCCGTGCCGCTCCCGCGCGAGCTGCCCGAGGTTGATCAGACCCGCCGCTGCCATATTGGTCGCGCGAGCATCGCCGACGTGCGTGTTGTGCTCCCAGACGACGGCCTTAGCTCCCGGTCCGTGATGTCCCATCAGCCGATCGAGCGTGTCCGCCATATGGGTGTCGCGGATGTTCCAGGCGTCCGGCTCGGTGTAGAACCGATCCGCATTACGGGCCACGAGCGCATTCTGCTCCGCGTAGAAGTGGGCCACCGGGTCCTCTCGCCGATACGGCGCTATTTCCGCGCCCAGGGTCGTCAGGAGTGTTTCCCTGTCCTTCCTGCAGTCTTGCCTGTCCGGTCCCGTCGCACCAGGCACGTGCGGCTGGTCCCCCTCGTGCGACTCGACACACTCGCGAACCTGCCGAGCTACCCGAGCCACCTGTGGCTCCCGCCCTCGGAGGTATTTGAGCAGCTCATCCGTTGCGTCCACCGCGCCGTAGAGGTCCAGCCCGTAGAAGCCCACCTTAGGCTGGTCCTGTACCGCGTCGTTGCGCTCCCGCAGCCACTCGACCAGTTCCGCGACCTCCTGGTTCGCCCACATCCATGTGGGCCACCGGTCGTATCTGTTCAGCACTTGGCGCGCGCTCGTGCCCGACCCCGGCAACGCCTTTACGTACGCATTGACCCGATAGCAGTCGACCCACTCACCTTCCACTCCGACGAACGAGAACCCCTTCTCCTCGACTAGCCGCTTCGTGATCTCGGTACGCCACGTGTAGTACTCTGCCGTGCCATGAGACGCCTCGCCCAGCAGCACGTAGTGCGCATCCCCGATCCTCTCGATCAGCGGGTCGAGGTCCCCCGACCCGCCCAAGGGATGCGCAATCGCCCGTATCTGCGCAAGCAGCGCGGGAGTGATCCGGCTACTCGTTACCAGGTCGGCGGCAGCGCTCTCTGTCGGCGTCACCACAGCGGTCGGTGCCCCAGCCGTCGCGGCGGCAATAGCCGTGGGTATACCCCCGGTGGTTTGGGTGGTGGCCAGGCTTGACGCAGTGGGAGTCGTGGCAACTGGCCCCCGATCAGCGCGGCAGCCGCTGAGCAGGACAAGCGTGCTCAGGCACCCGGCGTGCCTCAGGAACTGGCGCCGCGTTATCATCTTGCCGTCCAACACTCGCGACTCCCGCAAATCAGGCAATTCTGCCGGTTCCGCCCGTGGGGACCAGAGCGTATCGAGGGCGGAAATATCCACAGGTGGATGTAAGCAAGCGGTGGGCCCGGAGCTCTGCCATCTGCGCCACCAGACGCATGCGGCCAGCACCATCCAGCACGATCGCCGGTTCTGTCGCGTGAGAGTGGGCAGTAGAATCGTCACTCATGATTTAGAGATAGGGCCGACGATGAGGTGTCCCCGGTGCCAGTCTACACACGCGGCAGCACTAGAACTTATCTCATTAATACCCTTGAAACCGCTCCGGCCCAGTTGGCTACGCGTGGAAAGTTGCGCAGGCTCTGAGTTTCATCACGGACGACGTGCGCCGTCGGCATCACTGCTGGTATTTATGAGATGGCTTCTAAACCGACAGCTCACACAGCGGAAGTCGTAGAGAGAGCGCGTGCGGCACCCATGGAAAGGGAAGTTGATGCACGTCCTCTGCAACACCCAGTGCGGGGTGCCGCCTGGTTTGTCGACGACGTACCAATGCTGTGGCCGACTGCGCGTGCGCGTGCGGGAACGAAACTTTGGCTAAACGGTGAAAAAGAGCCTCAGGCCACGGGCGCGGCCTCGCGCCGCTCCACCGATTCCGGCTGATCCTCCGTCTCCGGCGTATCGGAAAAGACGCGCCAGGCGCCGTGCAGACCGTCCTCTGTTACGCCGTAGTAGATGTGCAGCTTCCCGTCAGGATCGCGCTGCACGAGGTTGTACCGGGTCTGTCCGCCGCGCTTATGGACCTTCCACAAACCTATGTCGCCGCGCCAGTCAACGCTGTTGAGGTCGAGTCCGCCAGCTTCGCGCTCACTAATCGCGTATCGCCAAAGGCGCCGGGCGGAGAAGCGCGTCACGTTCTGTACGACACTTCCGTTGCGCAGATCCCGCACCGTGTGATAGCTGATCCCGTTTCGCTCGCTGCTCTCGACAACCTCCACGCCGGTGTGTGGCGGCTCGTCAGCCAGCGCGCTGCCGGTTTCAATCGGCTCCTCGGCCTCGGCCATCGGGACCGGTACCCGGTTGCCCGCCAGCGTCTGGAGCACGAGGCGCACGATCTCGTCCCGGGTCGCGATAGCCGACTCCGACTCCTGGCGCACCCAGACCTCGGTCTGGTCAAGGACGTACGGGGTCTCCGCGCCCTTCGAAACGTTCAGCACCATCACCGCCTTGCCTTCGGGGTTCACGACGTCTATCGTCACCTCCGCTTGCGGCGTGATGCGTGAGGCCATCGCTTGCGCCAAGCTCTCCTGCACTTCCTGTGGCTTCTCGACACCACGGATCGTGCCCTTGGTCTTGCCCGCGCCGATGTAGATCGAGCCGCCATTCGTGTTGGCGAAAGCCACGACATCGCGCAGCACCGCCTCGAAGCCACGATTGCGCACGACCGGTCGCTCGTGGAAACTCGCCACGAGGCTCGGTCCGACTTCCTGCGCTTCCTTGATGGGGTCGATAGGGTCCGCCGCGCGGTACGGGCGGGTACGGCTAAAATCGTCCCCCGTCAGCAGCTCCTTGATGGCCTCGAAGGTAACCTCGGGCAGCAGGAGCTCCGTGGGACGGTCCCCGACACCGAGGCGCTTCTCATTCTCGCCAGACCCCCGGACGAGCAAGTGGGCGTCCGAGCCTTGAATGCAGTGCATCCGGCGCGGGTACTCCGGTTTCGAGCCGTTATAGAAGTTGGCCGTGGTGCGCCGGGACCGGCTGTCGAGGTCGGTCACCTCGAGCGCGTGCAGATGCTCGTCTTGGGTGTAGGCGATCTTCGTCTGCCCGCCGAAGTTAAAGTTCTGCATCGCGACGCCGTGCGTGCTGTTCGCGTGGGCCGCGATAACAAGCGCACCGGCACGGTCCATAACGGAGTACGCGGTCAACACATCGGTACTTGCGCCGATCTCGCTGGTCCCCGAATCCAGCCGATCCTCTGGCACGTTCAACTCCAGAAGGATATGCTCGAGCTTGCGAATAGATGTTTGCGGGGGGAAGATCGCCAGGATATGGAAACCGAGCGTCGCGGTCAACTCGAAACCGGGGAGCACGAGCACCCTGTTCAGGATTCGGTAGTACTCGTCGAGCTCGTCGCGCTCTTCGGGGGAGAGTCGCTTCTCGCTCTGCAGGAACTGCAGCGTCTCAAGCCGCCGCCGGAAACCGGCAATACCCGCAACGCTGTTGTGGTCCGTGATCGCGATCGCGTCCAGTTCCCGCTCTTCCGCTGTGCGCAGGATATCGACGAACGTTGCGGTCTTATCAATGTAATCAGCGGATCCGGGGGTGTGCAGGTGCAAGTCGACTTTCGCCCAGTTCATCTTGGGCTTGGGTTTCGTTCTCGCCAAACTAAAAAAACTCCAATACTCAATAAGACAATCATGGCGGCACCATGCCTAAACCATTCTCATTGTAACAAATAGGAGCCTTGGCGCTTTATAAACGCGCGCGTGCCACGTCGTTGTGACGAGGTGGCCGCGAACAATCCGGCGCCCGCGACCACTAATCTAACGACCGTTGCCCTGCATCTGCACACTATACCCCGCACCCACCTCCACCAGCGACGCCGCTGCCACGCTCGGCTGGTCCTCTGGGGCAAGGGCGATTCGCAGCACTTCATCCATGCTCTCCACCCAGTGGAACGTCAGGTCTCGCCGCACGTTCCGCGGGATGGTCACGAGGTCGGCCTCATTATCCCTCGGCGCAACGATCTGCGTAATCCCCGCCTGGGCGGCGGCCATCACCTTCTCCTTGAGTCCACCGATGGGCAACACCCGACCGCGGAGGGTCACCTCCCCCGTCATCGCGACATCCGCCCGCGCTGCGCGCCCGGTGATAGCGCTGATCATCGCGGTCGCCATCGTGATGCCCGCGCTCGGTCCGTCCTTCGGGATGGCCCCCTCCGGTAGGTGAATGTGCCAGTCGGTCGTCTCCTGGAAGTTGAGCGGGATGTGCAGCTGCGCCGCACGGGAGCGCGCGAAGCTGAGCGCGGCCCGTGCCGACTCCTGCATCACGTCGCCCAGCCGGCCCGTGATCGTGAGCCCTCCTTTGCCGGGCAGCGTCGCGACCTCCACCGGCAGCAGGGTCCCGCCGATCTCTGTCCACGCCATGCCCATCGCGACCCCGATCTGATCGGTACGGGAGCGCACATCCTGCAGCTTGCGCGGCGGACCGAGGTATTCCTCGAGCAGGTGGGTGGTCACGCGCATCCGCGTCGTCCGGCCACCGACAACCTTGCGCGCCGCCTTACGGCAGACCGCGCCGAGCTGGCGCTCCAGGTTCCGCACGCCCCCCTCTCGCGTGTAGAAGCGGATGACGTGACGGAGCATCTTGTCGGATACCTCCAGATAGTGCGGCTCCAGACCATGCGCCACGATCTGACGAGGCAGCAGATAACGCCGCGCAATCTGAACCTTCTCATCTTCCGTGTAGCCGCTGAGCTGTACAACCTCCATCCGGTCGAGCAGCGGGCGTGGGATCGTATCGAGGGTGTTCGCCGTGGTGATGAACAGCACTTTGGAGAGGTCGAATGGCGCCTCCATGTAGTGGTCGACAAACGTGCGGTTCTGCTCCGGATCGAGCACCTCGAGCATCGCAGCGCTGGGATCGCCCTTGAAGTCCGAGCTCATCTTGTCGATCTCATCGAGCAGCATCACGGGGTTATCGGTTTTCGCCTGCCGCAGGCCATGGATCAACCGGCCGGGCAGCGCGCCGACATACGTTCGCCGGTGGCCGCGCACCTCTGCCTCATCGCGGACTCCACCGAGGCTGATGCGCACGAAGCTCCGACCGAGCGAGCGGGCAATGCTCTGCCCGAGCGAGGTCTTACCGACGCCGGGAGGACCGACCAGGCAAAGGATGGCCCCCTTGGACTCGCCGCCGATCCGGGCGGTAAGCTCCCGCACGGCGAGAAACTCGACGATCCGCTCCTTCACCTTCTCCAGCCCGAAGTGATCCTCATCGAGCACCGTTTCGGTGAAGCCGAGGTTGTACGTGTCCTGGCTTGAGGTGCCCCACGGAAGACACAGGATCCAGTCGAGATAACTGCGGATCACCCCGCCCTCGGGCGACGTGCTGGGCATGCGCTCCAGCCTGGCGACCTCCCGCAGGGCCTTTTCCCGTACCTCCTCGGGCAGGCTTGCTTCCTCGATCCTCGTGCGCAGGGCGTGAATCTCATTGCCGCCCTCACCGCTCAGTTCATCGTGGATGACCTTCAGCTGTTCCCGCAGGTAGTACTCGCGCTGGCTCTTATCGATCTGCTGCCGCACCTTGTTGCGGATCTTGTTCTCCAGGTCAGACAGCTCCGCGTCCCCGCTCAGCGCCACCGCCAGCTGCTCCAACCGGTCAACGGGATGAACGGTGTCGAGAAACTGCTGACGCTCCTGCCATGTTTGCAGCAGCTCGTTTCCGAGAAAGTCCGCCAGCTCGCTCGGGTCGGGGTATCTGCCCATCTCGGCGCGCACATCCGCGAGGCTCTTCCCCTTTGCCTCTTCCTGGACGGCATAGAGCTCGACCACGTGCTCGTGCAACAACCGCTCCATGGAGGAATAGGTCCCGACGGGTTGGAAAACCTCACACAGGGCCGAGTAACCGCGGGACGAAGTGTCCACGCGGTGGATGTGCACCCGGCTGATCCCGGCCACGGTGATCTGCATCGTGCCGTCGAATCGCGCCTCCCAGTGAAGCAGGCGCAGGAGCGTGCCGGCTTTGTTCAACCCATCGGCACGAGGGTCATCATCCTCGCCGTTGAACTGGGTGCTTGCCACCAAGAGCCGCTCCCCCGCGATGACATCCTCGACAACGCTCAGGGAGCGTGGGCGTCCTACGGTGAGCCGCGCCTCTCCGCCGGGGAGGATAACGGTCTTCTTCAGGGGGAGAAGCGGGAACATTCGGGCAGACAGGGTGTTCATGGCAGATCCTCTACATCGAAGCTATGATCCTCTTCAGACGCTGCGGGTTGTTGGTCACAGTGTAGGCACCGGCCGTAAATGACCGTGAAAGTTATAGTCATCATAACTAAACAAACGGCAAACATCGGCGAAGCGTAACCCCAAGATCCAGTGTCCCGCGGCACGCTGAAGACAGAGCTCGTGCCTTATCCGGTGCGGTGGTTAAAGCGCATTTTCCACCACGGCAGCGCGACTGCAGGCGTGTGGACGCGCCATGGCGCAATGCAGCACCACGTACAGTGTTGAGCGGTTCGATCGGTCTGCCACGCCGCTGGTAAGGGCGACCCACCGGGTCGCCCGGCATCATGCAACCTGCCACAAGGCCCGTGCCGTGGGTTCAAGGACCTCGCCCACGGCTTTGAACTGCCTGGAGTTCTCAGGAACATGAGGCGATCAGCAGCGCTCGGACTGGGCGCACGGTCAGTCACTCAGGGGTTGTACACGTCTCCGCTCTGCCCGCCACTCTTCTGCACGAGCCGGACTCCCTCGATACGCATGGCCTTATCGACCGCCTTCGCCATATCGTAGATGGTCAGTGCGGCAACCAATACGGCCGTAAGGGCCTCCATCTCCACACCGGTCTGCGCCGTTGTGCGCGCCGAGGCGCGGATCCGCACGCCGGGGAGCGCCGTCTCCAGCGTGAAGTCAAGGTCCACGGAGTTCAGAGCGATCGGATGACACAGGGGGATGAGCTCGCTCGTGCGCTTCGCCGCCATGATGCCGGCTATGCGGGCGGTACCGAGCACGGAGCCTTTCGGCAGATCCTCCGCTTGCACCCGCTCGAGCGTTTCCGGCGACATGATCACCGCCCCCTCGGCTACCGCAAGCCGGCGCGTCACCGCTTTTTCGCCCACATCGACCATCCGAGCGTCGCCGTGCGCGTCCATGTGGGAGAGCTTCGACACCTTGTGGCCTCCTATGTATCCGCTGCATCCGCGCCCAGGGCACGCAGTACCGCGTCGTGGATGATCACGGGCACCTGGCCGCAACTGTATGGGACGTTGACCCGCTCCTCGCGGGTGTGCGCCGCGTGACCCCACACCCCGATGTTCGCGACATCCACGTTCAGCTCACGTATCCGGTCAAGCGGGAGGCTGTAACCCGTCGGGTCTGGCTCGGCACGCCAGAGGGGCATGTTCGCTATCAGCGCGGCAAGGTCGTCGCTGGGTTGGACGCTCAAGTAACTGCCGTCGGACATGTACGGGTATCGCCGCAAGACCTGCGCACCGTGCGCATGAGCCGCCCCGTTCACCGCCGCCAGGAACGCGCTGCTGGCATTACCGGAGACGTGCGGGTAATACGGCGGCGAGTAGTACACGGCGGCTGCTGGGCCCTTCAGTCCGGAAAGATCCCACAGTCGACGGACGATCTGCGCGCTACGAAGGCGTGCATCCACTCCGCTCTGCGATAGCGCGCGGTTCGTCTCCTCTAACGCTTTCTCGACCGTCTCCACCCCGGATAGCGCTTGGGCTCGTCGAAGCAGGTGCTCGTAAGTGAGCGCCACCGGAACAGCACTTTCCGGCGGTGCGGCAATCCCAGCCCGCTCGTGCCAGCGAACGCGCTCGCCGTGTACGCGTGCCACGGAGTGACTGAGCGTATCCTGAACGATCCCGAGAAGCCGTAAGCACACATCTTTCGGCGACAGCGTGAACGTAAGGTAATTGACGTACGCGTACGCATCGAACGGGACCTGCACATCGTACTCTTCTTTGAAGTCGCTTGCCTTGAGCATGACGGGCGGTGGAGCGACCTCCTCGCCATCGGCATCGGCCAGATCCGCCTGCATACTCAACGCCCGGACGATCTCCGCGAGCAACAGGTCCGCGTCACAACCGGCGTATGGTTCCCCGGCGTGTGTCTCCACACCGCGCACGTACACGCCCGCCAAAAGCTTCCCGACCGTGCCGGAGTACACCCGCTTCGAATCATCGCCCTCGTACTGCGGCGCGAAGTAATCGTTATTGATCGCGCCGACAAACTCGATGTCCCGCTCCCGTTCCATCGTCGCCAGTAACTCGACGGACGCGAGGATCCCTGCGCTCTCGCATTCCTCGTCGGGAGTGCAGAGAAACATCACGTTCCCTGGCAGCGGACCACCATTACGGACGTGCTGGACCAACCGTTCCAGCACGACCAGGTGGGCAGCGATTCCGCTCTTCATATCCGCCGTGCCCCGCCCGAAGAGCCACTCATCGGACTCCAGGTGTGCCTGCGTAAGCGGGGAAAACTGAGGTGCGATGGCCCGCATCCGCTCGCGCAGCACGTCCGGCTCGAGCGCGTATTGCTGCAGCGCGCCATAATCATCGGTGCCCACCGTGTCGAAATGCGACATCAGGAGCACGGTTCGAGGGCCGTCGCCCCGCAGGAACGCCCACGAGACACACCGCTCCCACGGATCATCCGCCACAGGATAAAGACCCCGTTCCAGCAGGCTCTCGTCGATCTCGCCGAGCAACGAATGCAACCGCATAGCAAACTCGCGTTCTTCCGCGGTCCGAGAGCAGCTCCCCCAACTCACCATGCGCCGTGTCAGTTCCAGCGCACGGTGCATGGCATCGGCGCTATTCAGCGATGATGTGGTAATTGGCCGGTCAGGCTCCACCCACGACTCCCCCGTTCTCGCAAACCACTCATAGCGCGGCTGTGATCGCCCGAGGACGGCGAGGGTTGACCCGAACCCGCCCCGCGAATCGGCAAATAGGCTACGATCTGTCTCCAACCGCCACGGGTAGCAGGCAGCCCATAAAGCTGTCGATGATGCCGCGTCAAACGCCCGAAAATTGTATCATACAGTTGGGGACTGGCCCGGCGCAGGGGCCGCCCAGATTGGAGCGGTCCCGGTGAGCTTACCCGCACCTCGCAACTTGCGACCGCGCACCCTCGCGGAGTTGCTCGATGTTGGCCTCACGCTGTATCGAGACAACTTCCTGCACTTTGTTGGCGTGGCGGCGCTCGTAAACCTGCCACTGGGCCTCGTGACCGCGCTGCTCACGTCGGTGCTCTTCAGTGGGACCGTGTTCACGGCAACCGACCTGCTGACCGAGGCGGGCTCGATCCGGCCCGAAGCCATCGCGGCGGGTGTGCTCGGAGCAGGCATGCTGGCTGTGCTCAGTGCCGCGGCAAGCCTCTTCTCGACCGCCGCACTGCTCTATGCCGCGCACGCGCGTCTCGCGGGACGCACACCCGGCATCGTGGCCGCGTATCGAAACAGTCTTCGCCGCGTGCCTGCCCTGCTCGGAGCTTATGTGCTCTCCTCGCTCGCCTACCTTGGCCTGTTCCTACCCGCCGCTATTCTGATCGGTGTCGCGGCGTTCCTGATCAGCGAGGGGGACGGAGGTGCGGCGGCAGGCGGCATCGTATTGATCTTGCTCGGGACCGCGCTCGGATTCGCTGGGGTAGGCTTTGCGCTTCTCTTCTACATTCGATGGTGGTTCTTCAAGCAGGCAGTTGTCCTTGAATCCCATGGCCCTGTGAGCGCGCTCGGGCGGTCTGCCGATCTCGTGCGGGACCGCTGGTGGAAGACGCTCGGCTTCGCCATTCTGCTGAACCTGCTGACCAGCGCGCTTAGCCTCACACCCCAAGCCATCACCAGTGTGCCGATCGCCATCTTCTCTGGCGTTCAGGAGCAGCCTGGTTTTGTGCCGACGCTCATCAACAGCGCCGTCGGCACGCTCACGGCCACCTTGATCCTTCCTGTCTCAGCAATCGCAACAACCCTGCTGTACTTCGACCACCGGGTGCGAGGCGAAGCCCTGGACATCGAGGCGGGCGTCGCCGACCTTGAGCAGCAGGGTGCGCGCGTTTGATCAGACGCTTCCTCCTGCTGCTGACCGTGCTCGCGATACTGCCGAGTCCTCGGCCCGCGGAAGCACAGGATCCGACGGACATCGAGCAGATCCGGCAAGCGCTCGACGCCGTCGAAACGGCCATCGCCACGAGCGGGCGCACCCGGTCGCGGGCAACAGAGCAGGCCCTGGAGACACTCCGTGGAGTTCAACCAGAGCCAGGTAGCACGAGGCCGTACCTCGCCCATGTGGAAGACGCACTCTCGCGCACGCCGCCCGAGTTGCCGTCGGCACGCGACCACCTGGTGGCCCTGCTTGCGGAGCTTGAAGGCGCGAGGGTCCAGCCAGCGACCGCGGAACAGCAGCAGGCGCTGCAGCGGGCGTATGCAGATCCCCGTTTCGCACACAACGACGCACCAAGCTGGCTCGAGCGCACCCTGGACCGTGTCGGGGACTGGCTGCGCCGCTTGTTTGATGGGTTGCCAATCGGCAATCCCGGCACCCAGGGGCTCACGATTGCGCGCTGGCTCCTGGTCCTGCTCTGCATCGGCCTCGTCGGACTGGTGCTTGCACTGATACTCCGCTCTGCTCAACGCATCTCGCGGGCGGACAACACGGACCCAACCTGTCCTGCTCCAGCGTCCTCAACCTCCATGCTCGCGGTAGCGGCGGAGCGCGCCCGCGCTGGCGACTATCGGGGAGCAGTGCGCGCGCAGTTCGTGGCGCTACTGCTTACGTTGCACGAGCAAGGCACCCTACGCTACGATCGCTCGCTCACCAACCGCGAGCACCTGTCGCGCATCGGGCAAAACACTTCGCTCGCGGGCGCGCTCCGTCCCGTTGTGCGAGTGTTCGACGACGTGTGGTACGGCAACGTGCCCATCGGCCAGACCGAGTACGACGACTACGCCCGCAGCACCGGAGCGTTGCGGGGAGGCGCGCGGTGAGGCAGGGCAGGAACTGGCTGATTTGGGGAGCGGCCGTGGTGATGCTGCTTGCCGGTGCCACGCTCACCGCGCTCAGCACTACTGAAGGCGATAGCAGGGCGCAGGGGTTGCTGCTCGACGCCCATTCGAGTGCCGGAAACGGCGCGCTGGCCCTGTACCTGTGGACGCGCGAGCTCGGGCGTGACACGGAATATCTGGAGTATAAGCCGTTCACCCTGAGCACTGATGATGCCCTGCTGGTATCGCTCGAGCCGATCACGGAGTATGAACCGGAGCACATCGCGGAGGTCCGCAGGTGGGTCAGCGACGGTGGCACGCTGCTACTAGCATCCGAGACACCAGCGGCGTTACACAGATCTCTCGGCTTCGAGCTCGAGGAAGTTACCGTTTTCACCGGCGCGAGACCGCTGCAGCCGCTCCTCCAGCAGCCACCCATGGAAAATGTCGCCGCCTACTCGACGAAGCGCATCGCGTTCGAGCGCGGTGTGCCCCTGCTCGGCGCGGCGACCTACAGCCGGGAGCCGGTGCTCGTCACCGCTAGGGAGGGCGCGGGACGTGTCTGGGTGCTCTCAATGCCGCGCGCGCTCACGAACGAGAAGCTGCGAGAAGCCGACAACGCGAAGCTCTACCTGAACGTGCTCGCCCATACGCGCGCGGGCACCGTGGTCTTCGACGAGTGGCACCACGGGCGGGAAGGTGCCGAGTCACTGCGCAGCCTGCTGCTCACCGAGCGCTGGGGCTGGGCCACATGGTACGCGGCGCTGCTCACTCTCATATACTTCCTGCTGCGCGGCAAGCGGCTCGGACGCCCCGTGCGGACGGTAACGGCACGCTACCGCAGCTCCGGTGAGTACGTGCGCAGCCTCGCCTCGATGTTACGCAGCGCCGGAAAGCGCGACTACCTGCGCGCCCACTACGCGGACCACCTGCTCCGGGCGCTGCGACGCGCCGCGGGACTCCCCCCCAGTGCCTCCCTGCGAGATCTGCAGCACGCCGTCGAGGCAAGCACGGGAGCGCCGGTGGATAAGATCGTCAAGGCGATCGAGGCGATGCGCGACCACGATCCGGATGAAAAGCGAATGCTGCGCCTGGTCGCGGAGGCGGAAGCACAACGTAAAGGTCTGCAACGGAGGAATACGTGGTAACGCAAGAGGTGCATGCCAGGCTGCGATCCGAATGGGAGAAAGTCCTCGTCGGCCAGGAGCAGGCACTCGACCTGCTGTACATTGCGCTCCTGGTCGGCGGTCACGTGCTCATCGAGGGCGTCCCCGGCACAGCGAAGACGCTCATGGCAAAGACGCTGGCGCGGCTGATCCGCGGCGAATTCAAGCGCGTGCAGTTTACGCCCGACCTGATGCCGTCGGATATCACCGGCACGACCGTTTTCGACCTGCAGAGCAGCGAGTTTCGGCTCAAGCCGGGGCCGGTATTCACGAACGTCCTGCTCGCGGACGAGGTGAACCGCGCGCCCGCCAAGACCCAATCCGCGTTGCTCGAAGCGATGGAGGAGCGCCAGGTCACCATCGACGGTGAGCCCCGCCCGCTCCCACGGCTCTTCATCACACTCGCCACCGAAAATCCCATCGAGTACGAGGGCACGTACCCCCTGCCGGAGGCACAGCTCGACCGCTTTCTGTTCCGCCTGACGATCCCGTACATGGCCCAGGAACAGGAAACGGAGCTCCTGATGCGCTACCACCGAGGCTTCGACGCACGCAACCTGGACGCTGCCGGGCTCGAACCGGTCGTGGAGGAGGCGCGACTGCGCGAGTGCGTTCTTGAGGTCGGGCAGGTGACGGTGGAGCCGGTGCTCGCACGATACATTACCTCGATCACGCACGCCACCCGCCGCGCCCCCGACCTGGCCCTCGGGGCGAGTCCACGCGCCTCCGTCGCGCTGCTCCTGGCCTCCCGCGCCGTAGCCGCCGTTGACGGCCGCCCGTACGTCCAGCCAGACGATGTGAAGTACATCGCGCCATTCGTGCTCGCACACCGCGTGATCCTGCGCCCCGAGGCACAGCTCGAGGGGCTGTCGAGCGAGGACGCCGTGAAAGCGGTGCTCGCCTCCGTTGAGGTGCCGCGCTGATACCGTTTATCCCCACCCCGCGCCTGCTCGCGCTCCTGCTGCTCCCGGCCGCCATCCTCCTGGCATCCACCTGGGTTCCGGTGCTCGGCTGGGTAGCGCTCATTGCGTTCGTCATCGCCCTCTTCGCCGCACTCCTCGATGTGCGGCTCTCCGTCAAGCCCGCACAGATCGCGCTCTCGCGCACGCACGATACCCTGCTCTCGATCGGGGCACAGAACCGTATCGAGCTGACTGTAGAGAACACCAGCCCGCAGATGGTGCGGTACATCCTCCGCGACGAGTCTCCGGACGAGTTCCAGACCAGCGCGCGCCTGCTGCACGGGGTCGTCGCGCCATACAGAACCGCGCGCCACGCGTACACGCTCAAGCCGTTCCGCCGCGGCGAGTACGCGTTCGGCGGTATCAACTTGCGCTATCGCGGTGCGCTCGGCCTGATCGAGCGCCAGATGAAGCACAGCACTACAGATGCAGCCATCGTGTATCCGGACATCCTCGAGCTACGCAAGCACACCCTGACGGCGCGCGGTACGGAGCAGCAAACGGACCGGCGCACCCGGCTGCGGGGTGGCGCGGAGTTCGAGCGCCTGCGGGAGTACACGCCGGATGACGAGTATCGCCACATCGACTGGAAAGCCACCGCCCGGGTGCGCAATCCCATCGCGCGCCAGTACCAGACCGAGCGGAACCAGAACATCATGCTCGTGTACGACCTCGGGCGCCAGATGACCAGTCCGCACGGCGAGCTCCTGAAGGTGGACTATGCCATCAACAGCGGCGTCGTGCTCGGATGGGTCGGCTCCCAGCGCGGAGAGAACATCGGGCTGCTGACGTTCAACGATGCGGTGCGGGCGTACCTTCCGCCGCGCACCGGCTCCGGCCAGTATCGCCGTATCCTGGACGCGCTGTACCGAGCCCAGCCGGAGCTCGTCGAGCCGGATTATCACGCAGCGGTGGCGTACCTGGGTATCCGCAACCCGCGCCGGTCACTCATGATCATCTTCACGGACATCGCCGACCGCACCGCCGCGCAGACACTTCTCGCCAGCGTAGGCTCCTTGCAGCCGCGGCACCTGCCGATGATCGTGCTGCTCGCCGACCCCAATCTGAGGCGCTACGCCGATGCGGAGCCGCGCGATGAGGACGCGCTGTACCGCGCGGCAGTCGCGCAGCGGCTACTCGATGAGCGCGCGACCCTGCTCAAGTCGCTCGAGGCCCGGGGCGTGATAACCCTCGACGTGCCAGCCGAGCGGCTCACTGTCGCCCTGCTCGACCGCTACCTGCAGATCAAGGCTCGTGGGGCGTTGTGAGCGTTCGCGGGTACATCGTGACCTGGCAACTCGGCTTGGGTCAACCCAGACGCGCGACAGGGACGACCGTTCCATCCTCCACCGGGCTCTGCGCGATGGCATTCAGTAGCCAACTCGGTGCGACGTTACCGGTGCGGTGGAATCCTACGAATAGGAGCATGGCATGACCAACGCCGAGGTCGCGCGCTGGCGCTTGACCGGCCAGCGCATAGTCGGACCGAAATTCGCCGACCCCGCCGCTGCGGTACGCCACCTGGGTGCGGTGCAGGCCCAGGCGTACGGACAGTCGCTCTGGGCAATTGGGCTGCGCACGAAAGGGGCGACCGTCGCGCGCATCGAACAGGCAATCGCCGATCGAGAGATCGTCCGGCCCTGGCCCATGCGCGGCACCATCCATTTTGTGCCCGCGGGGGACGCCAAGTGGATGCTGAGGCTATCCGCATCTCGCATGCTTGCCCGGGCCAGACGACGCCACGAGCAGTTGGGGCTCGATGAGGCGATCTTCGAGCACAGTAATCAGGTTATGTACGATGCACTGCACGGCGGCAGACGATTGCTCCGCTCCAGCGTGATGACGTTGCTGGAGGAGTCGGGCATCAGCACCACCGAGCAACGGGGCTATCACATTCTGTGGTACGCAGCCCAGACCGGCCTGATCTGTATGGGGCCGATGCACGGCAAGGAGCAGACGTTCGTGCTGCTGGATGAATGGGTGCCCGGTTCGCGGGAGCTGTCCCGTGGGGACTCGCTGGCCGAGCTCGCCAGACGGTATTTTACCGGCCACGGGCCAGCAACGGTCCAGGACTTCGCCTGGTGGGCGGGGCTGACGGTCACCGACGCGAGGGCGGGCCTGGAGGTAGCGAAGACCAGCCTGGTTTCTGAACAGTGGAATGGCAGACAGCACTGGATGACCGCAGGTTCGGCGGTCCCTCTTGCGGACGTTCGAGACGTTGTCTATCTTCTCCCAGCATTCGATGAGTACCTGCTCGGGTACCAGGACCGCAGCCTCATGCTCCCCGCCGATGATGCGTCGAAGATCATCCCCGGAAGCAACGGCGTCTTTCTGCCCATAATCGTCGTGGACGGCCAGGTCGTCGGAACCTGGAAGCGTGAGCTCAACAAGGCGTCCGCCGAGATTCGGTTGAGCCCCTTCGGGCACAGTGGAGAATGGGAAGCACGGGCTAGCGAGGCCGCCCACAACTACGGTGACTTCGTCGGAATGCCAGTAACAGTCACGGTCGAGAAGCAGAATGCTTCCAGTGCCGGGGGTGACGCCGTTCCCGGCCTCGCGCCGTCCTGATCGCGTTCGCGCGCACTGTTTTCCAAGCGGTCGCGACCATCCCGCGCGTAGCAACCGTAGGCACTGGTCCAGCCGTGCGGCGGCCGCGCAGAGGGCGCAGACTCCATGCCTCCCGCAGGCTCTAGCCCGCTCGCTGGTTGGTGGACACACAACCACTGCACAAAAAACATCCTGGCAGCCCACCTGTCGGTGGGCCTCTACCGCGTGCCATTGCACACCTTGCAAGGTAATTCCTACCGTGCGTAGCATGGGTACGGCGGTGCAAAAATCATTCCAACAGCCGCCACGCCAGAGTGCGGTGCTCCGTGTCTGCTGATGTAGCGACCCGCGCGGTTACACGCGTGACTACGCCCAAGGAGACCTGTTATGTGTAGAAATATCAAGTCCCTCGCGAACATGGAGCCGCCGGCGAGCGAAGATGAGATCCGTGCTGCCGCCGTCCAGTTCGTTCGGAAGCTCAGCGGCGCCACTCGTCCGTCCCGGGCAAACGAAGGTGCCTTCAACTGTGCGGTTGATGAGGTGACGGCTGCCGCCAGTCGCTTGATCCACTCGCTCCGAACCAGCGCACCACCGCGGAATCGGGAAGAGGAAGCGCGTAAAGCACAAGTACGCGCTCGCAAACGCTTCCCCCACGAGACCGTCGCCGTATCGATGACCGCTGGACCGGTCTCGTCATCCTCGTAATCCTCCTGACGCAAGCCAGCGCATGAATGTGAGGAGCTGTCCCAATGAGGTTCCGTGCCACAATCCAGCTCGGTGGCAAGAGCGCCACGGGTATCCAGGTTCCGGACGCGGTCGTCGCTGACCTGGAGGGCGGTAAGCGCCCGCCTGTTCGGGTCACGATCAACGGTCACACCTATCGCAGCACCGTGGCGACCCTGGGCGGGGTATTCATGCTCCCGGTAAGCGCCGAGATTCGCGCGAGCGCGGGTGTTCAGGCTGGCGACGAGGTGGACGTCGACATCGAGCGCGACAACGAACCACGCGAGGTGGTCGTGCCACCCGACTTCGCGACGGCCCTCGACGGCGACGCCGATGCTAGGCGGTTCTTCGATGGCTTGTCGTACAGCAACAAGCAGCGGCACGTGCTGTCGATCGAGGGCGCCAAGACCGCGGAAACCCGGGAGCGCCGCATCGCGAAGGCGGTCGAGATGCTGCGACAGGGCCGCGCGTAGCACTGCGTTTTGTGTGCACTTTTGCACCCTTAGCGTCGGCACCACGGGTATCCGGCCAACAGCACGGTACGGTGGCAGCGGTGGGACCACAGATCGCCAAGTATCCACCCCGCGTACAACGATAGCAAGCGGCTCCGTTTAGTCCAGGCGGCACGATAACCACGGGGAATGGGCGCAGAGTGCTTTCTTTTCTTCGTTGACGATGCACCGGAACAGTGTTTGGAGGGGAAGTGACCAGCAGATTCACCGAGATCGTCATTGATTGCCACCGGCCACGCGAGTTGGCTGAGTTTTGGTGCGCGGTCCTCGACTACGAAATCATCGATGTACAAGACCACTTCATAGAGATCTCCGGCTGGCGTCCGACTGCCGACGCCATTCGGGAACGAGTCAATCCACCGACCCTGCTGTTTGTGCGGGTCCCCGAATCCAAGTCGGTTAAGAACCGTCTGCATATAGATGTGAGTCCGATCGACCGGGGACGGGATGAGGAGGTGGAACGGCTTCTCGCCTTGGGAGCGCGACACGTCGATATTGGACAAGGTCAGCAAAGCTGGGTGGTACTCGCCGATCCGGAAGGCAACGAGTTTTGCGTGCTACGCAGCCTCCACGCCTAATCCGGACTCCCGCCGAACGGCAGAGCATCTGTCATTCCGAGCGTGCGAGGAATCCGTGGTACGACCTTCGGATCTCTCACTGCGCTCGGGACGACACGCACCATGGCTCAAGCGGCCCGCGCAGAACTCGTCCAGGGTAGCCGACAGGAAGGTTGCAGCAGGCAGCGGTACCTCCCCAGGCACCGAGAGAATCGACGTTCCCAGCGACGACTGTCCGTCTAGTATGTGGTGCTCCGCGTCCTACCCGTGAGCGGCGCTGGGTGCTGCGCTGCCGGACTCGACCATGTCGAGGAAGTACAGGTGGAAACGGGAGTCGCCGGTAAGCTCAGGGTGGAAACTGGTGCCAAGCAGATTGCCCTGCCGGACCGCCACGATGGTACCATCGTCCAGCGTGCCGAGCACCTGCACACCGGCGCCAACGGACTCCACGAGCGGAGCACGGATGAACACCGCGTGCAGCGGCTGGTCCGCGACTTCGGGCATCGGTATATCCGTCTCGAACGAGTCGAGCTGTCTGCCAAAGGCGTTGCGCCGCACCGTCACGTCCAGCGCACCGAGGAGGGGCTGCTGCAACCCGCCTATGTCCTTCGCGAGCAGGATCAGCCCGGCGCACGTGCCCCACACGGGACGCCCGGAAGAAATGAGCTGCTTCAGCGGCTCCAGCAACTGATACGACACGAGAAGCTTGCCGATCGCGGTGCTCTCGCCGCCGGGGATGATCAGCCCATGGAGATCGGTCAGGTGCTCCGCCCGCCGCACCTCGACGGGCTCCGCGCCGATCTCGCGCAGCATCTTCGCGTGCTCCTTGAAATCGCCCTGGAGAGCGAGCACGCCTATACGCTTGGCGGACAATCTACCAGCCTCGGACCGCCATCAGCTCCGCGCGGGGGATCGCGTCGATCTCGATGCCGACCATCGGCTCACCCAACCCCTTGCTGACCTCAGCGAGGATGCGCGGGTCCTCGTAGTGCGTCGTCGCCTCGACGATCGCCTTCGCGCGGCGTGCCGGGTCGCCGGACTTGAATATGCCACTGCCGACAAACACGCCATCGACGCCAAGCTGCATCATAAGCGCGGCATCCGCCGGAGTCGCGATGCCGCCCGCGGCGAAGTTGACGACGGGTAGCCGTCCTTCGCGCGCTACCTCGGCCACGAGGTCGTACGGCGCCTGGATGTCCTTCGCATACGCAAACAGCTCATCGGGAGACATCGTCGTCATCTGGCGGATCGACCCAAACACCGACCGGGCGTGGCGAACGGCTTCGACGACGTTGCCGGTACCGGCCTCGCCCTTCGTGCGGATCATGCTCGCGCCCTCACCGATCCGGCGCAATGCCTCGCCGATGTCACGGCAGCCACATACAAACGGCACGCGAAACTCCCGCTTGTTGATGTGATACCGCTCGTCGGCGGGGGTGAGCACCTCGCTCTCGTCGATGTAATCCACACTGAGTGCTTCGAGGATCTGCGCCTCGACAAAGTGCCCAATGCGGGCCTTTGCCATCACCGGGATCGTGACCGCTTCGATGATCCCCTGAATCAAGCCGGGGTCGCTCATCCGCGCGACACCGCCTTGCGCCCGGATGTCCGCAGGCACGCGCTCCAGCGCCATCACCGCGACCGCACCGGCTTCCTCAGCGATCTTCGCCTGGTCCGCGTTGATCACGTCCATGATGACGCCGCCCTTGAGCTGCTGGGCGAGCCCTCGCTTCGTAAGCTCCGTGCTCTTCGTTACCATATTTGCCTCCCTACCACCCCTCGCGGCGACGCCAAAGCTATGTAAAATGCCTGATCCATTCTACTGTAGCGCCCACTGGCGACACAAGCACCGACTCGCCGCATCAATCGATGTGCTAGCATACACGCGCCCCAGGGTTCATCCTGGAAGCTTCAACACAACACCGCTGGGCACGGAGTCAGAGGATGCTGAAGCAGGCAATCCGCCTATGCATGATCAGGTCATACCTCTCGTGCTCTGCGCGGCGTGCGGGCAGGCTGAACAGGGCAACACCAACGTCATGAACTCACCGCCGACGACGGCTGCGACCAAGGCAGCGTCGGGCGAGACCGAGGGCGGCGCGAGATCCGAAGCTGGGGCGTGCTCATATGTCACCGACGCGGAGGTCGGCGAGGCGATCGGCAAGAGCGTCAGCCGTCACGAGGAAAGCAGCGGGCAGTGCACCTACTACACCGATGATCCCGTGGTTTTCGTCACCCTAAACGTCGACACCGAGAACGCGGAAAGTTCGTGGCAGGGCGTGACGAGCGGAAACAGCCTGGCGGGCGCCGAGACGAACAAAGTCGAGGGTATAGGCGAGGAGGCGTTTTTCGGCGCACGCGACATTCTGTATGTCAGAGATGGCGAGATCTTTATGTCGCTTGAGGCCGGCTTCGATACGGAGACGCGCGAGCGCGCGAGGAAGCTCGCACCGATGATTCTCTCAAAGCTCAAGTAGTAAGCATAGTGTGCAGCCACGCAATCACCATCCCGGCCGCCACCGCGTTCAGCCCGCCCTCAGGGATAATCACGTCGGCGTGGCGCTTGCTCGGCTCGACGAACTGCAGATGCATCGGCCGCACCGTTTCCAGGTACTGCGTCACCACGGAGTCCAGCGTCCGCCCGCGCTCGCGAAGATCCCGCACGATCCTGCGGATCACGCGCACATCCGGATCGGTGTCCACGAAGAGCTTCAGATCCAGTAACCCACGCAGCTCCGGGCTTTCGAGCACCAGTATCCCGTCCACCAGCACGACGGGCGCGGGCTCGACCCGTTGCCGCTGCCCCGTTCTCTGATGCTGCGCGAAGTCGTAGACCGGCTTCTCCACGGCGGTGCCCCGCACCAGCGCGCGGATATCGTCCACCAGCAGCTCATTATCGAGCGCGTTGGGATGGTCGTAATTGATCATCTCGCGCTCGGCGAACGAGAGCGTCGGCTGGTCACGATAATAGGAGTCCTGCTCGAGGCGCACGACAGACACCGGCGCCATCCCGTCCACGATTGCCTCGACGAGCGTTGTCTTCCCGGACCCCGATCCTCCCGCGATGCCCACAACCACAGCCCTGTCGCCCCCTGCCCTACGCCGAGCACAGTAGCATATACCGAATCGACGAGCGGGAACCGAGTGCTCCAGGGTACCCCGAGCTCCGAAGGCGTCCCCCTACACGGGCGTCGTCTTCCATAGTGAGCGCGGAACTACGCCGGACGAGATAGAGTGCATTCGGCGGATCGATGCATGGGGATCAGTCGAAACTTGGCGATGCGCCCGGCTCCTTATAAGTACTTGTTATCTTTATGATAACTATATCATCGACTGTGTAGCGCATAGCGTAGACTCGGGGTCCTAATAGTTACTAAAATAGCATTGAGAGTTGAAAGGAATGTGTTATTTGGCTGTACAGGAACTGCGAAAGCCCACTAGCGAACAACTGGTTAATCTCAACGCGCAACTCGCGAACAGTACGCCGCAGGAGGTCATTCAGTGGGCCGCTGACAAGTACGGTGATGACCTGACCCTCGCCTGCTCCTTCGGCGGCATCTCCGGTATGGCCCTCCTCGATATGAGCGTGAAGATCAAGCCGGACATCGAGATCTTCTATATCAACACGCACTTCCTCTTCCCGGAAACGCTCAAGACGCGCGACGTCGCGATGGCAAAATACTACATCCGACCGGTCGAGTACCAGCCTGGGATCACGCCGCAGCAGCAGGCCGAGCAGTTTGGCGACGAGTTGTGGAAGCGTAACCCCGATCTTTGCTGCTCAATGCGCAAGGTCGAAACGAACAAGCAGGCACTCGCTGGCAAGGCGGCGTGGATTACCGGCCTGCGCCGCGATCAGGCAAGCACCCGGCGGGACGTGCAGCCCGTCGGCTGGGACGAGAAGTTCGGGCTCTACAAGATCAGCCCACTGGCACACTGGGACGAGAAGCGGGTATGGCAGTACATCTTCGAGAACGATGTCCCATATAACCCGCTGCACGATCAGGGCTACCCCAGCATCGGCTGCACGAACTGCACGCGCAGGGTCGGAGAAGGCGAGGAGAGCCGGTCGGGCCGGTGGGGCGAAAGCGAAAAGATCGAGTGCGGCTTGCATCGATAATCGATCGTACTTCGGGGTCAACCGGACCCATTGTCCTTCGAGTAGCAAACAGCAAGGGAGATACACACATTTTGGAACAGCAGGGATTTACAGTTTGGTTCACGGGGCTCTCCGGTGCGGGCAAGACAACGCTCGCAGACGCGCTTGAGCCGATACTGCGCCAGCGTGCGCTCAAGGTTGAGAAGCTCGACGGCGACGTCATCCGTACGAACCTCAGCAAGGGGCTCGGTTTCTCCAAGGAGGACCGCGACACGAACATCCGCCGGATCGCGTTTGTGTGCGATCTGCTCACGCGCAACGGCGTCGCGGTCATCACCAGCGCAATCTCGCCATACCGCGACGTGCGGGATGAAGCGCGGCAGACCATCGGCAACTTCGTCGAGGTGTACGTGCGCTGCTCCATACCCGAGCTCGCCCGGCGCGACGTGAAGGGGCTGTACGCCAAGGCACTCGCCGGCGACCTGCCGAACTTCACCGGCGTTTCCGATCCCTATGAGGAGCCGCTTAACCCGGAGGTGACCGTCGACTCGGAGACGGAGTCGGTCGAGGAGAGCCTGGCCAAGGTGGTGTCCCGCCTCGAAGAGCTCGGCTACCTACCGTCCTCCGTTCCCGCACGAGCGTAACCGCCGACCGCAACACAGGCGGGCGGGATACGCTTGCCGCAAACCCGTAAGAACAGGAGACAATAAGCAGTGATGCAGCAACCGATACCCGCGCACGGCGGCGAGCTCGTGAACCGAATGGCCCCTGCCGACGATCTCGCTGGGCTGACCCAGGAGGCGTCCAGCCTGCCCCGGATCGACATCAACAGCCGCGTGCATTCCGACCTCGACCTGCTCGGCGTGGGAGCATTCAGCCCGCTTACCGGCTTCATGAACCAGGCGGACTACGCGTCGGTTGTGGCGGACATGCGCCTTGCGAACGGTCTCGCCTGGAGCCTGCCCATCACCCTCTCAACCAACCGCGAGCAGGCGGCAACACTCACGGCGGGCGCGCGAGTAGCTTTGGTGCGCGACGGCGAGCCGGTCGCGATCCTGGAAGTCGAGGAGACCTTCCCCTACGACAAGCAGCGCGAGGCGGAGCTCGTGTACGGCACCAAGGAAGAGGCGCACCCGGGTGTCGCCGCGCTGTACGCACAGGATGAGATCCTGGTCGCCGGCGCCGTTACCGTGCTCCGCCGTAAGCCGTCGGAGTTCGACGAGTTCAATCTCGCACCGGCGCAGACCCGCGCCATCATCAACGAAAAAGGCTGGCGTACCGTCGTCGGCTTCCAGACCCGCAACCCGGTGCACCGCGCGCACGAGTACATTCAGAAGTGCGCGCTGGAGTTGGTGGACGGCTTGCTGCTGCACCCACTCGTCGGCGATACCAAGAGCGACGACATCCCCGCGGACGTGCGGATGCGATGCTACCAGGTGTTGCTCGAGAACTACTACCCACTGGATCGCACCGTGCTCGGCGTGCTGCCGGCCGCGATGCGCTACGCTGGCCCACGCGAGGCGATCTTCCACTCCCTGGTGCGCAAGAACTACGGTTGCACCCACTTCATCGTGGGCCGCGATCACGCGGGCGTGGGCAACTACTACGGCACATACGACGCACAGAAGATCTTCGAGCACTTCGCGCCCGGTGAGCTCGGTATCACGCCGATGATGTTCGAGCACACGTTCTGGTGCAATACATGTGAGGGCATGGCCTCGACCAAGACGTGCCCGCATCCCGCGGATCAGCGCATTGCGCTGAGCGGCACGAAGGTGCGCCAGATGCTCACGGACGGCGAGATGCCGCCTATCGAGTTCAGCCGGCCCGAAGTGGCACAGGTGCTGATCGACGCCTACCGCTCGCAGGACAGCGTCGCGACACAATCCCGCTAGCGTGAGCAACATCGCCCGCCGCTCCGAAGAGTGGCATCTCAACCGGGACTGGATGGTCGTGCTCGTGGCCCTGGTGCTGCTGGCCGCGGTGAAGCTCGGCCCGGCCATCCCTTGGGAGGGTGCGCTGCCGGAGGGTGTGGGCACCGGTGCACGCTTCGCCCCGAACATCGCGCTCGCGGGCCTGCTGGTGGGGTTCATGGTCGGCCTGACTGGGATGGGCAGCGGCGCGCTGATGGCGCCGGTGCTCATCTTCGTCCTGCACGTCAAGCCGTCGCTTGCCGTCGGCTCCGACCTGGTGTACGCCGCCGTCACGAAGATGTTCGGCGCATTCCAGCACTACAAGCACGGCACGGTCGATCTTGGTCTCACCCGCTGGCTGGCAACCGGCAGCGTGCCCGGTGCGCTTCTGGGTGCGCAGTCGATCGGATGGCTTCGTGCCGCGTACGGCGAGGCCGTCGAGGTATACATCCTCAAGAGTCTTGGCCTCGCGTTCTTGCTTGTGAGCGCCTCGATCCTGCTGAAAACCTTCCTGCGAGGCCGGAAACATACCGACTTAGAACCGATCCGGATGTCGGCGCGACGCAAAGGTATGACAGTTCTCCTGGGCTTTCTTGTCGGCATGCTCGTCGGCGTCACGAGCGTCGGCTCCGGCAGCCTGCTGATGACGGTGCTGATCCTCTTCTACCCAATAGCCACCACCCGGCTCGTCGGCACGGACATCTTCCACGCCGTGCTGCTCACAGCGGCGGCGGGGGCAACGCACTTCTTCGCCGGGAACGTCGATCTTGTACTTGTCAGCAACCTGCTGCTTGGCTCTGTACCGGGTATTGTGGTCGGGAGCCGTCTGGTGTCGCTCGCGCCGGAGCGCTTGCTCCGCGCCGTGCTCGCGGTCGTGCTCTTCCTGACAGGGCTCAAGATGTGGCTAGGTTAACCGACCGGAACCCGACCGGGGTCGCGCAGCCGGGCCAGTCCTCGGCGGCGTCTGCTCGCATCCCGCCGCATGTCTGGGTGTGGCGGCGGCTCGTCCGATACGTGCCCGGCCTGCTCGCGCTCGCCGCGGTCGGCTACGCCGCGCTGCTCGGATCCTCATACCTGACCGGCCTCGAGTACGTGCCGGTCGCGATCCTGTTCGGCGCGTTCGTAAGTAACACGTTTGGCGTCCATCCGGCGCTGGAAAAGGGCATAAGCACGTATGAACTCTGGCTCAAGGCGGGCATCGTGCTGCTTGGCAGCCAGGTCGCGTTCGGCTCGCTCGGCGTCTTCTGGCTGAAGGCGCTGCCGCTCGCCGCACTCACCGTCGCGTTCGGTGTGCTCGTCGTGCTCGGCCTCGCGCGACTCCTGCGGCTGCCCGGCCATCTATCCGCGCTGCTCGCGGCGGGAACGGGCATCTGCGGCGTTTCCGCGGTCCTCCACACCGGCGACGTGCTTGGCGCGGATGATGAGGAGATCGAGTACGCCGTGGGCGCGGTGCTCGTGATCGGCGCGGCGGCGGTCCTCATCTATCCGGTCGTGGGCACCCTGCTCGGCCTGCCGGAGACCGTGTACGGCCTCTGGACGGGGCTCTCCGTGAACAATACCGCGGAGGCGGTCGCAACCGGCTACACCTACGGCACGGGCACCGTCGCCGGCAACATCGCGATCGCCGCGAAACTGTGCCGGGTGGTGATGCTCGGGGGCGTCGTTGCGCTCTTCGCCACGCGGGCGCGTGCAGTCGGTGGCGCGGTGCCGGAGATCCGGCGTGGCCACCTATGGCGCAGGCTGCCGAAGTTCGTGTTCCTGTTCTTCGGCTTCTCCTTGCTCGCCGGTACGGGCGTGCTCTCGCCGGAAGAGCGCGAATCCCTGCGCAACGTCTCATACTGGCTCTTCCTGCTCGCGTTCGCCGGCATCGGCTTCAAGCTCCGCTGGCAGGACATCCGCGTCGTTGGCCTTCGTCCGCTGCTCGCCGTCGGCATGGGCAGCATCATCCTCGCCGCCGCGACGCTCGCCGCCTCCACCGCGCTCGCCGCGATAATGTTCTAACGGCAGAATCGCCCGAGTTCGGCCCCACTCTTCCGCCCGTCGCACAGATCACGCTTTCAACCGGCCATCCAGACACGGCGCGTCCGCCGTATCCGCGCCGTCATACGGACTCCGACTGAACGTGAGGACCCGTGTCATTCCGAGCCTGCGAGGAATCCGTCGTATGGGCTACGGATCTCTCACCGCGTTCGGGATGACACGCACCACGGCTCAAGCGGATCGCGTATCACGTCCCGCCAGGAGCAGGTACGAGAAGAGCGCCACGGCAGTGAGCACACCGAACGCGAACTTCACGCCAGGCGGCAGCGCCGAGGGAGAGATGAAGCCCTCGATCGTGCCCGCAAGTACGAGCAGCGCCGCTCCGCCCATTAGGAGTCGGACCGCGTCCTGCGCCGCGGCCACGAGCGCGTCCCGCCGGCTGAGCAGGCCCGGCAACAGC
>JADDPA010000034.1 GCA_016782125.1 Thermobaculum sp.
ACTGTCAAGGCTACTTGCCGTGCATTTTCGCCTCATTTTGATCTCTTAGAGTGAACGGGTCCTCTGTTATAATTGCAGCCACCGCAAGGAGGAGTTCCCCGTTGAAGTATGCCCTTGTCGATGGTTATTCCCTAATTTTTCGTGCATTTCATGCGCTTCCCGTGGAGCTGACGACCTCCAAGGGTGAGCGCACCAATGCCGTGCTGGGCTTCTGCACCATGCTGATCAATATCCTGCAACGAGAGGCGCCGCGATCGGTGGCTGTTGCGTTCGATGTCGGTAAAGTGTTTCGTCACGACGAGTACGCAGGCTATAAGGCCCACCGGGTTGCTATGCCGGAGGAGCTACGGTCTCAGATCGGCCGCGTGCGCGAGGTCGTGGAACGGTTCGGCTTTGCTATATATGAGATGCGCGGATACGAAGCGGATGATGTCATCGGCAGCCTGGCCAAGAAGCTGGAAGCGGAGGGCCACGAGACCGTGATCGTGACCGGCGACACCGACATGCTCCAACTGGTTACGGACCACGTCTCGGTCGCTACTCCGAACCACGGGCGGTTCTCCGAGGTGCGCCTGTACGACCCGGCTGAAGTCGAGGAGCGTTATGGCTTCGCCCCGGACTACGTCGCCGACTTCAAGGCACTCGTCGGCGATACAAGCGACAACATCCCGGGCGTTCCGGGGATCGGCGAGAAAACCGCTCGAACCTTGATCAGCACCTATGGCGACGTTGAGCAGATACTCGCCTGCATTGGGGAGGTGAAGCCGGACCGCATCCGCCGAGCGTTGGAGGACAACACGGAACAACTGCGCCAGAGCAAGCGGCTGGCGACAATTGTGACCGACCTCGATGTCGATGCAAAGGCGCTCATCGACGCTCCCAATGGATATGATCGTGAGTCAATCGTCGGTCTTCTGCAGGAGTTGGAGTTCCGGAGCTTGTTGCCACGCCTGCCGGTCGTGAGCAATGAGTCGCCTGTCACGGCGGATGCAGGCGTATCCACGTCGCACGCCGAGGTGCAGACGCGCTACCGAACCCTTCACACCGTCGAGGAAGTGCAACAAGTGGTACGGGAGGCGCTTGCCGCGCCGTGCCTGGCGTTTGACACGGAGACCAATCAGAAGAGTGCGGTATCGGCGGAGCTTGTCGGGCTAAGCTTCAGTTGGGAGGAGGGATCGGCGTACTACGTTCCCCTCGGCCATGATGAAGCCGAGACGGACCGGGATGCGTTTCTCGCGGCACTTGGACCGCTCCTGGGTCCGGAAGGCCCACCAAAGGTCGCGCATAACGCGAAGTACGATCTCATAGTCATGCGCCAGCACGGTGTGGAGCTGGCACCCCTGGCCTTCGATACATCGCTAGCGGCGTTCCTACTGAACGAGACCTCCGTCGGGCTCAAAGAGTTGGCGGTGACGCGGCTCGGCGTTGACATGACACCGATCGAGCAGCTGTTGGGTAAGGGCAAGGCCCAGCGTACGATGGCGCAGGTACCCGTGTCAGAGGCTGCGCCGTACGCTTGTGCGGACGCAGACTTCACGCTTCGTTTGTACCATCTCTTCAAGCCGGAGCTGGAAGAGCGCGGCCAGCGGCATCTGCTCGACGAGCTCGAGATGCCGCTCGTGCCGGTCCTTGCCGACATGGAGCTGGCCGGGATCGCGATCGATTCGGATGCGCTCAAGCGGCTGTCAACGATGATCTACGAGCAGATCCAGACGCTCGCGGCAACCATTCAAGACATAGCCGGATACGAGTTCAACCTGGGCTCGCCGCAGCAACTGAGCAAGCTGCTTTTCGAAGAGCTTGGACTAAAGGGTGGCCGGAGAACAACCAAGGGTTTTTCGACCGATGTGCACGCCCTTGAGGCGCTCCGAGACAAGCACCCGATTATCACGGAGATCCTGCGACATCGGCAGCTTGCCAAACTGAAGAACACGTACGTCGATGCCCTGCCCCTGCTTGTAAACTCCCGCACCGGCAGGGTCCACACGAGTTTCAATCAGACGGTGGCGAGCACCGGCAGGCTATCTTCCACCGACCCGAACCTGCAGAACATACCAGTCAGGACGCCGCTGGGAAGAGAGGTACGAAGGGCGTTTGTCGCCAGCAGCACGCCCGAGAGCGCGATCATCGATGGCCCCACGGTGCTCTTCAGCGCGGATTACTCTCAAGTTGAGTTGCGCCTGCTGGCGCATCTCACGGGCGAGGACCGGCTACGCGAAGCGTTTGCGCGCGACGAGGACATCCACAAGCTGACCGCCTCCCAACTGTACGAGGTTGCGCTCGACGAGGTAACGCCTGAACAGAGACGGACCGGCAAGACCATAAACTTTGGAATCATATACGGGATGAGCGGCTTCCGCCTAGCCCGTGAAACAGGATTGAGTCAGCCGGTGGCCACCGAGTTTGTCCGCAAGTACAACGAGCAGTTCCCGAAGATTCATGAGTTGTTCGAGGACACGCTTAGGCGCGCAGAACGGACGGGTTACGTCGTGACGTCGCTTGGCCGCCGTCGCTACCTGCCGGACCTAGTCTCTTCAAACGGGCAGCGCAGGGAAGCTGCGCGCCGGGCGGCGATCAATATGCCCATCCAGGGTATGGCGGCCGATATCATCAAGCGGGCGATGATCAATATCTTTGCTCGCCTCCAGGAACGCGGCCTTCGGACGCGAATGCTCCTGCAAGTTCATGACGAGTTGGTGTTCGAGGCACCAGAAGACGAACTCAACGACGCGGCGGCTCTGGTAGTTACCGAGATGGAGTCGGCCGAATCCCTCACCGTGCCGCTCAAGGCAGACTGGAAGTGGGGCCGAGCGTGGGGCGACATGACAACCGTCGACTATGCCGAAACCGCTGCTATCCCTGCCGGTACGGCTGATTGACCGGCGTATTTGCCTTTGCTAGACTAGATGACATATCGGGCCGCGGAACGCCGAGCCCCGTGTTCCCACTCTGGAGGTAACCCATCAGCAAAAACGTACGCATCAACGACCGCATCCGTGCGCGTGAGGTTCGCGTTATCGATGATCGCGGTACACAGTTGGGAATCATGCACCCGCTCGCTGCGCTCGACCTGGCGCGCCAGAGGGGGCTGGATCTCGTTGAGGTCGCGCCAAACTCTGTACCGCCGGTCTGCCGGCTCCTGGACTATGGACGGTTCCGCTACGAGCAGACGAAACGAGAGCGCGACTCCCGGAAGACGCAGAAGGTCATCACTATTAAGGAAGTGCGCCTCTTCCCCAAGATTGATGACAACGATCTGAAGACGAAAACGAACAGTGCCAAGCGGTTCATCGAAGCAGGCGACAAGGTGAAGCTGACGCTGCGGTTTCGGGGCCGGGAGGTTGTTCATCCCGAGATCGGGCAGGGCATCTTGAACCAGGTGATAGAGTCGGTGGGTGATTCGGCGGTCGTCGAGCAGGCGCCCAAGATGGAGGGCAGGAGCATGACCGCAATGCTCAGCCCGCGCAAAGAGGCAAGCCGTCCCCGCCGTGCTGCGGCCGATGGGGTCGAAGCACCCAAATAGAGGGGAAGCGTAACCGTGCCAAAGATGAAGACTAATAAGAGTGCCAAGCGTCGGTTCAAGGTAACCGGCACGGGCAAGATCATGCGCACGAAGGGCATGAAGAGCCATCTGCGACGCAAGAAGTCAAAGCGGGTGAGTCGACAGTTCGATAAGATGCTACCTATTCACGCAGCCGACCGGCAGCGGGTGCAGCGTGCTATACCGTACGGTCTGTAGGAGAGATAATGCCGCGCGCAACGAACCAGGTACAATCTAGACGCCGTCATCGCAAGGTGCTCAGTCAAGTAAAGGGGCACCGCGCGACACGCAGTAAGCTGTTTGGCAAGGGCAACGAGGCCATGATGCGAGCGCTTCGCTACGCATATCGCGACCGCCGTGCCCGGAAGCGAGAGTTCCGCAAGCTGTGGATTGTCCGCATCAACGCCGCTGCGCGCCTCAATGGCGTCACGTACGGCAGGATGATTCACGGACTCACGCTTGCAAACATCGCCGTGGATCGCAAGCTCCTAGCGGAGCTTGCAGTGAACGACCCTGTGGCTTTCGCGGGCCTGGCGGAACGGGCGAAACAGGCCGGTGGTACCCCAACCGCCTAGCACGCCACCCATCACGAGCGTTTCCAACAGCCGAGTTCGCTGGCTGAGAAGTTTGAAAGAGCGCCGGGGCCGAGAGGCTGCCGGTGCTTTTCTCGTCGAAGGTCCGCATGCTATCGAACAGGCGCTGCGTGCGGGCGCGGAACCGGCGCTCACAGCGTATGCGCCCGAGCTGCTAACACGGAGCGATCATGCTGCTCGAGTACTGCAGGCGCTCCCCGCGGATGGGGCCGCAGTTCCAGTGAGTGAGCGCGTTCTGGCCTCCGTGGGGGACACCCGCACGACGCAGGGAATCCTCTCGGCTTTTCCTTTGCTGCAGCAGGCGCCTGACCAGATAGTGACGGCGTCGGGCCTGAGCCTCGTGCTTGATCGAGTCCGTGACCCCGGAAACGTCGGCACGCTCCTGCGATCGGCAGCAGCGGCTGGAGCAGTCGGTGTGCTGCTATCGCCCGAGTGCGCCGATCCGTTCAGCCCGAAGGTTGTGCGCGCCTCCGTAGGAGCCATCTTCACGGTGCCGTTTGCGGTACTGTCGTGGGAGGACTTCGCGCGCAGACTGACCGGATTACCTTGTGTATATGCCTCGCAATCGGAGGCGGATACTCCGTACTACGAGGCTGATCTGGCAGGGCCCTGTGCTATACTGATTGGCAATGAGGCCGCCGGTCTCGGTGAGCAGGCGAGGGCACTCGCCACACGCTCGATCAGCATCCCCCTGGCAGCCGGAGTGGAGTCCTTGAACGCTGCCGTCGCGGGGTCGGTACTCCTGTTCGAGGCCCGCCGACAACGAACGCGGCATGAAACCGGAGCATTCCATGTCCCTGCCTGAGCAGATACTGGCGATACAGAGCGCCGCACTGGAGCAAGTTACTACGGTCGGATCCGTGCGCGACCTGGAAGATTGGCGTGTGCGGTATCTTGGTCGCAAAGGCGAGCTCGCGGGTGCCATATCCCAATTAGGGGCCGTGTCCTCCGACGAGCGTCGTGCAGCTGGCCAGGCCGCCAACGGTGCAAAGGCCGCCCTCCAGGAGGCACACTCCGCAAAGCTGGCGGAACTGAAGGTCAGCGCAAAACAAGATAACGCACTCGACGTGACTTTACCGGGTATAGCGCCGGTCGTCGGCGGCTTGCATCTCACGAGACATACCCTCTATGAGATCATCCGCATTTTCACTGGGATGGGCTTTACGGTCTTCGAGACGAACGAGGTAGAGTCGGACGAATACAACTTCGGTCTGCTCAACCTACCGCCCGATCACCCAGCCCGCGATATGTGGGATACGATGTACGTCAGCGATGATGTAGTGCTCCGTACGCACACGTCCCCCGGACAGATACGGGCAATGCGTCAGTTCAATCCGGAGCCCCTCCGGGTCATTTTGCCTGGCAAGTGTCATCGATACGAAGCGGTTGACGCGAGTCATGAGAGCATGTTCTATCAGGTAGAGGGCCTGGCGGTTGGCGAGGGCATCACGCTCGCGAGCCTCAAGGGGGTGTTCGAAGCGTTCGCCCAGCAGATGTTCGGTTCAGATCGCAAGGTGCGCTTCCGCGGATCGTACTTCCCTTTTACGGAGCCGAGCGTCGAGATCGACATCACGTGTAACTGCCTCGGAGCGGGCTGTGCCGTCTGCAAGGGCACAGGTTGGCTGGAGGTCTCCGGCGGCGGCATGGTGCATCCAACTGTTGTGCGTAACGGTGGCTACGACCCCGACATTGTGAGCGGGTTTGCGTTTGGCATGGGGGTCGAGCGGAATGCCATGCTTCGGCACGGCATCGATGACATACGACACTTCTACGCGAACGACCTGCGCTTCCTGAAGCAGTTTGCGTAGCTCGGACATACCAATGAACACAAGGATGATATGAGAGTACCAGTTAGCTGGCTCCGAGAATACATCGAATTGGATCAGCCGGTGACGCAGCTTGCGCACCTGCTGACGATCGCAGGACTCGAAGTGACGGGCATAGAGGACACGGGTAGTGGCTGGGACCGCGTTTTTGTCGGTATGGTCGAGCGCATCGAGCGCGTGCCCGAGGCGGATCGACTGGTGCTCGCCACCGTGAATTATGGCGCGGATAGTCTCACAGTAGTCACCGGCGCGCCGAACATCGCTGAGGGACAGAAGGTTGCGCTTGCGCTGGAGGGGGCGGTGCTTGTGGACGCATACGCCGATACCCCGCGCAAACGCAAACTGAAGGCGACAAAGATCAAGGGCATCCGCTCCGAGGGCATGGTGTGCTCCGCGCGCGAGCTGGGACTAGGCAGCGAGCACGAGGGTATCCTCGTGCTTGATGGCGAGGCAACCGTTGGAGCGCCGCTGGCGGCGGCGCTGGGAGACCATATCTTGACGTTTGATCTGCCGAACAACCTCGCCTACGCCAACAGCGTGGTTGGTCTCGCGCGCGAGATCGCGGCCATTACCGGCGTTGTCCGCAAGGAGCGGTCGGTGCCAGCTCTCGCAGCGCCGGGTGCCACGACCACGGCGACCGTCGATGGGAAGCACCTAGCAGCGCGATATCTGCTTCAGCGGCTGGACAACCTCGTCATTCGGCCATCGTCCCCCTATATCCAGCAGCGGCTACAGGCCAGCGGCGTACGGGCGATAAACAACGTCGTGGACGTAACTAACTATGCGATGCTCGAGTATGGCCAGCCACTGCACGGGTTTGATCGGGATACCATTGAAGGTGATGTCGCCGTTCGGGCGTCGCACACCGGCGAGGTGTTTGAAACACTGGATCACCAGCGCCGTCCGATGCCACCCGGCACCATCATGATCGCGGATGCCACACGAGCCATCGGCATCGGCGGCATTATGGGCGGCCTCAATTCCGAGGTGACCGAGGGCACCACCTCGATTCTGCTAGAGTCAGCCACCTTCGACCCTATCCGAATTCGCCGATCCGCGCGTGCGATGAGTTTGCGCACGGAGGCGTCCGCCCGATTCGAGCGTGGCATGGATCCCGAGCTCGCACCGGTGGCTCTGGCGAGAGCTGTGGAGCTACTGGTACAGGAGGCGGATGCCGTCCCGGTTGGCACACCATACGACTGGTACCCGGAGCCGACACGGCAGCGGGCGATCGAGTTGCCGTATGCCGAGGTGAAACGATTGCTGGGTGTCGAGGTACCGCCTGAGGAGATGGAGCATATCCTTCGGTCGCTGGAGTTCGATGTTGTGTCCCGGGAGGATCGCTTGCTGGTTACGCCCCCGAGCTTCCGCCAGGATGTCACCCTCGCTGCTGACCTCGTAGAGGAGATAGGCCGCATCCGTGGTTACGATGAGATTCCGGCGACGCTGCCGTCCGGCGCGTTGCCGGTCCAGCGGAGCGATGAGGCAGCCTTGCTGGAGCGCCGGGCTCGCGAATGGCTCGTCGCTGCGGGGTTGCGTGAGGTCATCAATTATGACCTCATCTCTGTCGCGGCTTTAGAACCGTACCGTGCTCTGCCCGCCGGTGAGGGTCCCGCATTGTGGCAGCCGGTGGACCAGCTCGTGAAAGTCCGCAACCCTCTCACGGCGGAGCGCGAGTACCTGCGTCCGTCGCTGCTGCCAGGCGTTCTACAGAACCTCCGAGACAACCTGCGACACCAGGAAGCGGTCTGGTTGTTTGAACTGGACCGTGTGTTCGTCCGTCAGGGCGATGGACTGCCGCTTGAGCCGAAGCGGTTGGCGATGGCACTGGCCGGTCTACGCCGGCCAAGCTCGCCGCATCTCGCTGACGGTGAGACGAATCTATACGACCTCAAGGGGGTCGTCGACGGGCTTCTGGCTGCCCTCCGTGTTCACACGTACGCCTTAGTGGCCGACAACGAGCGTCCAGCCTCACTCGGCGTCGAGATAGCAGGGCGATGCGCGGGTTTCGCCTCGGCCCTTCATGCTGACCTGCTCGCCTCCTTGGACATCGACCGTCCCGTCGTTGCGGCGGAGTTGGATTGGGAGCTGATTCTTGGAGCCGCGACGCGGGCGACGACATTTGCCGCGTACTCTCGCTACCCGGCGGTCCGGCAAGATGTCGCGATACTCACCCGGGACAGCGTACCCGCCGCCGCCGTGGAGCAGGTGATCGCCCGGTACGGCGGACGCAACCTTCGTGGCTGGCGCCTACGTGAGGTCTATCGTGGTGCCCCGTTACCCGAGGGCATGAAGAGTCTGCTCTATGGTCTGGAGTTCCAGTCGGACGATCGTACCCTGACCGAAGCCGAGGGTACGAAAGGACGGCGCGCGATCGAGCGCGGCCTACGCGAACAGCTGGGCGCCGATATTCGTGGGTCTGACCAGCCATGAGACGCCTTTTGCGGATGAGCCGGTGAGGACTCCCATCAGGCAATCCGCCAGCCTCCTTGGTGCCGAGGCAGTGGAGCACGCGCTAAGGCTTCATCAGAACGAGAACCCGTATGGTTGTTCTCTGCTCGTTCAGGAGTCCCTCTCGATACACGACGGATTCGCCAACAGGCCCGGCCCGATATCGCAGTCGCTGCTGCAAGCAGTAAGCCGCTACATTGGCCGTCCAGCATCGGACCTTTACCTCACGAATACGCCATTCGAGCTTCTGGAGCGCGTTCTTCGCGTTTGTGCTGAGCCAGGCGATGGGGTCATTGCATATACACCGCACACGTCGCAGCTGACTCAGGCGGCGCAGAACGCAGGGCTGAGTGTGCTGGCCGCACCCCGCATCGACGGCAAGGTCGTAGCGACGCAGGCGTTACGGCTGCGGAGCGCGACGGTGAACACGGTCTTCCTCGGTACACCGAACGATCCAACCGGTGATGTGGCTAGCCCACTCGAAGTGCTGTCACTGCTGCGCTCAGGCGCAACCGTGATCGCCGACGAGAAGTATGCGGAGTTCACCGAGAAGGGCTTGGGCATCCTGGTTGGCGAGTTCCCATCGTTCATCTCCTTGCGGAGCTTCGCGCCGTGGGCCGGGCTTTGGGGCATTCCAGTCAGCTACGCCGTTGCGGCGTCTGGAACCGCGGCGAAGCTCGACCGAGTGTGGCCGCAAGCGGATCTCACCGCAGCATCCCGTATCGCGGCTGGTGCATCTCTGGATGATTCCGCGCTGCTGCTGAACCGGGTGAAGCACATGCGCCTTGAGCGCGCACGGCTGTTTCGCCGACTGCGGAAGCTAAACTTTCTGCAGCCATTACCCTCACATGGCCCCTTCATGCTGTGTGAGGTTACGCGCGGAAACCCTCGGCACATAGTGGAACTCCTGGCGGGTGAGAGTGTGCTGATCCACTGGTGTGAGGAGGAAGGACTGCCGAATCACCTGCGCATCTCCGTCGGCACCCCGCAGCACACCGATACCCTTATGGCCGCAATGTGCCGCATTGCCGTTCGGCTGTAGCTCGGTGGGTGGTTCTCCTGATACCTCGTTGTTACCTGGGTGTACAATGCTGTGGGACCTAATGCGGTGAACCTGCTTCGACCGCTGTCTCAACGGTGCTTGGCGCGTCGATACGAACTTACACCGCACTGCGCTTTCTAGCATCGGCTGTGTATATCCTTGTCCGGGCGAAGATAAAAGAGGCGAATGAACGACGCATACGTTGAGTTGGTACCGCGCTATGGGTATCCGGCGATCGTGCTCGTGCTCGTCGGGGCTGCGTTTGGGCTGCCGTTACCAGCCACGCTGCTGCTGATCGGCGCAGGCGCGTACGGCGAGTACCGAGGGACTCAACTTATGGATCCTGCTGGCGGTGAGCCTTGTTTCGGTGGTGGCCGGTGACTTTGCTGGTTACTGGGCCGGACGCCTTGGCGGGCCGGTGCTGCTTTCTCGGGCTAGTCGCTGGCTGAAAGTGAGCAGGGGTGGGACCAGCACCTGGCGTGCGTCGCTGGATCGGTGGGGTGGCCTGACGGTTTTCCTGACGCGGTTCCTGCTCTCGCCTCTCGGGCCGGCGGTCAATATCGTCGCCGGGGTTGAGCGATACCGCTTCCGGTCGTTCGCATTCTATGACGTCGCTGGCGAGATCGTGTGGGTGGTGCTGTACGCAGGTCTGGGCTCTGCGGCGGTCGCCCTGGCCGGGATCCTCGGCGACGTATCAGCGGCACTGGCCATCCTTGTCCTCGTAGCGGGTTTGCTCGCCTACCTAGCACACGAGATGGCCGAACGGCACCACCGACGATTGCTTGGTATCCCCGCTGACAGCACAGCAGCAAACGACCTGGAGGCGAAAAGTCCTGGGTGAGACGGCGCTGTGGATCTACTGCTCGACCTCACAGGGGAGCACTTCACCAACTGCAAGCGTACTGGGCTACGCTCCGCGGAGGCAGTCTGCCTGGAGTTGCAGAAGGCGATCGATTCCGGTGTCGGCCAGTCTGAGGATGGTCATTAGGGAGTCGCGACGAAATCCGGCGCGCTCCGCCGTTGCCTGTACTTCGAGGTATTCGCCTTGATGGTTACGGACGATGTTTGCATCGGCGTCTGCCGTGGAGTCCTCTTCATAGTTCAGGTCGAGTAGCGGTACCCCACCGACGATCCCGACGCTCACAGCAGCCACGGGGGTCACCAACTGCTCCCAACGTTCTGGCAGCACCCGGCGCAGGCCGAGCGCGAGGGCAACGTAGCCGCCCGTGATCGCGGCCGTACGGGTACCACCATCGGCCTGCAAGACGTCGCAGTCGATTGTGATGGTACGCTCTCCGAGCGCATCCAGATCCACTGCCGCTCGCAACGATCGGCCAATCAGCCGCTGTATCTCGCGCGTTCGACCCTGCACCTTGCCGGTGGTCGCCTCTCGCGGTGTGCGAGTGTGCGTGGACCGGGGTAGCATCGAGTACTCTGCGGTGATCCAGCCTCGCCCGGAACCGGCCATAAACCGTGGGACGCCATCCTCGACGCTCGCGGTGCACAGGACGCGGGTCCTCCCACAATGGATCAATGCGGAGCCCTCGGCGAAGTCCACGGGACTGCGCTCGATCCGGCAGGGCCGGAGCTCCTCTGCGCTTCGTCCATCTGCCCGTGCTGGCGTGTCATTGTTCAACCGTTGCCTACCCTTACTGTTGAGCTGTCCCGTACTGTCACGCCACGCGCTCTACTGTACCCTGCCAGTTCCGTCCATAGGGGGCCGTTGCGAAGCAGATTGATCTCGTCCCCGCGCACGCCGATGACAGTGCTCGGTGCGGCCAGACCTGCCTTTTCACCGTCGAGCACCAGGGGCACAACGCTCCCCAATTGATCCCGTGCCTCCGACGCGCTGCGCGTTTCGGGCTCGCCGGAGCGATTTGCGCTCGTTACTGCGAGAGCGCCGCCACAGAGGTCGATGAGGTCGCGCAGGTCGTCGTGCGCTGGAACCCGAAAGCCGACCGTGCCGTCTGTGGAGCCGACAGCGAGGGCGATCTCCGACCTGGCACGAAGGACGATGGTCAGCGGTCCTGGCCAGTACGCAGCCACTATCGAGCGGAGTAGGTTGCTGGTCTCGAGTGAGTAGCGCTCCAGGTCGTCGGCGTTTGCGAGCAGGAGCGGGATAGGCTTTGCTGGAGAGCGTCCCTTCACGAGGTACAACTCCTGGACCGCCTCGGGCGCAGGCAGTGCGCCGATCCCATATACGGTGTCCGTTGGGAAGACCACAACGCTGCCTGCCGCAAGTAATCGCGCCGCGGACTGCCGAGCCGTGGCATCGGCCATTGGCAACAAGTGAGTCACGGCTAGATCCGTTCCTTCACGCGCTCTGCGGTGGCGCGATCGATTCCCTGCACCGCGGCCACATCGTCAACGGACGCGGCACGAATTGCCGCAACACTGCCAAAGGTCTTGATGAGCGCCTTTTTCCGCTTCGGACCGATTCCCTGCACATCGTCAAGCGGACTCTTGATACTTTTCTTGCTGCGCAGGTCGCGGTGATACGTGATTGCAAAACGATGTGCCTCGTCCCGTATGCGCTGTATCAAATACAGCGCCTCGGAGCTGCGTGGTAGTAGCAGGGAGCCGCGCTTACCCGGCCGGAAGATCTCCTCCATCTGCTTGGCGAGACCCGCCACCGGCAGATCGCTCATCCCAGCGGCGGCGAGCACTTCCATCGCCACCCCAAGCTGACCCTTCCCGCCATCGACGATCAGCAGGTCGGGGAGCCGGGTCCATTTCGCGTCTTCATCGTTCGTTGAGGCGGCACGCTTGAACCGGCGGGTCAGAACCTCCCGCATGGACTCGAAGTCATTCGGTCCTTCAACCGTCTTGACTTGGAAGCGGCGGTACTCGGAGCGCGCGGGGCTGCCATTTTCGAACACCACCATGCTGCCAACGGTGTTCGTGCCCTGTGCGTTCGAGATGTCGAAGCACTCGATCCGCTGCGGCTTTCCCGGTAGGTCGAGTGCCTGCTGAAGCTCGGACAGCGCGCCGGTGCGTTTCTGTTCGTCGCTGAGCCACTTAAAACGTTCCTGCGCCAGACCTTCCTTCGCATTCTTAGCTGCCATGTCGAGCAGGGCCTTCTTCTCGCCGCGCTTCGGGACGTGGATCGTCACGCTCGAGCCTCGCTTCCCCTCGAGCATCTCTCGCACAGGCTCCAGATCCGGCAGGTCGTGCTGGACGACAAGATACTTCGGTATCGTGGCGGCTGCGGAGTAGAACTGCTCCACGAACGCCTGCTCGATCGCCGCCGCTGACTCTCCCTCGGCGTTCTTCATGACGAAGTGCTCGTGGCCGAAGAGCTTGCCGCCCTTGATAAAGAGCACCTCAGCGCAGGCTTCGTCCTGCTCCAGTGCGAGGGCGATCACGTCCATATCGATCAACTGCGGCAGCACCACCTTTTGGCGGGAAAACGCACCCGAAAGGTCGTTGAGCCGATCTCGCAGGTACGCTGCCTGCTCGAACCGCATGTTCTCCGACGCTTCCTCCATTTGCTGGCGCATCCGGGCCATCAACTGCTCGTGCTTGCCGTCTAGGAAGAGCAGGACCTCCTGCACCGCGGCCCGGTACTCCTCGGCACCGGCCTGGTTCGCGCACGCGCCCATGCAACGATGGATGAAATACTGCAGACACGGGCGTTTCTGGTTCCCCTCGATCGCTTCGTTGCGGCTGCACAGCGGGAACAAGCGCTCGATGAGCGTGAGCGTTCGGGATACGGAACCGCCAGCCGAGTACGGACCGAAATAGCGTGCACCGTCCTCCACTACCTGGCGCGTTCGGAGCACCCTGGGATACTTTTCCTGCACCGTGACCTTGATGAGCGGCAGCGACTTATCGTCCTTGAAAACGACGTTGTACTTGGGGCGGTAGCGCTTGATGAGGGTCGATTCCAGGATCAACGCTTCCTGCTCGGAGTCCGTGACGATGTAGTCGAAGTCGGAGACCTGCGAAACCATCTGGAGGGTCTTCGCATCGTGCCGCTTGTTCGCGAAGTAAGAGCGGACGCGATTGCGCAGAACCTTCGCCTTCCCGACATAAATCACCTTGCCGGTCGCATCGAACATCCGGTAAATACCGGGCTGTTCGGGAAGGGCCTGAAGGCGTGTGCGTATGGCTTCTTTGGACGGGGTGGGTTGGACCAAAAGCGTTGTACTCCTCGTGTAATTTTACCACAGCCCTGCCGGTGCTCCGGAGAGTGTTTGCTATAATCCGGTGACCTTAGAAGACACGGAGGGAAACGGCATTGGCACGGTTTTTCCGCGGCAGGCAGGATCCGAAAGTCCGCGATGAGAAGCTCGAAGAGGGGTTGCAACGCAGTCGTACCGGCCTGTTCGGGCAGATGTCCGCGCTCTTCGATCGTGAGGAGATAACTGACGAGACATGGGAGGAGCTGGAGGAGCTGCTGGTTGCCTCGGATGTGGGTGTAGAGACCACCTTCGGGCTTGTCGAGCACCTGCAGGACCGTGTGGAGTCCGAGAAGCTGCGACGTCCGAGTGAGGTGCGGCAGGCGCTCAAGGATGAGTTGCTGCAGATGCTCACCAGTCTCCCGCCTCGACGGGACGGTCCACTCAATGGGGGCACCCTTCTCGTGACCCTGGTCGTGGGTGTCAACGGGGTCGGCAAGACCACGAGTATCGCCAAGATCGCCAATCGCCTTCGAGACAACGGTGCGAACGTGGTGATCGGCGCGGCGGACACGTTCCGCGCCGCGGCGATCGACCAGTTGGAAGTGTGGGGTCAGCGCGCCGGAGTCCCGGTGATCGCGGGCGCGCCGAACTCCGATCCGGCGTCCGTGGTGCATGATGCACTCAGTGCCGCGATCTCGCGCCGGGCAGATGTGCTTCTGGTCGATACCGCGGGCCGACTGCACACGAAGTACAACCTGATGGAAGAGCTGCGCAAGATCCAGCGCGTGGTCACACGGGGTGGCAACACGCGGATAGAGAATCTGATGGTTCTGGATGCAACCACCGGCCAGAACGGACTGGAGCAGGCGCGCAAGTTCGCCGGCACGGTCACGCTTGACGGCGTTGTACTGTCAAAGATGGATGGCACCTCGAAGGGGGGGATTGCGTTCGCTATCGTCAAAGAGCTTGGTGTGCCCATTCGGTACATCGCAACGGGCGAAGATATCGATGACCTCGCGGAGTTTGATGCAAGGGCATTCGTCGATGCGCTTTGGAAATAGAGACAGAGGAGAGAGCAGGTGTTTGAGAGCCTGACCGACCGGATGCAGGGCACCTTCAAGAAGCTGAACTCGAAGGGCCGCATCGCCGAAAGTGATATAGACCTGGCACTGCGCGAAGTCCGCATCTCGCTGATGGAAGCGGACGTGAACCTGAAGGTGGCGAAGCAGTTCATCGCTGATGTGAAGGGCAAGGTCGAGGCGGCGCACGCGCTGGAGAGCCTAAACCCGACCCAGCAGGTGATTCAGCTCGTCAATGAGGAGTTGGTCGCGCTTCTAGGCAGCACGCAGAGCAAGCTAGAAACCGCGCCAACAGCGCCGACCGTGTTCATGCTGGTTGGGTTACAAGGCGCGGGCAAGACCACCCATGCGTCCAAGCTCGCGCTCTATCTGCGCAAGCAAGGCGCCCGCCCGCTGCTCGTGGCGGCGGACGTTTATCGCCCTGCCGCGGTGAAGCAGCTTGAGACCCTGGGTGCCAGCCTTAATATCCCGGTACACAGCGAGGGCGTGCAGGTGGCGCCGGAGCAGATCGCCGCAAATGCACTTCGTGAGGCCTGCGCGAACGGCTATACCCATGTGCTCCTCGATACCGCCGGACGACTGAGCATCGACGAGGGGATGATGCAGGAGCTTGAGCGCGTCAAGGCTCAGGTCAACCCAACCGAGACGCTGCTCGTCGCGGATGCGATGACGGGACAGGAGGCGGTGCGGGTCGCACGCCAGTTCCACGAGCGGCTCGGCGTAACGGGCCTCATTATGACCAAGATGGACGGCGACGCGCGCGGTGGTGCGGCACTCTCGATCCGGTCCGTCACCGGCGTGCCGATCAAGTTCATTGGCACCGGCGAGCGGCCAGAGGCCATCGAGCCGTTCATGCCGGATCGTCTGGCCTCGCGCATCCTTGGCCTGGGTGACATGCTCTCGTTGATTGAGCGGGCGCAGTCCGCGTTTGATGAGCGGCAGGCAGAGGAGCTGGAGCGCAAGATGCGCACGGCGACCTTCACACTGGAGGACTTCTACAACCAGCTCCAGACCATCAAGAGTATGGGGCCGCTCCAGCAGCTCGTCGATATGATCCCCGGGATGGGCAGCGCGATGCGTGGACAGGACGTACAGGTGGACGACCGAGAGATGAAGCGCATTGAGGCCATAATTCAGAGCATGACGGTCGCCGAGCGGCAACGCCCTGATCTCCTGAAAAACGGCAAGCGGCGCAAGCGTATCGCCGCGGGGAGTGGAACGTCGGTCGCAGACGTTAACGCGCTGCTCAGCCAGTTCAACCAGATGCAGAAGATGATGAAGCAGTTGACCTCTGGGAAGATGCCCAAGATCCCCGGCCTCTTTGGTTAGCGCGTGGATACCCCACGGTAGCGGCTGGTATACTAGGGTCTACAAACCTTTCTGCCGGGAGAATCCCCACAGCCCGGCAATCCCAGAGGGAGGAGTCTGACTTTGCGTGACTACGAGTTGATGGTGGTGATGCACCCGACGATATCGGACGAAGAGATGCCTAGCGCTCTCGACGAGGTCGCCGGGTACATAATGAGCCGCGGCGGAACCATCCAGGAGTACCAGTTGGAGGTACCATGGGGCCGCCGTCGGTTGGCATATCCGATAAATGACCAGACCGAGGGTTTCTACACGCTGTTCCGGTATCAGGCCGATCCGGGCGTCGCGGCGGAGATCGACCGGGAGCTGAAGCTCAATGAGAACGTGCTTCGCTTCCTCGTGACCCGGCCCCAGGTTGAGAAGGTTGATGTGGCGGAACCCGAAGTAACCGAGGTGGAAGCGAGTGTCTAAAGACCTGAACAAGGTGATGCTGATCGGCCGTTTGGGCGCCGATCCTGAGATGCGCTACACGGCGAGCGGTACAGCGGTGACCAACTTCCGCGTCGCTTGCACCCGCAGACGGCGAGCAGGACAAGAAGGCGATGTCCGGGAAGAGACGGACTGGTTCACAGTGGTTGCGTGGGACAAGTTGGCCGAGATCACGAACAGCTACTTGAACAAGGGTTCAAAGGTCTATGTCGAGGGGCGTCTGCAAACGCGTTCGTGGGACGATCAAAGCGGCCAGAAGCGCTACGCTACAGAGGTTGTCGCGAACGACATGATCATGCTCGACAGCCGACGCGGAGATCGCGCTGAGGGTGATGAGGCTGGCGGAGATCCTATGAGCCGAGCTGGTGGTATGGAAGACATCGAGGACATGCCGTTCTAAGTCTGCCAACCCGGTTCGGCTACTGTGCAGGATATGAGAGGATACAGAAGTAATGAGCTTTGACAATCAGCGGTCTGGACCGTCGCGAGAGGGGCAGTCCGGCGGGGATAGTGGACAGGAGCGGCGGCCGCGGAGGCCCGGTGGGCGGTACGTCCCGCGCCGTAAGGTCTGCCTGTTCTGCGTGGACAAGGTAGCCTACGTCGATTACAAGGACCTCGGCCGTATTGGCCGGTACGTGTCCGATCGTGGCAAGATCGAGTCGCGGCGGAAGATGGGTACGTGTGCCCGCCACCAGCGTGGGCTGGCCGTTGCCCTCAAGCGGGCACGCCACATGGCGTTGCTGCCCTACACCTCGACCCATATTCGCCCATAGCGTCGCGATAGGGATACCACCGTACGGACCGAGGGGCTTGGGGATCACATCCCCTGCCCCTCGGTCCGTCTAAGCAAGCAGTCCTAGCAGAGAGAGGCGAATGTCGCAGCAGACACCACAATCTCGAAATGTGCCGGCCAGCAGACCGGTTGCGCGAAGGCAAACCAGCCGCTACGAGCAGGAGCAGCAGCGGCAGCGCATCGTCATCGGTGTGGTCGTTGTGGGTATACTTGCGGCCGTGCTCATTCTCCTGGTGCCGTATCTGAAGACGTCGCTCTGGGATCCTAGCCGGCAGGTCGCTACCGTCGGTGATGAAACCATCACCCGCGGCGAGTACGCCAAGTACCAGAAACTGGCGAGTAACCTGGGCACAGACCCGAGCGTCCTACCCCAGATATTCCAGCCGTACCGCGAAAATCCGCAGCAGGTCCGCGATGCACTGGAGAGTCAGCAGCAGCAAGCACCGAGCGACGAGCTTCCTGAGGTCACGGGCACCGGTCTAGACCCGATGATTAACGCCGAGGTCCTGGTACAGTCCGCACCGCAAGCGGGCATCACGGTGACGGACGAGCAGGTGGGCCAGAAGCTTCGGGAGTATCTGTATCCGGCGGGTGCTACAGGCGCGAGTGCGGAGGGCACGGCAACCCCGGCCACTGCAGCGGCAAGCCCGCAAGCCACGGAAACTCCAGGTACGCGCCAGGCAACCGCGCCAGCCGTCACGCCCACGGCCGGACCACCAAGCGATGCCGATGTCGAGGGCTTCTTCGGTTTGCTTAACGACACTCTCGGCGTTTCCGAAGCGGACTATCGTGATCTGGTTGTTCGCCCGGCACTGATACGCGACCAGTATCAGGAGAAGAACGTGCCCAAGTCCTCAAAACAGGTTCATGTTCGGCACATCCTGGTGAACGAGAAAGCCGCGGCGGACAAGATCCTGCAGCAGTTGCGGGATGGGGCGAAGTTCGAGGTGCTCGCGAAGCAGCAGTCGATAGATGAGAGCAACCGCAACAAGGGCGGCGATCTCGGTTGGGCACCGGCCGAAACGTATGTCACGGAGTTCTCGAAAGCAGCCTTCGCTCTCACGAAGCCGGGCCAACTCAGCAGTCCGGTGAAGTCGGAGTTCGGGTATCACATAATCCAGTTGATCGAGCGGGCGGAATCCCGTCCGCTGACCGAGCAGCAGCGCCAGCAGGTCGGCCAGAAGAAGGTAGCGGACTTCGTTGAGCAGCAGCACGAGCGTCTGAAGAAAGCCGGCGATCTGCAGATTGGTATCCCGCCCACGCCGACCCCGGCGCCAACGGTAACGGTGAGCCCCATAGGATAGGCGGGTGCAGAAGTAAAGGCGTGCGAGCGTCAGGGAGGCAGTCAGCGTGAGGACCGGCAGATACGCGTACTTCCGTGGCGAGTTTGTGCCCGTAGAACAGGCGCATGTCCCGATCATGACACACGCCCTGAACTACGGCACAGGCTGTTTCGAGGGGATTCGTGCGCATTGGAACGAGGGCCAGCAGCAGCTCTATCTGTTCCGTGCTCCCGAGCACTTCGACCGGCTCGCGGCATCCGCCCACATCTTGATGATGCACCCGCCGCACACCACCGTCCAGATGTGCGAGCTAACAGCGGAGTTACTCCGGCGTAACGAGCACGTGCATGATACGTATATCCGTCCGCTAATGTACAAGTCCTCGCCGATTATCGGGGTGCGCCTGCACGATCTCGATGAGGACTTCGCGATGTTTTCGGCGCCTTTTGGCGCGTACGTCGAGATAGAGGGCGCGGCGCGGATCCGGACTTCCTCTTGGCGTAGAGTCGAGGATACCGCGACTCCGGCGCGAGCGAAGATCACCGGCTCGTACGTAAACGCCGCGCTGGCGAAAACCGAGGCTATGCTTGATGGGTACGACGAGGCTTTGATGTTGAGCGAGAACGGTCACGTCGCCGAAGGTAGCGCAGAGAACCTCTTTGCGGTGATTGGCGGCAAGCTCGTCACCCCGGCCGTAACGGATAACGTACTTGCGGGCATTACCCGCGCCACGCTCTTGCAACTCGCGTCGGACGTTATCGGCATACCGACCGTCGAGCGGAGCATCGACCGCACGGAGCTGTACATTGCGGACGAAGTGTTTCTCTGCGGAACCGGCGCACAGGTCGTTCCGGTTGGGGAGATAGACCGGAGACGAGTCGGCAGTGGGGGCGCTGGCGAGGTAACAAGCCTCTTGATGACGGCGTACGACCGGGTTGTTCGCGGGTTGGATGAGCGCTATTCTCACTGGCTGTGGCCGGTGTTTTCGGATGATTCTCCGGCGCCCGTGGCTCGAGACGAGAGCGAGGCCAGCGCGGCGAAGATATCGCTGTGAGCAACGTCAACTCCGAAGATACCGGTGGTGGCTCTGCGCTAAGCGACTCCCAGGACGAGGGCGGGTCGTCGCGGGTTGTGGAGGAGCGCCAGGAGATTGCTGGTCGTGGTGGCTGGCGCATTGTCGGTGCGTTGATTGTCACCGCCTTTCTGCTCACGCCGCTCGTCTGGATCGTGGTCGAGCTAATGCAACTTATGCGCGTCATGGGCGACTCGAATGTTGTCTGGATCTATGCGACGCTGCTCGTACTCATCGTCGCGGCGGCGGTCTGGTCCCTCTTTCGTATCCTGCGCAGTAGCACGAGCGATGGCGAGTAGTCTCCTCCTAGGTGCACGGCGGTGGACGACCATCTCGCGTTGAGCGGCAGGAGATGTATGATGGTATACTCCGCCTATGACATACCCTCGATCCGCCGAAGCTAGCCAGGGAGCTGCGTGGTACCTTGACGCCGCCGATGCCACGACAGTCGTTCAGTGGCTATCGCAGCACGGGTCGGCTGAAGGGCTGATGGCCACACGGTCCACCGTCCGGCGACTGGTAGACACGTACTACGACACGCCGGACTGGCGATTCAATCGAGCCGAGTACTCGCTGCGGATTCGCCACTGGGGCAGTCGCCATGAGGCCGCACTGCAGAGATTCGCTGGTACGAGCAACGGTGCGCGGGACGGGTCGGAGGTTACGCAGTCGATCGCCACGCTCGACGACCTCCGGACCGCAACAGGGCCACTCACGGAGCGCCTTCAGGCACTCGCCGGTGACCAAGAACTCGTCCCACTCTTTACGGTTACCACGTCCCGAAAGCCGTATCGCCTTGCTGATCAGAAGACGCTACTTGGTGAGCTGGTGGTGGACGATAGCCTTGTGGCGACGTGCGACGGCAAGCAGCGTCAGCGGCTCCAGCGCGTGAAGGTCCAAGTCACGGACGGGGAGTATCGCGGAGTGCGCGCGTGGGTCGAGGAGCTGCGCGAAAGTTGCGCCCTCAAGTCGGCAGACCTGGCGAAGTACCACGTCGGCCTCAGTGTTGCTGGTCTCCGTCCCGCTCCCTTGCCTGATCTTGGCCCGCTGGTGACCACGGACGATAGTACCATCGGCGACGTTGCCTTTGCGGTGTTACGCAAGCAGCTTGGATTGCTGCTCGCACACGAGCCAGGTACCCGCTTGGGGGACGACCCGGAGGAACTGCACGACATGCGCGTCGCTACCCGGCGGTTGCGCGCCGCCCTGAGCCTCTTTGGCGGCGTCCTGCCACAGCGCGCCCGGCACGTGCGTGATGAGCTCCGATGGTTGGCACAGGCGCTGGGTGAGGTTCGCGATCTCGATGTCCAACTCGAAGAGCTAGTCGAGTGGCGCAAGGAAGCTGGCGACCGGCAGGAGGATCTGGCTCCATTGCACGCGGTGCTGGAGCGACACCGGCGAGAAGCGCGGCAGCGCATGCTAGCCGTTCTGGATTCGGACCGATACCGCAAGCTTATGGGCTCTTTCACGTCGATGGTCACGCGCGGCCCAGTGGCTGGGATCGAAGCGAGCCAGACTCCGGTTCGGGAAGCGGCACCAGCCCTCGTGAAGAAGCGCTACCGTCGTGTCCGCAAGTTGGGTGATGCTATTACCGCTGAGTCGGTGCCCGAGGAATATCACGAACTTCGCAAACAGGGGAAACGGCTGCGTTATGCGCTCGAGTTCTTTGGCGATATCTATGGAAAGCCAGTGAAGGAGCTAGTCGCGTCGCTCACTAACTTGCAGGATATTCTTGGTGCGCACCAGGACGCGTACGTTGCTGTGGAGCGGCTACGCGAGTTGAGTGCCACGGAAGGCAACCAATTGCCCTCCAGGACTGCCTTTACCATGGGCGAGATTGCCGAGCGATACGCGCAGCAGACTGCCGTGCTGCGCTCTCAGTTCCCTGAGGTGTATCGGGTGCTTGGGGGGAAGGGCTGGCTGCAATTGCGTTGCCGCATGAAGGAAGGACGCTCGTGAGCACGTTGCCCAGGGCATGAAGCGTGCACGGCTGGTGACGACGGTGCCGATTGGTTACCATCCTCCAACATTGCTCAGGGAGTGACCATGAGGCGGAACGTTTCGCAGACCACAACTTCGGGCTAATGGCGGGCTGATGGTATCAGGAACGCTCTCGGCGAGATGAGGGATACCGCAAGCGTGATCCTTCCGCACCATAGGGGGGGCAGTTGGGGTGGTCACGAGCGCATACAATAGCGACGATTTCTGCCGCTGCGATTGAGTGGCTGCTTCTCAGATACTCTGCGTTGAGGAAGGTGACACATACATGGCGGTTGTTGAAAGCGTTAACCTTAGCGATCCCAAGCTGTATATCAATCGCCAGTTGTCGTGGCTGGAGTTCAATGAGCGGGTGCTCGAGCAGGCAAAGGATAAGCGACACCCGCTGCTGGAGCGCGCGCGTTTTCTAGCGATCTCCGAGACGAATCTGGATGAGTTCTTCATGATTCGGGTGGCTGGCTTGCAGAAGCAGGTCGCGACGGAACGCCCGGCAACCGTCGCCGACGGGACCACGCCAGAGGAACAGTTGGTACAGATCCACAGCCGCATCAGCCGGTTCTACAACGAGCAGCGCCGCATTCTCCACGAAGAGCTCGTTCCGGAACTGCATACTGCCGGTGTTCATCTGATGCCATACGACGAGTTGGACTCGGGACGCAAGGAAGAGCTGCGACGCCGTTTCGAGCGCGAGATGCAACCGATCCTCACACCGCTGGCCGTGGACCCGGCGCATCCATTCCCACACATATCAAACCTTTCGCTCAATCTGCTCGTCGTGATCCGTGACCGGGATCGAGATGTCATGGCGCGGGTGAAGGTGCCCAACACCCTGCCACGGTTCTTGCGCCTCTCCATGCCGGATTCTCCGACGGAGCCGGGCAAACACCATCCGGTCATGCTGGTGCGCCTGGAGGAGGTGATTGCCGCGAACCTCGACGAGCTGTTTCCCGGGCATCATGTCGTCAACAGCTATGTCTTTCAGGTCACGCGCAACGCGGACCTTGTCATACAGGAGGATGAGGCCGCGGACCTCCTCCAGGCAATCGAAGACGAGCTGGATCAGCGGCGGTTTGGGGAGTCCGTGCGGCTCGTGGTTACCTCAGACATGCCCCAGCGGCTGCGTACGTGGCTTGCGGGCCACCTTGGTGTGCAGGCGGGTAGCCTCCATGCCGTGCCGGAGCCGATCGGCCTGGCGCAGGTCGCGGAGCTCACGCATCTCGACCGCCCCGAATTACTGTACCCATCCATCAGCCCGCGCCTGCCCGAGGAAACGCTGGGTGATCCGTCCTTCTTCTCGAAGCTGGAACAGGGTGATCTCCTGCTGTACCATCCGTATGACTCGTTCGTGCCTGTTGTTGACTTCGTGCGGGGCGCGGCCAGCGATCCGGACGTGCTCGCGATAAAGCAGACGCTGTACCGCGTTGGTTCCCATTCTCCAATCGTTGAAGCGCTGCTGGACGCGCGGGATGAGGATACGCAGGTCGCGGTACTCGTGGAGCTCAAGGCACGATTTGACGAGGAGCCGAATATAGTCTGGGCCCGGCAGCTTGAAGGGGAAGGGGTCCACGTGTCGTATGGAGTCGTCGGGCTCAAGACGCATGCCAAACTCTGCCTGATCGTGCGCCGCGATGACTCGGGCTTGCGCCGGTACGTCCACCTCGGCACCGGCAATTACAACCCGAACACTGCACGGATCTACACCGACTTCTCGTACTTCACTGACGATCCGGAGATCGCGAACGACGTTTCTGACCTGTTCAATTACCTGACGGGCTACTCCAAGCAAGAGGAGTACAGCAAACTGCTGGTTGCACCGGTCACGCTGCGACAGCGGCTTCTGGCGCTCATCGAGGAGCAGCGGGATGCTGCGGAGCGGGGCGAGCCAGCGCGAATCACGATGAAGCTCAACTCTCTGACGGACCAGCAGATGATCATCGCGCTGTACCGCGCTTCGCGGGCCGGGGTGCGGATCAACCTGGTCATCCGGGGTATCTGCTGCTTGCGGCCAGGTGTCGCGGGGGTAAGTGAGAACATCTCCGTCGTCTCACTCGTCGGACGGTTTCTTGAGCACGCGCGGGTACTGATCTTCGGGGAGGGTGAGAAACAGAAGGTCTATCTGGGCAGTTGCGATCTGATGGAGCGCAACCTCGATGGACGGGTCGAGACGCTCTTCCCTCTGCGCGAGCGGCAGCACCGGGAGCGGGTGTGTCGCATACTGAACCTTCAGATCGCGGACAACGTGAACGCGTGGCAGCTAAATATGGACGGCTGTTACTCGCGTAAGCTTCCCGAGAACGGTGAGCAGCCCCTTGATAGCCAGCTCACGCTCATTCATGAGGGAACATAGCGCGATCGCGGTTGATGTGCGAACGCAGGGTGGCGATCCGATGGCAGTATGCCTGAACTCCTTGCCGAACGCTCCTGCTCTGGATAGTTGCATCCCACGTCACGTGTGTTCAACCTCGGTTTAGCAAAGGCTTTGCGTGCATATCTGGTCGGGCGACAGACTAGACCGCGAATGGGACCGGCGCGTGGTGAGCAAGACGCAGTGTCCCTTTGCCTAGAGAAACGATTAGGGATAGATACCGCGGACTCGCGTCGCGTCGGCCACTCGGCTGACAGCGATCAGATAGGCGGCGGTGCGCATGTCGACGTGTTCTTGCTTGGCCATCGCGAGCACCTCGGCGAAGCTGGAAGTCATGATTAAGCGCAACTTCTCATTGATCTCGGCCTCTTTCCAGAAGAACGCCTGCTTGTCCTGCACCCACTCGAAGTAGCTGACCGTCACCCCCCCAGCATTCGCCAGGATGTCAGGGATTAGCATCTGGCCATTTTCGTACAGGATCTGGTCCGCCTCTGGCGTCGTCGGCCCGTTCGCGGCCTCAGCAATGATTCGTGCCTGAATCCTGTCCGCGTTGGACGCCAGGATCTGGTTTTCCAGGGCGGCGGGTATAAGTATGTCGCACGGCAGGGCGAGCAACTCCTCGTTCGTCAGTGGCTCGGTACCGGGCATCCCAGCAAGCGCTCCATTCTGCCGCTTATATGCCACCGCCTGTGCGGGGTCGATCCCCGCGCTGCTGTAGATAGCACCGCTTGTGTCGCTCACGGCAAGAATCCGACACTTATAATCGCGGCGAAGGAGCGTGGCGGCGACAGACCCGGCGTTACCAAAGCCTTGAACAACTACCGTTGCGTCTGCGAGGTCGAGCTCGATCTCTCGTGCGGCCGACTCGATGGTGAAGACGACGCCTCGTCCCGTCGCCTCGACGCGGCCTTCGGACCCGCCGACGTTTACGGGCTTGCCGGTTACGACGCTAGGGATACTGTAGCCGTGATGCATGCTGTAGGTGTCCATGATCCAGGCCATTGTCTGGGAGTTCGTGTTTACATCGGGTGCTGGGATGTCGCTGTCAGGGCCGATCATCGGCGCAAGCTCGGTGGTGAAGCGTCGTGTAAGCTTCTCCAGCTCGGCGAGTGACATCCCCTTCGGGTCGCATACGACCCCGCCTTTCGCACCTCCGTATGGCAGACGGACGACGGCACACTTCCACGTCATCCACATCGCGAGCGCCTTCACCTCGTCGAGGGTGACATCGGGGTGGTACCGTATGCCCCCCTTCGCGGGTCCGCGGCCGAGGTCGTGCTGGACCCGGTAGCCGGTGAACACCTCGACATCACCATTGTCCATCTGGACCGGGAAGTGCGTGGTGAATTCTCGTTTGGTCGTTCGCAGCACGAGCCGTAGACCGTCCTCCAGTCCCAGATGGTCCGCCGCGATATCGAACTGCCGCTGCGCTACCGTGAACGCATTGAATTCATCCGTGATTGTAGCTTCCGCCTGGGCCACTTTTCCTACCCCCCTTCTGCTTCAGCTTACGAGCCAAGAACCGTCCGGTTGCCGGACGCCGCCTGCTTCTTGCAGGCTCAGTGCCTCTGTTGGCTAGTGCGGAACCGGCCCCTTGGTTGGCTCCTCGGAAAGCTCGCGCAGGAGCAAGGTGCGCACCGTTCCGCTGTCCGCGGTGCCTCTGGTCTGTTTCATCACCTGTCCAAGCAGAAAACCGATGACCTGCTGTTTGCCGCCGCGAAACTCCGCAACTGCCCGTTCATGGTTGTCAAGCACCGTCCGAACTACCGGGGTCAGGGTATCCGTGTCGGAGATCTGCATTAGGCCACGCTCGGTCGCGATGGCGCGGGGTGAGCCTCCGGTCTCATAAAACTCTTCAAGGACCATTCGGCCGGAGCCGCGGTTGACCTCGCCCGTATGGACCATCCCAACCAACTCCGCCAGGAGCTCCGGCGTCACCCGCGTTTCAGTGATCGGCAGACTATCGCGATTCAGCAAGCGGAATAGCTCCCCTGTCACCCAGCTCGCGGCGAGGCGTGCCGGCACTCGTTCCCCGAGGTGTGTAAGGACAGCTTCGAAGTAGTCAGCTGTTTCACGCGCGGTCGTGAGTACGGAGGCATCGTCCGCAGTTACTCCATACTGGGATATAAAGCGTGCGCGGCGAGCATCGGGCAACTCGGCAAGCCGCCCCAGAACGGCTTTGCGCCGATCCTCAGAGACCGTGAGCGGTGGCAGGTCCGGCTCCGGAAAATATCGGTAGTCACTCGCGTACTCCTTCGTGCGCTGCGCGAGTGTTATGCCAGCGGCTTCGTCCCAGCCGCGAGTCTCCTGCTCAATCCTGCCGCCATTGGCCAGGGCCTGTGATTGCCTTCCGATCTCATGCTGGATAGCGCGATCAATCATACGGAAGCTGTTAAGGTTCTTGATCTCGACCTTCGCTCCGAGCGTTTGCTCGCCGACTGGTCGCACGGAAACGTTCGCGTCGCAGCGAAGAGCCCCTTCCTCCATGTTGCCGCTGCTCGCGCCGATGTAGCGCAGAATCTGCCGGAGCTTCATCACGTATTCGCGCGCCCGAGCCGCAGAGTGTATCTCGGGCTCACTCACGATCTCCAACAGCGGCACACCGGAACGGTTCAAGTCCACGAGGCTATACACCGTGCCGTCGGCCGCTGTCCGGTGCAGGAGTCGGCCGGTATCCTCTTCCATGTGGACCCGGACGATGCCGATCTGCTGGCAATCATCGCCATTACCGACCGTCACGTATCCCCTGGACGCCAGCGGAAGGTCGTACTGGCTTACCTGGTATCCCTTGGGCAGATCGGGGTACGGGTAGTGCTTGCGGTCAAAGCGGCTGGTCTCCGCAATGTCGCAGTTGAGTGCGAGGCCGACGCGAATAGCTAGCTCGACGGCGTGCTCGTTGATGACGGGCAGGACGCCCGGGAAGCCGGCGCAGACGGAACAGATATGCGTGTTCGCAGCCGCACCCGCGTAGGTTGTACCACAGCGGCAGAACATTTTACTGCGGGTCAGCAGTTGCGCGTGAACTTCCAGGCCGATGACCGGCTCGTACTGTGCGTCCATCAGTCTCCTATGCTTCATTCTAGCGTATTTGCGTGGCAGGACCTATCTTCCCCGGCGGCAGACCCTCAACATGATAGCGGACCCGCGGACCAGGAAATGCCAATCCATGCCCGATGCGGGGCCTAATGCCAGGCCGGACTTTTGAGCAATAACAACGTAAGGTGTCGCGGCGATGACGCAGTGACTGTGTTATCATCGGGTGACGAGGAGGGAGCTTGTGCCGCGATTGCTCGTTGGCGTCGGGAAGATGAACCGCTATGCGTCGCGCGACAGCGGGGACACCGTGGAGGTGGTCGAGCGGCCGGGAGGCGGCATTAGTGTCGTCGTCGCGGACGCTCAGGGTAGTGGCCCTGGCGCGAAGCTGCTCAGCAGCCTCGTCACCGCACGGGCGGTCTCGCTACTCAAAGACGGCGTCCGCGACACTGCCGTCCATGAGGCAGTCCACGATCATCTCTACCACTACAAGAGCGGAAAAGTAAGCTGTACTCTGACGACACTGACTGCGGATACCCGGCGCCGCGTCCTGACCATCACCCGCAACACCGACATCTCGGCATACTTCGTCTGCGACGGCAGACTGGAGGCGGCGGACGAGCCGTCCAAGCCCATGGGGACGAGCGACGGTCTGGGACCCGTCCAACGTAGCGTTTCGCTCGATGAGAACATCTGGGCCGTTACCGTCACCGATGGAGTGGCGCGTGCGGGGTCGCGGACAGGCATTGCAGTGGACATCGGCGCGGCTGTTCGCGGGTATGTAGAAGATGCCACTGACGCGCAGAGCGTGGCTGCGCGGATCCTCGGTGACGCCGTGCAGCGGGATCGAGGCCGCCCGGTAGATGATATGTCGGTCGTCGTGCTGGGTGTCCTGGCACAGGAGCCCACGGACGAGCGCCGATTCATGACCGTGTCCGTGCCACTCCGCGAGGATATGCTCTGCGAGAAGGAGTTGAGCGTTGGCCAGTAGCACCATGGAAATCGTGATTCTCGGCGTTTGTGCAGCCGGAAAAAGCACACTGGCGCATCGACTGTGCGAACGTGGCTTGTTCGCGCGGACCGTTGCGCAGGAACACTCGTCGATTCCGGAGTTGTGGCGCTGGAGCGGCGCACCTACCACAATCTACCTGCACGCATCCTATCAGGCGGTAAAGCGCCGCCGGGCTTCACGCATGAGCGAGAGCGGTTACGAGGAGCAGTTGCATCGGCTCCGTTCCGCGCGGGCGGAGGCGACAGTGCGGGTGGACACCAGTGACCTGAGCGCCGACGAGGTCTTCGAGCTCGTCTCCGAACAGTTATCGGCGGAGCAGCCCGCTCCAGACGGGGAGGAGCAGCCGCGTCCAACCCGAACGAGTGCACAGGGGCCCGAGCCAGAACAGCAGGAACAGCCGCTTCCTGTTGCGGAGGAGCCGGGTGACGAGCAGCGCCCCCGGCGTTATCCCGGCCTGCCGATCCCCGAGGAGCTCTGATAGGCAGTACGCCCTTGCATACTGCAGGGTCCGTTTCGCAACCTGGTGGTCAGCGCTCTCTTCAACTGACTGGAGCGGATCACTGTCAGGGAGCGCCCTGAATCAGTCCATCGCACAACAAACTTGTTACTGCGATGGGAAGCGCAAGGTCACGGGCGGCACTGAGCTTCAGAGCTTAGGGTATTCATTCCGAGCGTGCGAGAGATCCGTGGTGCGGGTCTTCCCCAACAGAGTGAGGGATCCGTAGCCCGTACCACGGATTCCTCGCGCGCTCGGAATGACAGCTACCCCACCGTTCAGCCGAAGTCCGTACGACTATCCGATATGGTGGGTTCATGATCTAACGGAAGGAGCTTTCGCTGAAAAGTGGGGTCACTAACCCGACATACCCCACCAGAGTCGAGTCCAAGTTCTACGGCTCGCGCCGCCCTCCGATCGGGCGGTAGCTGGAACGCTTCAGCGTTTCCAGTAGCGTGGCGCTGCCTACTTCACGGTCGGTGATTGAGAGTCGGGATGAGTGGAGAATGGCGTCTAGCTCGTCTCGTACCCCCACGGGAACGCGGATTCGAGCATATGCGGCATACGAAGGTGACGCGGCCAGGCGAAGGAGCTTTACAGCATTCGCGCTCACGGCAAAGGCCCGGGTATCCGCCGTGCGGCAGTTCGGGCACAACGTGCCACCCAGAGTCGGGCTGAAGTGGATGTTGCTCGCTTCCAGTGGTTGCTCGCACTCGACACAACGGCCCACCTCGGGCTTGTACCCTGACAGCACGAAGAGCCGCACCTGAAAGTACGCCGCGGCTGCCCAGGGATCGTCCTCGGCGTCGATCCGGCGGAGCGTCTGGATCAGCAGATCCCACAGTGCACGGTTTTCTTCACCCTCGAGCGTCAGCTTGTCGAGTAGCTCGATGACGAGCAGGCCATAGTACACGCGATCGGGGTCGGTGCGCGCATGGACAAATGCTTCAACGGTGTCGACCTGCGTGACGGTGTCCAGGTTGCGCCCGCGTGCGGCGACGATGGTGCTGAGCGTCAGTGGCTCCAGATGACCGGCAAGCTTGCTGGTAACCCGCTTCACGCCCTTTGCAATCATCGACAGCTTGCCGAGGTTCGGCGTGTACACCACGAGCTGCCTGCCGGCCTCCCCGAAGTCGTAGCGGCGCAAAACAACCGCATGCGTCTTGTACAGTCTCTCGTGCATAGCTCATTCTATCACCGATTGGATGGCGGTATTGATGGGTCTAACGGGGCAACGTGCCTGATACAATGGCATCCTGAGGTGGGTGGCGCATGACGATCCTGGTATTGGAAGCCGGAACTGCCGCAAAGCTCGCGGCGGGCGAGGTGGTGGAGCGACCGGCGTCCGTGGTGCGAGAGCTGGTTGACAACGCGCTTGACGCGGGTGCCCGGTCCATAACGGTGTCAATCGCAAACGGTGGTCTTGACGTGATCCGGGTGGTCGACGACGGTTCCGGACTGGAGCGGGACGACTTGCCCCTCTGTACCGCGCGCCATGCCACTAGTAAGCTTCGCGGCATTGAGGACCTGGCAGAAATCCGCTCCCTTGGTTTCCGGGGTGAAGCACTGCACGCGATTTCTTCTGTCTCGCGCCTCCGCATTCGCACGTGCAGAGTCGATGAGCTAGGCGTCGAGGCGCAGTATGACGGGCCGAACTTAATCCGCGAGACCCCGTCAGGCTGTCCCGTGGGCACGCAGATGGAGGTGCGCGACCTCTTCTATAACACGCCCGCACGGCTACGCTTCCTGAAAGGCCCCTCGGCGGAAGCCAGCCGGGTCGAGCACGTGCTGCGGCGATACGTGCTCGGGCACCCAGGTGTTGCCTTCAAGCTCGTGATAGACGGGCGGGAAGTCGTGCACAGCAGCGGGTCGGGAGACTTGCGCGAAGCCGTCTCGGCTATCTACGGCTGGCGGCTGATCGAGAAGATGGTCCCCCTTAGGTCGAGCGAGGAGCCAGGTAGCCTCGCCGGCATGCTGAGTACGCCTCCTTTGTCACGGGCGAATCGGTCTGATATGCACGTTTTCGTTAACCACCGATGGGTGCA
>JADDPA010000210.1 GCA_016782125.1 Thermobaculum sp.
GATCTGGACGGGCGCCTCACCGCCCTCAACGCAGCGACGGGTGCCAAAGTCTGGCAGAAGAACGAGACTGCTTCCCGGGTTCCTGGTTCGGCCGCAGTGTACGGCGACACCATATACATCGGCTCCTCCCGTGGGCTTCTCACGGCGCTGAGCCTGCGCGACGGCAAGATCCGGTGGCAAGCCAGGATCGGCAGGGGAGCGATTACCGCACCCGCTGTCAGCGGCGGCGCCGTGTACGTCGTCGCTGCCCGGGCCAAGCTAGGACGAGTCGTTGCTGTACGAGCACGGGACGGAATGCGGATCTGGACAGTGCGCCTTCCCGCGCAAAGTGTTTCTTCCCCGGCCGTCGTGGGCGGAGTCGTCTACCTTGGGGCGAGAGACGGAATACTGCGAGCGGTGGGCGCGCGAGCCGGCAAGCAGCGATGGGTGTTCCGCACGACTCGCGACATCGACGCGTCTCCGGTGATTGCAAACGGCCGTGCGTATGTTGGGTCGTGGGACGGCTATTTCTACGCCATCGGGGGGACACGCACCTCCACCCGCTTCTCTCGTGTCCCGTCGCGGAGCGTACGCCGAGACGCGCGTGCTGACACGACAGGGGGCAAGGCATCTGCAGACATCCGTCTCGCGGGTGCCGCGTATGCGAGCTACGGAGCGAGCCGAGGCAAGGGCGGGGTGCCGGGAATCGCTTTTGTCGCACAGCTCTCTGCAGCACCGCCGGCAGCGTCGCGTGTGCAGACTGCGTATGTGTGGGCGATCGACAACACGCTCGACTCCAACATTGACTACTATGTCTTTGCGGACCTTGCAGCGAATGCCAAAACGTATCGGGCAACCTTGGAGCGCAACACGCCGGACGGACTGGTGACCGTCAACGATCGTTTGCCGTTTGAGATCAACGGTCGAACGGTGAGAGTCTTCCTGCCGACATCGCCACACCTGGCAACCGAGGAAAACAATCCGGCTTTACAGTGGTACGCGTACAGTTATATTCAAAAGCTGCCGGCACAAGATGAGATCTCGGATCGCGGTCGATACTTCATCCTCAACCCGGAGCGATAGCCCCAGGGCGGCGAATGCTGTCGGGACAGCCACTACGTCGCATTACTTTGGGGTGGTTGGTCGTCGGCGAGACGCTGAAGCTGCATCGCCACAGCAGGTTTCGACGGCCGAGGGAAGGCACCGAAGTGCGACTAGGCGGGAAAGAGCGGTCGGGAGACGGTCGAAGGTGCTCCCTCCGGCGCAACCTCCCCGGAGTTAGGCGCAAAGGATTGGCCCAGTTCCCATAACGAGGCACGGTCGAGGCCAGAGAGTCGCAGCCGCTTGAAGTAATCCACAAGAGCCCGCTCCATGGGTACATGGTGGCCCTGGCGCTTGCTGAGTGAATCCCGATGTTTCACTGCTTCATCCCAGACGCGCTCAGCCTCCTCCTCAGAGAGCTCCCAGCCGGTGAGCCTTCCGATCAGGCGTACGTAGTGTTTGTTGCGCGCCTTTTTTCGCGCCCTGGTCACCGCGATCCGGGCCGAGGGAAGTGGCTCGCTTGCCACCTGAGTAATCAAGTCGGTCACCGAGTAACCGGCCTCCAACAGCGGCTTTAGCTCCGGAATGACCAGTCCAGCCGCCTTGCCTGCGGTCGTCGTTCCCCGCTCACGCGCTCCCGGCACGATTCGGTGATTCCCAGGCTCGGGCTGGGACAGGAACCAGCGGCGCCGGAACGCGTAGCCATACTTTGCGTCCCATTCTCTGGCTGCCTGATCGAGATCGACTTCGGCCCCTGTCTCCGCCGACCGCTGGCGTCGGTATTCGTCGATCTCGTGCCAAACGGCGTATGCTTCTTTTTCGGTGAAGGTGCGGTTGAGGACCTTGCGCAGTCGCGAAGCCATCTGGCGTGGGCTCAACCCCGGTCCCCGAACGTGCGAGAAACGCAGAACGTCCTCGTATCCAACGCCACTAACGCCTTGCACATCGAGCACGCCATAGCCAAGGCGTCGGCGTAGTTCGGAGTCATCCGCTAATTGAGCTGTGGTCGGGTCGGTTGCCAAGGTGTGCTCCGCAGGTCACGATTCTGGGTGTGCTTGTTGTCATGGTAACGCATGACAGACTAGCTGTGCGGGGCAATCTGCCTAGAACGTCGCGCCGTAAACCGTAATTTCTGAACAGTCTCGCAAATCGATGCCCGAGCGGCAACACGCCGTGATGCAACGGTGGCTGGAAGGGTTCGGGCTGGTAAGCTCAGCATCAGTATCAGGCGCAGCATCACGAGCAGTAGGACATGCGACGATCCAGCATCGGTCGACGGAGGACACTGGCTAGATCAGCCGCTTGAGCCGGTCACTCTAGCTGGGGGCCACCGCGCGAAGTCCGATCCATTGGATGAAGCGAGCCGAGTTACCCACCGAGGACGACCTTGGTTCGGCGAAGGTGAAGCTTTGATCCCAGGTGACAGTCAGGTGCTGGCACACATTGGTACGTGGTCGGGTCCACTCACCGGCGTTTCAACTGGAACAGCCGCAGCTGACGCCTGCTCGCAACGACAGGCGACTGGTGGATTGTTTCGACTCCGATGCCCTAAGCGATTCTGTTACGGTTTACCGCCGGGAGGTGGGCCAAGGATCTCCACGCCGTACTGCTCTGCGGCCGACATTACCTTGACCATATCTGGCGGCATGTCAGGAGGCAGGGTCCGCTCCCGCGCAGTCTCACCCGCGGCGCGGAAGAACGCCTCGTGATTGGGCGTGGTGATGTTGAGCCATCGGGCCGTGTCGGATATCACTTCAAACGCATGGGCCGCGCCCGGCGCAATATAGGCCGAAGTTCCAGCCGGTGCCGAGTACGACTCCTCGCCGTCGAGGTGGAACCGCAGCTCCCCTTTGAGCACATAGAACGTCTCCTCATCCTGGGATTGGCGGTGAAGCGGAGTTGCGACTCCTTTTCGGCCCGCCTGCTCACAGAGACAGAACCGCCCGTCGGTTTGCTCACTGCCCGCCTTCAGGACCAGCAGCGTCCCGAAGAACCAGAGCGCTTCTCCCTCGTCGGACGCGGAAACGTGCGACGTAGATGCCATAGTATTCCTCCTTGCCCGGTGCGGTACGCAAGACAGCGCATGCCTTCCGTGTGTCTGTCCCGTAGACTAGACTGTCTGTCGCGTCAAGTCAAGACCAAACAAATCGCACCTTGGATGCTAAGGTCCTCATCCGTAGTGCACCGAATTCAGGCTGGTACCTTGCTGACGTGCACGCAAGCCACCGTGCAGCTCGATAATCGCTTGAGTAGTTGGAAACCGGTGTCGTACGATATCCGCATTGAAGCCCGACGTTTCACGTCTCGTCCTGCGACACGCAGTCGGCAAAGTATCCGGCGGCATTCACACGTGGCGATACTTCGGTGACCGTTACGTAAACGTTACGAACTCGCATCGAGACGCCCGTGCTTTTCGCGTGCAAACCATTTATAATGCGCATCATGTATAAACTGTGTTACACGCACGCAACGAAACTCATCCCCTGATAGTGAGGGTGGGTAAAGTTCTAATCCGACGATGATCAGGTCGATCTTGAAAACGTAAAGGCGGACGAATATGCGTAGCAGGCTACATACACGGAGCAAGGCTGAGGAGTCTCCCTCGCTGAGCAAGGCGATCCTTTCGGTGATGACCGCTCGAGGGATGTCGGCGACGGATATTGCGGTGAAGATGGAGTCGGGTCGGAATAGGGCCACGCTGTATCGGATCCTCAGTGGGGCCACACAGGATCCTAAGATTAGCACCTTCGTGGATATTTGCCACGCGCTCGACGTGAGTCCGATTGAGGTGCTGCAGTTGGCAAACATTGTGGAGCACACCCCGCGCGACACTGATCTGCTCGACATCCGCTTGCGTCAGATCTTTCGGCGCGTGCAGGCGCTGCCCGAACGATTCAAGCGACTGGCGGTGGCTCAACTTGCGTCGATAACTGAGACTCTGCACGAGGAAGTAGATGACGAGGGTCGTGCACGATCGGAGGTCGCGCAGTGAGGGCTGCCGCGTCGGGACGCAATCAGTGGCGCCGAATGCGCCACTGATGTGCGTTTGCGAGCCAACTACCGGTCTCGAAAAAACCGTAGACGCGCCGGGCCCGTTCCGGATCGAGCGAGCCAAGGGAACGATGTGTGGCGGCATCCCAGACGCCTATGGCGAGTTCCTCTATGCGCTCCCGTAGCTCCAGTGGAGTTCGGGGCACCTTAATATCCGCGTAACTGGCATAGCCGGGGTAGCTGATCTCCCCCCGAGGGGTGCGGGGCAAGGAGCCGAAAACGACCTGCGCGTGCCGCAGAGCCATCACCTTGCGCAGATCCGGAGAGACAGGCGTTGGATCTCTGCGTGGCTCGCTGGACCAGTCAGTGACGTCCGCGGGGCGAAGGACATCACCGAGCTCGTCCCGTGGCACCTCGTCGGCCCTCAGGGTCCAGCGATAGCCCACGTCAATATCGTCTATGTGCGAGAGCGTAATGGTAGCGAGGAACTGTACCTCCTCCGCCCGCAGGTTGCCACCGCGGCTCCAGTAGCTGTGAAACACCTTGTGCGTCTCTCGAAACAGCGTCCAAAGCTCCAGTAGCTCGGGCGTAGCCCTCTCACTCCCGTGCATCTCTTGCCTCCAGTGTGTTCACAACTGCGTGCCGGTCAGAGCTTATGGAAGATACTAGCGCCCTTGTTTGTTCTTTACAATAGACTGTCAACAGGAAAGGGCGCTAGTAGATCGATACAGTCCGAATAGAGGGTGAGGCTACGAGATAGAAGATCTGCACGCATTCGAGTCTCTCGTGCCTCGGAGCACCGATTCTACCGCCGGCATTGCGAGCGTGGCGATGTTGAGCATTCACACCAGTCCGCTCGCGGCACTCGGTGGCCGGGACACGGGAGGAATGAACGTATACATCCGGCAACTTGCCCGTGAGCTTGCCGGCCGCGGGACCACCGTCGATGTCTACACGCGCCTGTCCGATCCCAATACGTCACTCATTCAAGAAGACGTGCCGGGCTTCCGAGTCTTGAACGTACCTGCAGGGCCGGCGAACCCGGTGTCACGGGACGAGCTGCACGCTCTGCTGCCCCAGGTTGTCGCGAGCATCAACGACCAAGCGCAGACCGATTCGGCCAACTACGATGTGCTGCACTCGCACTACTGGCTTTCGGGCATCGCCGCCGAGCGTCTGGCCGAACTGTGGCGTTTACCTTGGGCGCACATGTCGCACACGCTTGCGCTATTGAAGGATGAGCACCGCGGACCGCATCAGGAACCGGAGTCAAAACTGCGGCGCGATGGCGAAGACGCCCTGCTGCGTGCGGCTGATGGTGTCATCGCATCGAACGAGATCGAGCGCCACGAACTGGTGGACCGATATGGCCTTGCCCCGTCCCGTATCCATGTCGCGCCATGCGGGGTGGACCTCGATCTCTTCCATCCAGGGAGCCGTGAAGAGGCCCGTCAACGAATCGGCCGTTCTAGCGATGAGCGCATCCTGCTGTATGTTGGGCGTATCGAGCCGCTGAAGGGACTAGACACCCTGCTCGCCGCGACTGCATTGGTGCGCGACCGAGTGCCCGGCTTGAAACTGCTGATCGCTGGCGGCTCTCGGACACCGGATCAACCGACCGAGCAGGAGCTTGGGCGCCTTGAATCTATCGCCCGCACACTGGCACTGGATGAGGTGGTCGAGTTCCTGGGTCCGAAGTCGCAGGCAGAGCTGCCCGATCTGTATCGCGCCGCCGATGTATGCGCGGTCCCGTCGCGGTACGAGAGCTTCGGAATGGCGGCCCTTGAGTCGCTTGCCTGCGGCACACCGGTCGTCGCTTCCCGAACGGGTGGTCTTCAGAGCACCATTCGCGACGGCCGAAACGGTTATCTCGTCACGATCGGGGATGAGCGCGAGTTCGCGGATCGTTTGGCGTCCGTTACGTGCCAACCGCGTCTTGCCAAGCGGCTCGGTGAGGAGGCGGCGCGCACCGCCAGGCGATACTCCTGGCAGCGCGTCGCGGATGCGAATCTGGGTGCGTATCACAACCTGCTCGCCCCAAACCGCACGAGAGTACCGCTCGAGGTAGGGGCGGATCTGGGTATGTAGCGCCGACTCAGTCTCGAACGGAACGGGTAGCGCCCACCGTCGCGACACTGACTAGTGCGACCGCCGAGAGACCGCGGATGCCGATGTTCTCGTTCAGGATCACCAGGCCGACTAGCGCGCCCGCAGCCGGCTCCAGGCTCATCATCACACCAAACACATGGGCTGGTAGGCGCCGCAACGCCTCCAACTCCAGCGAATACGGTATTGCGGACGAGAGTACGGCAACTCCAAGGCCCGCCGCGAGGATTGTCGGGCGCAGCAGTTCGGCGCCGCCGCTGAGGATCCCGACCGGTGTTAGCAGCACCGCAGCTACTAGCATCGCGATGACTAGTCCCGCGCCGCCGGGGAAAGCGCGCCCGACCCTCGCACTGAGAAGGATATACGCGGCCCAAAGACCGCCCGCTGTCAGGGCAAGCAAAGCGCCGAGCAAGTCCAGATCGGCGCCACCGATCGGTGACAGGAGCAGGACACCCGCTCCGGCAAGGATTACCCACAATAGATCCAGTCTGCGGCGTGAACCGCATACGGCCACTCCCAGCGGGCCGACAAACTCCAGCGTCACTGCGATGCCTAGTGGAATCCGGTCCAGCGCGAGGTAGAAGGCGAGGTTCATGCCTCCGAGGGCCAGCCCGAATGCCACCGCCGCAACATAGTCTCCTCGCGAGTATCCCCCGACTCTCGGCCGCCAGAGCGCCAGCAGCACGAGTGCCGCGAAGCCGACGCGGACAAAGACGGTACCACCTGGCCCAAGCGAGTGGAAGAGCCCTTTCGCGATTGCGGCTCCGACCTGCGTGGTAAGGATCCCCAAGATGACGAGTCCGGTCGGCGGCAGTGCCGCGGCAGCCGAGCGCGCGCGACCGACTTGCCGACCAAGTAGCAGCCCATCAGTTCCGAACATTCCTGACCTTCCAGACGCGCGAGCGTCCCATGTGTGGCTAGTGCGGCGTCCCGCGATATCCGACTCCGCTTACGGACGCAGACTGCGGGCGGAACCCGTGAGTCCGACCCAAACAAGCACGAAGACCCTGAAGTGTAGCAGGAGGTTCCGCTTAGAGTTGGCAACGGAGCGACAACGTGACACTTGGCCTGGCGCTACCAGGCAGAAGTTGCCGCTAGATTGCGCACTTCCCAATCCACCAGGTGAATCACCGTCTCCACTGGTCCTGGATGCCCTGCTCACCTCTTACGGCCAGACTCATAGCGGACTTACCGGCGTGGTGGCCGCAATACCGGAACTCGCCACCGATCACGCCTTGCTTGGACAGCTCCATGTGCGCGCAGTCCGGGCCGCCTCCGTCAGGAAAAATCTAAAGTGCAAGGAACACTGGTGGATCCATCATTTATGCGCCAGCACGCCGAACGCTTCAGGTTTGCCGACTACGCGTGAGAAGCCGGTTTCGTGCAGTCGCCGGATTACGCCGCGCGACACCTTTCCCCCGAGATTGCTCTCCGGGTTTCCGATGTAGTGAAATAAACGACCTCGTGGCTTCAGTACGCGGTGCAACTCTCGATAAAATGCGCTCCCGTAGAGCTCGCCCGCGAGGCTAAAGGTTGGCGGATCGTGGATGATTCGGTCGAACGCGGCGTCCGGAAGGCCGGCCACTACCTCCGCGCTGTCTCCGACGAGTTGCCTGATGCGCGGGTTCTCGAACAGATCACGCGACCACGGGTTTTCGCGCGCAACCTCCAATACCGCCGGGTCGAGCTCTATCGTCGTAACGGCCGAGGCCGTTCGCGCTGCCTGGATAGCGGTGTAGCCCAGTCCGGTGGTTGTGTCGAGCACGTTGCCGATCACCGGTGCGGCCGCGCGAATCTTCTCCACCGTGTCTGCAAACGGATCCGTCCCTTTTATCCGGTGCATTGGGATACTGGAGATAAGCAGGGTCGGGGCGCCGTGCGTGGGCATGAGGCTGTAGATCCGGTTGTTCTCTTGGGAGAACACAGATATCTCCCGGGGCGTGCCGTTCTCTATTACGTAACAGTGGCCTGTGAGCCTGCCGCTCCGCTTGGAATCGCGAATCATCTCCAAGTCCGGCCAACGCACCACTTCGCCATCGGGGAAACATACGCCGGTATCGTTGAGCTGGACATCCACCTCGCTCAGACCCAGGTCAGGCGTCATGCGCACTTCAGACCGCGCCGCATCGCGGGCCCTCAGCAGCGGCTCCGCCTGATATGGCGAGAGCACCAGTAATGCTCGATGAGACATGACGGTTCTACGCCAGATTCGAGCGGCCGAGATGATCCTGCACGGCGGCTCTTGCTGCAGACGCCGCGTACTCGGCGCAGTGACGTTTGTCGGAGGGAAGGCCGTGCAGCGCATCCAGGATCTCCGCAGCTTCCAGCACGAGTGCGGATCGGAGCGAGCGTCCGTGCAGCAACTCGGTCGTGACGGAGGCCGAGGCGATGGACGCGCTACAGCCGAACGCCCGGAAGCAGGCGGCGGTGATCGAATCACCCTCCGCCCGGATCTGTATCTGGATTAGGATTTCAACATCCGAGCCGCCGCCAGCCTGGCCCTTGCCCGTCGCGTTTGGGAGCGCCCCTGGGTTGCGTGGGTGCTCATAGTGCTCGATTACCTGCGGTGTGTACTCCGCCAACGACTCGTCCTCTCCTGTGTCACGCGCGACATCGGCGCCAGCTTGTGCAGAATAAGCGCCGCTCGCAAGCAGGGGTTCTACCGTTGCGGGCGACTCTCGCTGCACGGGAATACGCACGACCCTCCGGTCAATCATTGATACGCCATGTACAAGGCGCATGGCCACGGCAGTGGCTGTTGGTCCGTGTGGCTACTCGCCGGCGGCCTCAACCTCCAGCCGCTCCTCGGCCGGTGCCGACTCCTCGGTGATGATCGTCTGGCTTTGCTCACGGAGGAACTGCTGAACGTAGTACGGACCGAGCCCACCCTTGCCCGTCGAACCGCTGCCCTTCCAGCCGCAGAAGCTCTGTGAGCCGGGCCAAGCACCTGTGGTCGCACCGCCGCGTCGGTTCGCGTACGTTACTCCAGCCTGAATCTCGTCGAAAAACTGCGCCACCTCCGACGGGTCCTCACTGTACACGCCAGCCGTCAAGCCGTACTCACTGTCGTTGGCATGGTGGATCGCTTCGCTCAGCGAGTCTACCACGGCAACAGCCAGGAACGGCACGAAAAGCTCCTCGCGAAACAGCCGATGATCCGCGTTCAGTCCGCCGACAATCGCGGGCTCCACGAACGTACCGTTCGCGTACTGGCTCTCGGTCAGACGCTTACCGCCGAACAATATCTCGCCATCTCGATCAGCGTCTTGCACAGCCTGAAGGTATGTATCGACCGAGCTGTCGTTGATGACAGGACCCATGAAGGTGTTCTGCTCTGTCGGATCGCCCACCACGACCGACCGCGTCCGATCTACTAGTCGGCGCACGAATGCGTCGTAAACGTCACGCTGGACGTACACCCGCGAACAAGCGGAGCACTTCTGTCCGCTGTAGCCGAAAGCGGAACGCACTATACCCTCGGCAGCCTTGTCAAGATCCGCCTGGGCGGTCACGATCGCGGGATTCTTCCCGCCCATTTCGGTGATGCAGGGCCGTGCGTATGGCTCAGCGAACTTGCGGTAGACGTCACTGCCAACTTCGCGTGAGCCGGTGAACACCATCCCTTCGACCAAAGAATTTGTCGCCAACTCTCCACCGATCTCTCCGCCGCCCCCCGTGACGAAGTTGATCACTCCGTCCGGAAGGCACGCGTCGGCAAACATCCGGTACACAAGCAGACCGGTATATGCAGTGGCAGATGCCGGCTTGAACACCACCGTATTGCCCGCGACGAGCGCGCCGGCGAGCATACCAGTCGAGAGTGCCACAGGAAAGTTGAACGGCGCCACAACTGCCCAAACGCCGAACGGCCGCAGCACGCAAACGTTGCGCTCGCCCGGCATAAGTGATGCCATCTCGCGCACGTATCCTTGGTTCTGTTCCATCTCGTCACAGTAGGTGGAGATAAGGTCGGCAGCTTCCTCCACTTCGCCCAGCGCCTCGAGCCGGTTTTTCCCCGCCTCGATGCTCAGAAGCGCCGCGATGTCCACCTTCTGCGCGCGGAAGTTGTCCGCGGCCGCCCGCAGGAGCACGAGCCGCTCGCCGTAAGGCATGCGGCTCCAGAGCCGGAATGCGGCGTGCGCCGCTTCGATCGCTTGTTTCGCGTGCTCCGCCCGCCCAGATTGGAACTTGCCAAGCAGCACCGTGCGGTCCGCGGGCGCCCGCACCTCGAACTCATCCCCGGTGCGTACCGGCTGGCCACCGATATACATCGGGTGGCTATCACCAAATTTTCGCCTTACCTGGTACAGGGACTCCTCGAAGGCCGAGTGAAGGATGTCCATCTCCTCGGTTGGTATCGCGGCGTACGTCACCTTCGGCACGCGAGCGGCTGTCTGCGCCATGAGCGGTTTACTCCTCGGTTAAGGCATACTTGACATTGACCCAATTCTACCACGCGACCTCGCGATAGATTTGCGGGACCGGTGCGGCGAGGGGGTATCAGATGAGTCCTACGCAGACGCGGCAGAACCGGGAGCGGACACAGCGCACGATGCTTATACGCGGCCAGATGATCGCGTCGCTCGTCTGGGCCGCGTTGCTATGGAGCGGTAGCGACTGGACGCTAACGTGGCGCACTGCGCTGGCAACAGTCGCGGGCATCGCCCTCTTCTTCACGGTGTCGCTCGGTGTCTCACTCCTCCTGCTTCGTTTGTCGCAGAGTATACGGAGGCAACACCGTCCGTGGTAATCAGGACTCCAGGAGCCGTTCAGGGCCTCCGGCGGGCGAATCGCGCGACCGCGAAGTTACTGCGTGACCTTAGCCGGATGGCGCAACCCGGCGTCACGACGCGAGCCCTGAACGAGTATGCGATGGACTATATCACCCGGCTCGGTGCTGATCCCGTCTTCGCCACGGAGGAAAACTTTCCCGGCTGCATAAATACGTCGGTGAACGACGCGGTGGTGCACGGCGTGCCGAACGATACAGTTCTCAAGGACGGGGATATCCTGAGCATCGACGCGGGGATGGTGCTCGATGGTTATTGTGGTGATTCAACAGTCACGGTTGCGGTCGGCAATGTCACGGAGGAACACCGGCGGCTGATCGCAACGACAAGGGAGGCGATGCTTGCCGGTATCCGGGCAGCGCTTCCGGGCAACCGCGTCGGCGATATTGGCTATGCCATCCAGACGTACGCGGAGAGTCGCGGGTACGGGGTCGTGAAGGAGTTCATCGGCCACGGTCTCGGTCGCAAGATGCACGAGAAGCCTGATGTCCCCAGTGTCGGGCGGCGCGGCGGTGGTCCGGTGCTTGAGGATGGACTTGTCATAACCATAGAGCCAATTCTCGTTGAGCACTCAGCGCGCGTCCGCGTCGATCCGGCGGATGGCTGGACGGTCCGCACGGTCGACGGCGGTTGGGGCGCCCAGTGGGAGCACACCATTGTCGTTCGTCCGCGTGGTGCGCACGTGCTCAGCGAACCGTAAACGATCGCAATCCGGCCGGTGAGTTCGCAATGGTCCAGCACAGTACGCTGCGGGAGGAGCATCGATGGCGTTTGCTGACGCACGACGCGGGTATGTTCGGGCTGGAGAAACGATGCTCAGCTACCTGGAGCTGGGCGAAGGGCCGCCCCTGATCCTTCTGCACGGCTTTCCCCAAAGCCCATACTGCTGGCGTCACCAGATGACGGCTCTCGCCCGGACCCATCGAGTGCTTGCCTTTGACCTCAAGGGCTACGGCGAGTCCGACAAGCCGCGCGACGGCTATGACCTTGGCACTTTGACGGTGGAGATGCGCGACGCCGTGCGCACGCTGGGCTATGAGCGTGCGGCGTGGGCTGGTCATGACTGGGGCGGCGTACTGCTGTGGGCGCTAGCTCTACGGTACCCCGAGGTCGTCGAGCGGTTCGCGATAATCAACGCCCCACTGCACAGAGTCAGCCCACTTCACTCGTGGTACGTCATCCCGTTCTCTGTGCCTGGCCTGATGGAGTCCCTGCTGGCTCGCGGCAATAATCGGTTCATCCGAGCCATCCGCCGGTCAGCATACGACCCGCAAAGCTTCGACGAGAACACCTTGCGCACATATGCCCGCGACTTCGCCCTGCCAGGTGTCCACAGCTCCTCGCTCGCCTGGTACCGCAGCATTTGGAAGAGTGGGCCACAATTGCGTTGGTGGCTCCGGCGCAAGGTTCGCCGGCCGGTCCTCGTCATCTGGGGCATGCACGACCCCGCCCTGCCCGTAGGGCTGCTCAAGGGGTTGGAGAAACACATCGAGGCTCCCCTCGAAATTCTGCCGCTGGTGCAATGCGCGCACTGGGTCATGGAGGAACAACCGGACCGCACGAACCAGGCGCTTGTCGACTTTTTCAGCCATCTGGAGGCAGGCACGGTGAGGTAGTTCCCAGCGCGTGGACGCCAAATGCGCTATAACGACGACAAGATTTCCGCCGTAGGCTAGTGCCAGAGGAGGTCCAGACATGGCAGTTTATCTCAGTGATATTCACGGCGGCTGGCGGGTGTTCGATCGCGATGGCGTGAAGGTCGGTACCGTGTACGAAGTCGGTCCGGATTACGTCCTGGTTCAAAAGGGCGTCTTCTCCAGGACAAACATCTACCTTCCTGCCACGGCGATAACAAGCACTGATGATGAGCAAGTGCGGTTGGATGTTCTTGAGCACGAGATCAAGGACCGCGGCTGGGACGTTCCGCCCGCTGGCTGATCCCGGGATGGCACCCCCATCGCAACGACGGTTCAATGCCCTCGTTCCGACCGCGTGCGCGGGGACATCGTTGGACCGTTGCGGTCAGTGTGCCGGGCTCGAATCAGTCGAGATCTAGCGACCGCCACCGGCGTTCGATACTGATCTGTTCCCCAGCACCTCGCCGACTCGCAGGACATCATTGTCGGTATTGTAAAAGTGGGGCGAAACGCGAAGTCCTGCGCCACGAGCCGACGTCACGACGCCAGCCGCAAGCAGACGCTCGTACCGCAACTGAGCATCCGGCACATCGATGACTATGATGCCGGTACGCCGCTCCGGCGTGAGGTTCGACAGAACCGTGTAACTCCTTCGGTGCAGATCGTCGACCAACACGCCTGTCAATTCAAGCACCCGTTGGCTGATCCGTTCAATACCGACTTCGTGCAAGAGTGCTAAGGAGGCATTGAGCGCCACCAGGCCCAGGTTGTTCGGTGTACCGAGGCTGAATCGCTCCGACGTGTCTTGCAGCGTGAAATTGTAATCCAAGAAGTTGAGCGGGTCGACGGTGCTCGCCGAGCCGACGTACGCGCCGGGTTGCAGGTCGCGCAGCAGTTCATGCCGACAGTACAGAAAACCAGTGCCCATCGGGCCCAATAACCACTTTTGTGACCCGCAGGCCAGGAAGTCGATACGGCATTCCTGCACATCCAGCGGGAACGCACCGAGCGTTTGAATACCGTCGGCGACGAAGTAGATGCCCCGCTCCTGGCAGAGTTTTCCAACTGCCGCCATGTCGTTGCGGTATCCGGTGGCGAACATAGCGGTACTGACTGCGATGGCACGCGTACGGCCATCGATCCGCGACTCGAGGACATCAAGGTTCAGGCCTCCGTGTACCTGTGGAACGAACTTTGTCAGAATGCCCTTCGAAGCGAGGTTCAGCCACGGGTAGATAACCGCAGGGTAATCGCCGTCGAGCACGAGTACGTTGTCGCCCGGGCGCAGTGGCAGGCTGTTCGCCGCGGTATTGATCCCTGCAGCGGTACCACCCATCGGCACCACTTCGTCCGGACGCGCCGCATTAATGAGCGCCGCCACCTGCCGTGAAAACGTCTCTCGCAGTGCAATCAAGTCCGGCTGCAGCCGGTCGAACGGCTGGTTCTGTGCGCGCTCCATGTGTGCTGCGACCGCCTGTCCAACGCGCCGGTTTTGCGCCGAGACTGACGCATGGTTCAGGAACGCGTACCGCTCCGTGATCGGGAACTCTCGCCTATATTCCTGTAGTTCCATGCCACTCCCCTGCTTGTTCCGAAGTACGGCCGTCTCCCGCATCGGGTCAAGCATAGCACCGTGGTGCCTTTCGGACCGGTCGATGTCGCGGGTGTCCTCCCGCTGGCGCGCGTTATGCGGCACATTGGCGGGTTGACCCGTCGACGGAGACGGAAGGAAAGGCGCTGGTTGTGGCAGGGAACAACGCGGTGTCCGTGCGCGTGCCGGTGCGCATCGACTTCGCTGGCGGCTGGTCGGATGTTCACTACTTCTCCGAACACGAAGGTGGCGCGGTGCTCAACGCGGCGATCGACCGCTTCGTCGAGGGAAGGGCGGTCTGGACCGAAAGCGGCGTGCACGTTGAGTATGGCATGCACCTCCCGTCCGGATCCGGCCTGGGTACGTCAGGTGCACTTGATGTCGCTTGGCTTGCGCTCACGAACGCAGTTATAGGGCGGGAACAGTCGGGTGTCGAGCTTGCGGAAGGGGCGTACCGTCTGGAAAAACTGCTCGGCGTGGAAGGCGGCAAGCAGGACCAGTATGCCGCAGCGCTTGGCGGCTTCAATCGCTTGACCTTCACGCACGAGAACGAGCCCGCCATGGTGGAATCTGTGCAGGTCGATGCGGCAATCTTACAGAGCTTGGAGGAGCGGTGCGTCCTCTGCTATTCAGGGAGCGGTCATCAATCGGGCGCCGTGCATAGTCTGGTGTGGGATGCCTATCGCTCCGGCAATCCGGAGACGGTTGAGGCTCTCCGCCGGATGCGCGACTCGGTCGAGCCGGCTACCAAGGCGCTCGTTTCTGGCGACTTCGCCAGACTCGCGGAGATAGTCACGCTCAATCGCGAGTTGGCCCGCAAGCTCCACCCTGGTCTCGTGACGCCCCGCATGGAAGAGCTGTTTACGGCGGCTGCAGTTGGGGCGTTGGGGAGCAAGGCGTGTGGCGCGGGTGGTGGTGGCTGTCTGATGTTCCTGGTCCCTGATGGTGGTCGGTCAGTAATTGAGGCAACGCTGCGACAGCACGGCGGGGAACTGATCCCGTTCCGGTTTCACAATGCCCCGCCGGTAATCAGGTACATCTCGTGACGCGCCGGACATTGAATTGAGACCCTCAGTTCCAGCCCGATGAGCGCTGTCTACGTTGCCGTGGTGGCCGGTCGCCAATGGCCAGTCTGCTGTCTTGTCAGTTGACATTGCAGGTACGGCTCTGTAAACTCGTGCAGCGCAATCCGGATCGTACATTCGTGTTTTTCGAGGTCGCGCACGGGATAGCGGTGGACGATGTGGGAGCAAGAATGACGACTGAGGCTAGACGCTTCCGGCTCTTAGACACCTTGGAGTCCGTGCGCGAACCCATATCCGGTGGGCAGCTGTCGGCTCAGCTCGGCGTCAGCCGCCAAGCCATAGTCCAGGACATCGCTGTACTGCGATCCGGTGGTGCCGCGATCCTGGCGACGAGTCGTGGGTACATGCTCGCCTCGAACCTGGGGCCAGCCGTACACCGAACGGAAGTCGCCGTCCAACACTCGGCTGATCAGACCAGAGAGGAGCTTCTCACCCTCGTCAACCTCGGCATCACCGTGGTGGATGTCGCCGTGGAACATTCTGTGTACGGCACACTCCGTGGCGAGCTGCGGATCTCTTCGCTCGTGCAAGTGAACGAATTTCTGGAGCGGATCGCGAGTGGGCGGTCGCACCTGCTCTCGGAGCTCACAGAGGGACGGCACACGCACACCCTTGAAGCTCCCACCGAACTCCTGCTCAAGCGCGCGCGAGAGGAGTTGCAGCGGCTGGGTTTCCTCCTACCCGTTGCGGAACCGGAGCCTTACACTCAGGACGCCGGTGCACAAGCAGGGGGCCGGTGACCGTGGCTACCGAAACTCACACGTTAGAGCACCAGCTTGACGTCCAACCACTAGGGCCGGGACACCGCCGCATCACGATTTTGTCCGGCCTGGGCTGGATGTTCGATGCTATGGACATCGGGCTGCTCTCATTTGTGCTGGTCGCAATTGCTCGAGAATGGGACCTGTCCCAGGCGCAGGTAGGTACTGCGATCAGCGTAGGGCTGTTCGGCATGTTTCTTGGTGCACTCGTCGCAGGGACCCTTGCTGACCGCTTTGGCCGCAAGCCGATCATGCTCGCGACGCTTGTTCTGTACTCGGCGGCAACCGGCTTGACGGCGCTCGCATGGGGCTATGGGGCATTGCTCGTCCTACGCTTCATCACCGGACTTGGTCTCGGCGGTGAACTGCCGGTAGCCAGTACCCTTGTCGCGGAGATTGCCCCAGCGCGGCATCGCGGCAGGCTCGTGGTACTGTTGGAAAGCTTTTGGGCGTACGGCTGGATTCTAGCTGCCATCCTCGGTTACCTGGTGGTACCCCAATACGGATGGCGCATAGCGTTTGTGCTCGGTGCACTCCCCGCTCTGTACGTTTTCGTCCTGCGGCGAGGACTTCCCGAGTCGCCCCGGTTTCTGCTCCGACAGGGCAGGCACGATGAAGCACGCCTTGCCGCTGCGCGGGTTGGTGTCCACGCGGACGCGCTGATTGAGGACGATCCGATGCCGGCCGAGAAACAGGGCACCATACGGCAGTTGTGGACAGCTGCGTACGGTCGCCGTACCCTAATGCTCTGGCTACTGTGGTTCGGTATGGTGTTCTCGTACTACGGCATCTTCACGTGGCTCCCCCAAATTCTGACGAGCGAGCTGGATTACGGGCTGCAGACCTCGTTCGGCTTCGTACTGATTATCACCCTCGCACAAGTGCCGGGCTACTTCAGTGCCGCGGCACTCATCGAGCGGTGGGGGCGAAAGCCGACTCTCGTGAGCTACCTGCTGGGATGCGCAGCTGCTACCCTGCTGTTCGGCTTGCGCGGCCTCGGCGCGGATGCCTCGCGCGAAGAACTCCTACTGTGGGGCTCGCTCGTCTCGTTCTTCAACCTTGGCGCATGGGGTGTGGTCTACGCCTATACCCCGGAACTGTATCCGACCGCAATTCGCGGCTCGGGCACAGGCTGGGCAGCGGGTATTGGCCGGGTGGGTGGTATCGTGGGGCCCTATCTGGTCGGCCTTATGCTCGGCACCTGGAATCTCGGAACCTTCGCCGTGTTCTCGATGTTCGCCGCTGTACTGCTCGTGATCGCGGTCGATGTCTGGTTCCTCGGCGAGGAGACAAAAGACCAGACGCTGGAGACTGCGGCTGCGGCACCAGCATTTGAGACGGCATAGGTCCGTGCTCAGCTACCATTTGCCTGCCAGGATATGTGCTCGCCGGGTTGGTTCGGGAACTCGCAAGCGGGGCGCGAGTCGAAGAGCCAGGTCCACCGCCTCCTCCAGCGTAATAAGATGGCCGATGGACACGTACACCGGAGTGACGCCGGTACGGGTCCGGAGCGCGACGCCGACATTCTCACCTCGATGGACGATGGGTGCGGTATCGCCGCGTTCGCGGCCTGGCTCGGTGCCCTTGCCTACTAGCAGGCTCTTCGCGATGCCCACCGCGGGCAGGACCACGATGAGTCCGACGTGACACGCGATTCCAAACCGGCGTGGGTGTGCACGACCCTGTCCGTCCAGCATCAACAGGTCCGGTGCCACGTGCAGGGCGTTGTGCGCTGCGAGCACCGCCGGCGCCTCTCGAAAGGACAGCAAACCGGGGACGTACGGGAACGTGATCTCCGTCTCGACCACCGCCTCATCAACCGTGTCCATCGACTCAATCTCCACCACCACCGCGGCGGCGCGTGCATGCCCACCACGAATGCTCAGGTCGTACCCCGCGACGGTGCGGGGCGGGGTGGGCAGTGGGCGCTCCTCCACGTACGACGCGAGACGCCGCTGTTCGGCAACCGCCTCCTGGACACTCAATCGAAACTCGTGCGATTTCTCCATGCAGCGGAACCTCAGCCTGCTGTCCTTGCCGCAGTGGTGGTCACGTAACGCTACAAAACGTTGCGTTGTCTTTCGTGGCAGTGGTGTTGTCCTGTCGCTCCGACAGGGACGACCATGCCCCGTTTCTTCGCGACGGTATCACCGCTTTGTCCGCACACTTGCCAACGTTGGCGGAGCCGGTCTGGCTGCGATAGACTGCAATTGTGGAACGAAGCCTTACGCATACGCACATTGGTCGCCTTGCATACCGTTCACCTATCTTCCAGGGCGCTTGGTGTGTCGTCGTGCTCTGTGTGCTCATGGTGGCGGTTGGCGTCGCTGCACCACTCGCCTCACTCTCCTGGAGCCTGGGAGCGCATGCGTCGCCGACACAAATCGTAACGCATGCGCGGGCGGTGGAACAGGGCCGACTCCGCCATCACGGTGCAACCGCTCAAAACCAGTTGCAGGAGCAAGCTACAGCACGCGCTGCTGGGTACCATTCGCTCCACCTCCATCCCACGGTGGAAACGGCCGCCTTGCCGGGGTTGTCCCTCTCAGATGCTTGGGCAGTCGTGCTCGAGACTCAGCGGGACAACCGTTCGGCACCCGTACCATCGGTTGGAGAAAAACCAACGACTTTGATCCACGCACAGACCTGCCCGCAACCTGCACGACGACCACCAATTGTCGGTTCCTGCCTCAGTACATAGTCTTACCGCGACGCCAAAGTGGCGTGCTACGCGAACAGGAGCACCGATTTGAGCAGACAGATTACCCTTGCAGTGCTCGCCTTGCTGATTCTTGGTGGGTTGTTCATCACACTACGGCCGGACGCATCGAACGCCGAACCGCAAGATGTGAGTTTTGATGTGTCGATCACCGGCGACACCATGGAGCCGAATGAGTTCGCGGCCCGGGAGGGTGACACTGTCAAGTTACGCATCAGGGCAGACCGGGAGGTAGAGCTGCATCTCCACGGATACGACGAGGAAGTCTCGGTCACCGAGGACTCGCCTGCTACGCTGAATTTCGAAGCAGATAAGACCGGGAACTGGCCGATCGAGGACCACGAGACCGTAGAACAGTTGGGTAGGCTCGTTGTGCAGCCGCGAGAAGGAGGTTGACGCGCGTGCGCCCCGCTCACTGGCTGGCCGTGCCCGGCGTCCTCCTACTCGTAGCAGCGTTTGTGGCTCGCGCGGAAGCCCACGGCTTCGGTCAGCGGTACACCTTACCAGTCCCTCTGTGGCTGTACTTGTATGGGTCGGCGGCGGTGGTCATCCTGTCCTTTGTTCTAGTGGGCTTCTTCGTTGGGGAGGATCGCGGACCAGGACGCTACCGCCGCTATGACCTGCTCCGCGTGCGCTGGGTCCAAACGTTGCTCACCCCTCCCGCCCTTCTGCTCGCGCTCCGGGTACTCGGCGTTGGCCTTTTCGCACTCGTTGTGCTGAGCGGCATACTGGGTGAGCAGGCGCCGAGTCTGAACTTCGCGCCGACGTTCGTGTGGGTCATCTGGTGGGTGGGCCTAGGCATCTTCATCGCGCTGGTCGGGAACCTTTGGGCCCTGGTCAATCCCTGGAAGACGATCTTTGACTGGGCCGACGCGCTTGCTGCTCGGTTGCCGGTGGGCGGATTGGAGCTACATGCACCGTATCCCCGCTGGCTCGGGATGTGGCCCGCGCTGGTGCTCTACTTCGCCTTCGTGTGGCTGGAGATCGTGTTCGCCGGTGCGCCGCGCCCGTCCAACATCGCCCTGTTCGCGCTCCTGTACTCGGTGATCACCTGGACAGGGATGACGTATTTTGGACGCGACGTTTGGCTTCGACAGGGAGAGGCTTTCAGCGTCTTCTTCGGCATACTCGCCCGCTTTGCGCCCACCGAAGTGCGCGTGACTGATCCCCGTGTGTGTGCCGACTGTGACACATCGTGCCAGAGCCAGTCCGACGGTTGCGTGAACTGTTATGAGTGCTTCGAGTTCGCCGATCCTGCGCAGCGTGAGCTCAACGTTCGACCCTGGGCTGTGGGGCTGGTCCGCGGTGAAGAGATTAAAGGGGACCGCCTCGCGTTCGTGTTATTCATGCTCGCGAGTGTGACGGTAGACGGGTTGCTGGTCACGTCCGCTTGGCTACAACTGGAATCGCTCACGAGCCCCGTCGCGCAGGCGGTGGGCGGCTGGGGATACACCGTTCTCCCGACGCTCGGTCTGCTGGTGGTGCCGGTGCTCTTCGGCGTAATCTACTACGTTTTTGCCGGACTTATGCGGCGCGCGAGTGCCTGGGACGAGCGCGTCCACACGGTCGCAGCGGGCTTCGTGTATTCGCTGGTACCTATCGCGCTCGCGTATCAGATCGCCCACTACTACACCCTGCTGCTCATCCAGGGGCAGAGCGTTATCCCCCTGCTATCCGATCCCTTCGGTTGGGGTTGGAACATATTCGGGACCGCGAGCTACACGGTCAACACCGCGCTGCTTGGCGCGGCGTTTGTGTGGTACTCACAGGTAGCACTCATCGTCGCGGGCCACGTGATTGCCGTGTATCTGGCCCATGTGCTCGCACTTCGACTCCTACGGAACCCACGGCGGGCGCTCCGTAGCCAGTACCCCATGCTGGCGCTCATGGTGTTGTATACCGTGTCGAGCCTTTGGATCCTATCGCAGCCGATCATTGAGGAGGAGAGTCGAGCGGGACTGCTGCTATATTTGAAGTAGAGTCCATACCAACTGTGGTGCCTGCTTCATCCCTGGCGGCACTACAGCGAGGCACGCGTTACGCATATATGAAACGAGGACGATCGTAGCTGTCCAGTACATTGCAGAGCGTGGTGAGCGCACCAGCCAGAACTGGCTGGTGCTCGCCGTAATGCTGGTCCTCATCTCCGGTTGCAGCAGGGGCGCCGAATTCAGTGGCACGACGCTCGAGCCGCCGAGCGCAGCACCAGGCTTCTCCCTGACCAATCAGTTTGGTGAGCCTGTGTCATTGGAGGATCTGCGGGGGAAGGTCGTCGTACTGACCTTTCTGTACAGCAGTTGCCCAGATTTCTGTCCATTGATTACGAGTAAGATGGCGCAGGTACGCGACGAGTTCGGTGAGCGTTCGAGCGACTTAGCATTTGTTGCGATCTCGGTGGACCCCGAGCGAGATCGCGTTCCTGCCGTACGGCGGTACCTGCAGGAGCGGGGCCTTGAACGGAAGTTGACTTACCTGACGGGTGACACGACGGCGCTCCGGCCCGTCTGGCGCGCATACGCGATCGGCGTCACCAGAGAGAAGCCCGCTGGAACAAACAAGGCCATCTATGAAGTCGGTCATTCCGATGCGCTGTATCTAATCGACAAGTCCGGCCGGGAGCGGGTTTTGATGTCCAGCGACTTCGCGCCCGCGGACCTCGCTCGAAACCTGAACACGCTGCTACGCGAGTCGGAGAACTCCTAGCCTCAACAACACACCGGAGTGGTTCGTGGGAAGAGAATACGCGGTGCGGCCAATCGCCGCGGTCGGCGCGGTGGTCGTGCGCAACGACGGCCGGATACTGCTGACCCGCCGAGCCAACCCGCCGCTTCAAGGTCTATGGTCCATACCAGGTGGCGTGCTCGAACTTGGCGAGACCATCGCGGAATGTGCGCGACGCGAAGTCCTGGAGGAGTCCGGCGTGGAATGCACCCCGACGGATGTCTATCACGCAGTTGACAGCATCCACCACGATTCCGAAGGGCGGGTGCGCTACCACTACCTGATCGTCGATGTGCTCGCGCGGTGGACTTCCGGTGAAGCGCGCGCCGGCACTGATGCATCGGACGTCGGCTGGTTCACCCTAGATGAGCTTGCGGAACTCGCAAGGACGCCGCAAGTACACCACGTTGCGAGCGAACTTCTGCTCCGCGCGTCGCCTCCCGTAGCTGGGTCGGGCTGACCGCGGTGGCCAGCACAAGGATCATGCCAAGTACGAGCGGTACGCGGTCATTCGCTAGCGCGAAGGTTGATCAGGCAAGAATGCCGTGGCGCTTCAAGGCGTCATCCAGCATGTAGTCGCGCGGCGCCGATAGCACCTCGCCCTCGATATCGAGGGTCGGCTTCATCTCCTTGCCGTTGTTCTGGTCCTTGACCCACTGGGACGCAGCCGCATCCTTCTCTACGTCGATATACTCGTACGCCACCGAGATATCGTCCAGATGCTGCCGCGTACTCGTCGTGACGCCACACCAGTCCGCGCCGTACACCACGACCCGCCCGTTTCTCTCTTGCATTACCTCACCTTACACTGCAATCCATGTGAAGACACACGATCTTCTCCATGCAAGAGCAACAAACAAGCCAGGCAGATTATTGCCGGCGGGAAGGCGGCAACTTGATCGGCGTTTTGGACTAGCCGCCGATCTGGCTCATCGAGCGGTTGGCGCGGACAAAGCCCGGATCGTTGATGCGGTGCTTCATCTCCTTTTGCTGCACGGCCCGAAGCATCAGCGCGCCTATCTCGTCATCCGAGTGGTTTTCTCGCAGTGGCCCGCGCAGGTCCGTTTCCCATCGGGAGAAGAGACACGTCCGCAGTTGTCCGTCTGCCGTGATCCGGATACGGTTACAGGTCGAGCAGAAGGGCTCAGACACAGGGTTAATGAATCCGATCTCGCCTTTGCCGTCCGCGAACTGGTAGACGCGACTGGTAGACGCGGGCGCCGCATCGCGCGGGAGGAGCGGGTAGACGGCATGGATCATGTCGTGCAGCTCCTTTCCGGTCAGGATCATTTCCGGCGTCCAGCTTTCGTCCGCATCGAGCGGCATGAACTCGATGAAGCGCACGACGTACGGCTTGCGACGGGCGAAGCGAGCAAACTCAAGGACTTCCTCATCCGTGAAGCCGCGAATTGCGACCGCATTGACCTTGATCGGGCTGATCGTCGGGTACTTCTCCAACTCTTCGAGGCCGGCAAGTACCTCGCTCAGATGATTACGCCTGGTGATGTGCTCGAACTTCTGCTGCACCAGCGTGTCAAGACTGACGTTTATGCGCGTCAGGCCGGCATCCGCCAGGTCCTTCGCCAGTCGCCGGAGCAGAAAACCGTTCGTTGTCAGCGACACTGCCTGGAGCCCGGGAAGATGGACCAGCCGCTCGATAAGTTCTGGCAGTCCCGCGCGCACGGTCGGTTCCCCGCCTGTCAGGCGGATCTGCCGGATGCCGCGCTGGACGGCAATGCGGACGATGCGCTCGATCTCGTCGAAGGAGAGCACCTCGTCGTTCTTGAGCCACCGCAATCCTTCAGCGGGCATGCAATACGTGCAGCGAAAGTTGCACTTGTCGATCACAGAAACACGCATGTCTTCGATGTGGCGGCCAAAGCCGTCAATGAGCTCTTGCGGGTGGAGCATCGGAGGCGTTTCAGCAATCATGATGGTTTGAGTATACCGCACCGCTGGTCGACGTTATCCGGCTCAGGGCAAGCGTTGACTACTGGGCACCGTCACTAACTGCCGGTGCTCTGATAGTGGTTCATACCGGTGCGCCAGATCAGCAAAGCCACGCTGAAGAACAGGGGCGCAACCAGAGGGCCGGCGTATGAGAGCCATCTGGGCTGGCCAAGAGGGTCGCCCTTATCAAGGATACGCAGCACCGGGTAGTACGTCGTCAGTCCGAGCGGTACGAGCCACAGGAACGCGCTACGGAGCCAGCGGTTGTAGATGTGCATGGGGTAACTCACGAGCTCGGTGCCGCCGTACGTGAACACGTTCTGGACCTCCGTGCGCTCGGTTGTCCAAAAGCAGATCGCGGCACCAATCAGCACCACCGAGAAGAAGACGATCGCGGTGGCCGCGATCGCCGCGACAAAGAGGAGAATGTCGACGCCAGACCATGGGAGTCGAAGCCACCACTGGGCGATACCGAGCGCGACTACGCCGTGCGCGATCCGCCCAATCCGTCGCAGTGCGAAGCGAGAGGACATAACCTGCAAGAACGGCGGGACCGGACGCGTGAGCACGCGGTCAAACTCTCCCATCCTGATCAGGATCGACACATCGTCGAACCCCTCACTGACGAGTTCCGAGAAGCCGAACCCGAGGGCGACCAGGCCGTACAAGAGCGCTACCTCTCCCACACGCCAGCCGGCCATCTCTCCGAAGGTGCGGAACAAGATCAACACGGCGAGTAGTTCGCTGAAAGCGATCGAGAAGGAACCGACGAGTTGCAGCAGGAAGGACACCCGATACTGCATCTGCCCACGGATCTGTGCACCCACAAGTCGACCGTAAACGAACAGACTATCCACCCTGGACCACCAGCTTGCGCGTCGCCGCGGCGAGCATCATGTGACACGCCAGCACGAGAACGCCAACCCACAGCGCCTGCTGGACGAGCAGACCAAGCATGGCGAGTCCGGTCGACCGCTCAAGGAAGATGTTCATGGGAATTGAGATCATACCGGCGAACGGCAGGAACTCGGCGATGGCGCGTGCGGCGGGCGGGAAGAACTCCAGGGGGACGATGAAGCCAGTGAGGAAATTTACCGCGGTAACCGCGAGACCGTTGATGCCTCGTACATCCGTCGTCCAGAAGCCCGTGATATTGATGAGGAACAGCACACAAAAGCCGATGATCGCGGCCATCAGGACACTCAGCGCAAAGAATATCCACGTTGTGAGGTGTTCAGGTTGGCGCAGCGGGAAAAGGAGCCAGCCCAGGAAGAGGGTCGGCACGAAGCGGCACAACACATAGTAACCGGACCGCCCCAGATCGCGGCTCAGCCAGTATCCGAGATAGCTGACCGGCTTGGAGAGGTCGGAAATCACATCACCGTCCCTGATCGACTGGGCGATCTCCAGCCATCCCCAGTGCATGACCGGCATGATGAGCGCTTGCGTCACCCAGACGTACGTCAGCGCATCCAGGAGGTCGTACCCCTCCGCCTCGGGCCGCGCACGGTAGAGCGCAAGGAACACGAAAGAGCGCACCACGCCGAAGAAGGCGTTCGTGGCGAGTCCTGCGACGTTCGCGGCGCGATACGCCCGATGCCGCCGATATGATACGCGGGCCATCTCCAGGTAACGGATCAAGTACTCGCGCCTCCGAGCGTCCATGCTTTGCCCCAAGGCAGACAGCGTGATAAGCAGAATGCGATGCGGACATTAGTATAAGCCATGAGAACAATGCGGCTCGGCCGTGCGAGCCGCACGGAACCGCGAAACGGATGCGACGTACGTGGTGCGATGCCCCGCGCTGATTCGACGCCGCAGAGTGCTGGTTGCGGTTGACGCAGCCCACTACGTTACCGTAGTTCCGCCGTAGTAGAGGTGTGCGATACTTGCCCCAGGTACAGGCAACGAGGAGCTAACTGAATGCATCTACAGCGATCGGTCCTTGGCCTGCTCGGCGGCGCCGTAGCTCTCTTGCTCATCGGTGTCGTCATGGCAGTTGCCGCGAGCCGCCAGCCCGAGACGACGTACCCAACCGGTACTCCGGAGGCTACCGTCGCCGACTTCGTACGCCTTATTGAAGTCGGCAAGCTGGACGAGGCGTATGCGCTGACGGACATAGCGGGCTTGACTCGTGAACGCTTTGATGAACAATTCGATCCGGCGTTCACAGGCGACAGCTCGCGCCGCGTTACCCTGGTTCGCACGAATGTGAATCGCGATGCCGCCACTGTAGTAGTGGCAATCTCCACGCTCTCGGATTCGGACTCGATTGACGTCAGCGAGTATACGAACAGGCAGACTTACCGACTGAGGCGCGAGAACGATCGGTGGCTTATCACCGGACCCAGCTACTTAGGACTATGAAGGCGAGGACCCGATGAATGATCCACGACGGTTGTTCCGCTACGTACTGACGTTCGCCGGGTTGGTCACTGTGCTATATGCCGTGACTGGCTTGCTCGGCCTTGCCATCACGTTGACGCTGCTTCAGGACAACATGCTGTCCACGACCGAAGACAACCGTGTACGAGCAAGCCTCTACCTGGCGGAACTAATCGTCGGTTTGCCCGTCTGGCTTGCATTGTGGACCGTCACGCAGCGCCGCGCTGGGGTATCCGACGAGGAGCGTGGCTCGACCGCGCGCCGCGTCTTCCTGGGCGCTACCTTCGCGCTCACCTCCGTTGTGGTGCTCTTCGCCCTGCACACGGTGCTGCGCTATACGTTCACCATACCCGGAACACGGAACGGTGATCCCAGTGCGCAGGACGCCGCTTTCGCGGCAGCCCGCCTGCTCGTGTTTGGCGCTGCGTGGCTCTACTACGCCCGGATCGGCTGGATGGAGCGCGGGCAGCGGCAGGAGGACGAGGCGCATGACCTGGCGGTTGCCGTTCTCGCGGGATTCTCGCTCGCGTTCCTTGCGACTGGCGTCGTTCAGGCGCTTGGCGAGACCTTGCGCACCATCCTTGACAGCGGCCAACCCGTGTTTTCCGGAGAACTGCGCCGGTCGATCTGGGACCGTTGGGGCGCAATCGCCGCGAGGATTCTCTCGGGTGGAATGTTCTGGGGTGCTATCTGGCAGTACGACCTGCATCGCGGCGGGATCCGTCGTATACGCGTCGGTTACCTGTACTTGGTCCTCCTGTTTGCTGTGCCGACCGCACTTGGGAGCGCTACCGCGGTGCTCTACCAACTGCTGCGTCGCGGCCTTGGCTACACACCGATGGCGGAGAGCACGTGGCAGTTTCTGGTCGGCGTTTTCCCGCTTTTGCTAGTTGCAGGTGCCGTCTGGGCGCACCACTGGGCGGTGGTTCGAAGCCAACCGGCACCTAAGATCGAAGGGGTAGGGCACGTACCAGGCACCATCTCGTGGCCCCGGCGGCCAGGTATCGCGCTCCTCGTCGTCCTCGGGCTTTCGATGGTCACCGTCGCGGTTGTATCCATAATCTGGCTGGCGCTGGATTTCCTGTTGAACACGGGCGATTCTCTCTCTGGCGGTGCCTGGTGGCGCGATCGCGCGAGCTGGAGCGTGGCAGCCGGGCTGGTGGGTCTACCGGCGTGGCTGGGCGCCTGGAACCTGATGCAGCACGCGGCATCGGCCGAGCCAGCGAGCGAGCGAGCGGCGTCTGAACGGCGGAAACTCCTCGGTTTTATCGTGCTGGTTGCCTCAGTGGCCGCTATCGGGTTCGCCGTATCCCTGCTGTGGCTGGTGCTGCAGACGATACTCGGCGCGGACCTTGACGCTGGTGAGGTGAGCAGGATGCTCAAGAACCTGAGTGCGGTGCTTGTCGCACTCGGTGTGGTGGCATACCACGGCCAAACGCTCCGCCGCGATCTCGCGTTCGATACGACACATGGGACCCGGGTGAAGATCTCAGCGTTCGTAGCACCAGGCGCGGAATCGCAGCTGGCGCGGCTGCGCGAGGCGACTGGCCACCGTATTGAGGTTGTCGGCTTCCTCGCGGAGGTGCCCAGCGGTGGCGCGAGCGACCCGTCTGAGTTGGAGAAGAAGCTTGCAGATTTAGGTGCACCAGGCGGTTCTCACGCGGAGCGGGCACTCCTCTTACTCGGACCCAGCGGAGGTAGCATTCACCCATACTCGCACAACAGACCGACCGAGCCCGACGAGGCCCGGCCGGTAGTAGCCAAGGCAGTACAACCTCGCTGAGCCTTGGATAGCATCGGTGGGGCGTCAGAGATTAGGAGCCACCGATAGCAATGCAAGAGGACGTGACCCCGTGGACTAAACCTGGCTAGTTGCAGGAAGCCAGCGCATGGGTCCGCGCGGAGTTGGGGCACCACGGCATAACGGTGCATGGTCCTATCAAGGTATCGCGCTCGATGCCGTGGTCGGCGGTGCTATCCGTACCTACCAGCGAGGGTCAGGTGTACTTCAAGGCGGTGTCACCGCTGGCCCATACGAGCCGCCTCTTCTTGAGGCCCTGGCACGCTGGCGGTCTGATTGCCTGCCCCAGCTTCTCTCTGTCAACTCGGAGCGTGGCTGGGTCCTGATGCGCGACGGCGGGCCCATGCTCCGTGACACCATCCGCTCCACCCGAGATATCCGGTCATGGATGCCGGTGCTGCCGCGCTACGCGGAGTTCCAGATGGAGATGGTGGGGCGTGTCCCGGAACTTCTGACGCTTGGGGTTCTGGATCGGCGACTATCGGTTCTGCCGTTCCTGTACAAGCCGCTCCTGGCCGATAGCCGTACTGCGTATCGACCAACCTCTGGGGCTGACCTCCGAGCAATACAAGCGACTATCGAGCATAGTTTCGCGGGTAGCCGCGTTGTGCAACGAACTGGCCAGGTACCCGATACCGGAAACCTTGAATCACGGCGATCTTGGTGACCTAACGTACTTGTACGCGACGAAGAATCCGATTTCATCGACTGGGGCGACAGCTGTGTCTCCCACCCGTTCTACTCTTTGCGAACGGTGTTAGTGAGCGCTGAGATCAGTCTCGGCTTAGAGGAGAACGCGGCCGAACTGCACCCGTTGCGCGATGCCTACCTGGAGCCGTGGACCCGCTGCGCGCCGCGCCGGGAGCTGTTGACGGCGCTGTACGTGGCGAGTAAGCTAGCGAGCCTCAACGGCGCCCTGACCTGGCATCGGCTGGTGTCCAAACTGGACGGACCACAACCAGACGAATATGCCGAGCCGGTACCTGCCCTGTTGCAGGAATTTCTCGCTGCCGAGGACGCCCCTTCAGTCGAGGAGTCGGAGTAGAGACTGGCGTTCTCGTCAGCCCCGGCTGGATCATGCCAGCACCCGCACACCTTGTGTTCCTCATCACCGACTCGTTAGTTACGCGCATCTCGCGACTGCTTCGTAAATGAAGCTACGTCTCCCCCTCACCCTCGTGATGGCGCGAGGTTTCCGCGCACGCGAGCACGCGAGCCAGACCTTCCCTGGTGGCCACGATCACCAGGTCCTGACCGACACTGAGGGTGTCCGTCCCAGATGGTAGCCACGTCTGCCGCCCGCCGCTGGTCCGTATAACGACTCGTGTCTCGGTCTCCTGTTCCAGCATGGCTATAGTCCGTCCGACCGCATCACTACCCAATTCCACGCGGGCCACAAAAAAGATCAGCGCCTGCAGGCCCAGGGGGACAGTGCCGAGTACCCGCTCTCCCTCCGCTGCCGCGGCAAACGCGGGCGCGGCGAGCGCCGACGGACTGCGCGACATGTGTATGTCGAAGGTTCTCTCCACTCGCGCGGCGAAGTCCGGATGAAACAGGCGGAGTACGATGCGCAGATCGGGATTGAGGGCGCGGGCGTTAAGTGCCGTCTCGAGGTTGGCGACATCATCGTCGGTGCTGATGATAAGGCAGCGCGCCTCGTTGAGCCGGAGCGCCTCCAGCGTTTCGGTCAGGCTCGCATTGGCGAAGAGGATGGGAACGCCGAGCGCACGTGCAGCTGGCACGAACGCGCCGGCCTCCTGCAACTCGGCAGCAACTACCGGCACGCGCATTCTCGAAAGCTGTTCCACGACGCGATACCCGATCGTGCCCAGCCCACACACGACAACGTGGTCGCGTATATGCCGGGGCAGCATGCCCGACTGCCGGGCAAGTCGAGCACCTACAAGAATGTCCGTAATGAAGGCATACAAGACCGCGAGTACCGCCGCACCGATCAGCATGAAAACGATACCGTAGAGCTTCAGCGGTGCAGGAGCGTCGCGAAGGTTAATATCACCGAAGCCTATCGTGGTGATAATCGCGGTCGTGAAGTAAAGCGCGTCAACGAGACTCAGGCCGGCGAATGCGCTGAACACCAGCGTGCTGAGAGACGCCATACCAAAGATTAGAAGTCCCAGATATTGCAAGCGCCGGTCGGCGGTGGCCAGTACGTCCCACAGCGCACGTACCCGCCGCGGAGTACGGAAACGGCGCCCACCGTCCTCCCCACTGTGCTCGCTCTGTGGCAGAGCAGTGGGCGCCGTCGTGAGACACAAGACCTCATCCTGTCCGGACGGAAAGAGCTCCGCCGAGCCGTTGTCGCTTACGCGCGCTAGCGCCAGGAGCACATCCGGGTTGTCGCGTGGGCTCTGCCGCACAACCAACTTGCGTCCGGCGACCTCGATCGTCTGTTCCCAGGGCTCGCGTAGCGCGGCGGACACGAAGGCCGGGGCGGCGATGGCGGAAGGGTCGAGGATCGTGCAGTTTCGAAACATCGGCCGGACGCGCCGACCGAGTTCGACGTTGAACATGCGCATGCCGATGCGCAGATGTGGATTCAGGTCCTGCGCCGCAAGCGCCGCGTGCAGGTTACCGACGTCGTCATCCTCGGTGATAACCATTGCGGCAGCGGCCGACACGTTCGCTCGATGTAGGACGGACTCATCGCGGTAGCTGCCGTCGACAATTCGCGCCCCGAGCGAACGTGCGTGGTACGCAAACTCCTCGTCGGGCGCGCGCGCGATCACAACGACGTGCTCGCCAAGCCTGCGCAGTTCCTCCAGCGTTCGCAGGCCGAGCTCATCTAGCCCACAAAGGACGATGTGCCCGGTGGATCCGTCCGGCTCAGGCTCGTGTGTCACTACGCCTGTCGCGGTCCGTCGCATCGACGCGCGTTGCGTCCCATCACTTGCCTCCTTGAGGTTTGGTGCCCGATAACGATTTGGTGTCGTCTTGCAAGCCGCGCAGATCGACCAACACACTCCACCTCAGCGCTATTGCCTCTTCCAGCGC
>JADDPA010000155.1 GCA_016782125.1 Thermobaculum sp.
TTACCCTTGTGGCCCACTAGGTACGGACGGGTCTACCTGCAGGGTCATGTCAAAGTCTGTTCAGCACACATCCATGGGCCACACGTGTGCCCTGGTCAATCCCGGAACGGTCCTGCCAGCCGCGTCCGTGCAGCGTCACACCACTGAGCCGTCGCGTCCACTGCCCTGATTCGGCGGCCACACCGTCAGTGCCACGACTTTGACATCGCCCTGGTCTACCTGCCTCTTCGTCCCCACGTACTGTAGGAGCACTTACAATTCATGGCACGTTCTTAGAAGCCCGTGTATCACAGGCGGTGTCATCCGCGCAGCAACTGACTGAACTCCTCAGACGTAAGTCCCGCCTGCCGGAGGATAGAGCGCATCGTGCCGGCTGGCAGGTCCCGGTTACCATGCACAGGAACGACGACCAGACCGACAACGTCCGGCTTCCGCAGAAAGAAGTGGCTGCCGCGCACGTGTGTCACTTCAAAGCCCGCCCGCTGCAACGCCCGTAACGCCACACGACCACTCGCCGTGGGCAGGCGCGTCATACGGTCGCCACCTCGACATCGACGACCTCTACCTCCGTCGCGCCGTCGGATACGGGGAGACCTTCTCTCTCGGCGGCCTCAAGGTAGCCGAGTATGGCCTCCCTCGCGTGCTCGATGGCCTCATCACGGGTAGCCCCGTACGTTGAGATGTGGTTCAGAGCTGGTACGTACGCGACCCATGCTTCGGACTCCGCCTCCCACTCCAGCACCACTCGGTAGCTCCGTGTTTTCATCGCAGTGGTCTCCTTGCCCCCTGGTTACGGTCCAGTTTCACCAACTGAGACGACAGCGCTCATACTGTATGCTACCGCCCAACCCGGAGGACGGGTCGGATCACCAACGTCGACGAGTAACCGTGACGCTACAAGCTCTCCGGCATGACCCAAATTGCATCAACCGTCATTCCAACGCCGATGAGTCAGACGCGGATCTCCGGTGCCAGCCTCCGCCACCTCAACGATCCGCCTAACAAACGTCTGCATGGCTGGACCGATTATGATGCTCTGTTCACACTAAATCGTCTCCGAGGCACAGAGTCTCACTCGATACGGGAGGCGAATGCAACCGCCATTAACCGACGTGGCAACGACCTGCATCTCACAAGTCGGAACACCATGCTCTGCCTCTATACAGTTCCAGGCTGGATCCTGCGGCCAAGTGTACCGCAAGGTGCAGCAGGTCTCCCAACTGATGTTGCAGTCCCGTGTATGTCAGTAGATGACGCTTGTATCGATAGCCAACAGTACGCCCCTGTCACTGTCGGGCCGTTACCCCTAAGTGGCGAGACTCATGATCACCTGCGCCCAACGCCTGCCTCGTGTTTGCAAACTGACCACGTAACCGAAGAGCGAAGCATCTGCAGGGGTAATTGGTGGGTAGGAGAAAGGGACCGGCTCCGCCTAGGTGATCCTCAGCGTCGAGACTGCTCAGTCTCCACTGCCTAAAACTCAAAGCGGACGGTCCCCGTATGGAACCGCCCACTACGCCCCGTGTTGGACTGCAAGACTACAGGATGAACTTACTCAGGTCCTCGTCTTCGATAAGGTCCTCGATCTTTGAGTGGACATACGCGCGGTCAACGACGACCTTCCGATCCTCCAGGTCCGTCGCATCGAAGCTGACTTCCTCCAGTACCTGCTCAAGGATCGTCTGCAAGCGCCTCGCCCCGATGTCTTCCAGCTTCTCGTTCATCTCGAACGCGAGTTGCGCCATCTCTTCGATACCGTCCGGCGTGAACTCCAGTTCGACGCCCTCCGTCGCAAGCAGCGCCTGATACTGCTTCGTGAGCGCGTTGTCCGGCTCTGCGAGGATCGAACGCAGATCGTCCACGCCCAGGCTGTCAAGCTCCACCCGCAACGGGAACCGCCCCTGGAGTTCCGGAATCAGGTCACCCGGCTTCGTGTCGTGGAACGAACCCGCCGCGATAAACAGGATGTGGTCGGTCTTCACCGGGCCGTACCGCGTCATCACCGTCGATCCCTCGACGATCGGCAACAAGTCCCGCTGCACACCCTCGCCGGACACGTCGCCCGACGACTCATACCCGTTCGAGATGATCTTGTCGATTTCGTCCAGGAACACCACGCCGTTCTGCTCCGTGCGGAATACCGCGTCATCGATCACCGAATCGAAATCGATCATCTTCTGCGCTTCTTCCTGCATGAGGATGCGCCGGGCATCAGCGACGCTGACTTTGCGACTGCGCTTCCGTGGCCCCTGCTGGTTGAGCAGGTCCTCAAAGTTCCCGCCCATCTCGTCGGTGCCCGCCTCGGCCATCAGGTCCATCATCGAGCCATAGCCGTCGACCTCGACCTCAACCTCGATCTCCACTGTCTGATCGTCGATGGTGCGCTCCGATAGCATCTGCGCGACCTTCTTGCGCTGCCGCCGAAGACGCCGCTCGACCGAGACGCGCTGCGCCGCCGCGGCCTGTGCCTGCTCGCCCTCAAGCGTCGCGACAAGCTCCCGACCCTTCGGGTCCTGCTGAACCAGGTATGTTACGAGCCGCTCCATCGCCGCGCTCTCAGCCTTGTCGCGCACGTGGGAGAGGCGTTCGGTGTGAATCATGTTGACGCTCATCTCGACCAGGTCGCGGACGATGCTCTCCACATCGCGACCAACGTAGCCCACTTCCGTGAACTTCGTCGCCTCCACCTTCATGAACGGTGCATCCGCAAGCTTGCTGACCCGCCGGGCGATTTCTGTCTTACCAACACCGGTGGGGCCAATGAGCAACAGGTTCTTTGGGATGACCTCGTCGCGGAGCTCATCGGGCAGTTGCTGGCGGCGATAGCGGTTACGCAGCGCGATGGCCATCGCACGCTTCGCGTCGCCCTGCCCAACGATATACTTGTCGAGCTGTTCTACTATCTGCCGCGGTGTGAGATCCTGCATGGGCTTCCTCCGGGTTGGAAAGATTCGAGACTTCTCACTGCCGACCAGTCGATTCCTGGTACTCAGTGAGCAGCCGCCAATCCAGCCTGCGACCAACCATGTATTCGAGCGAGATGAACGCGACGATTACCGACGGGGGCCGGGCAGAACCTCGCGCTAAGCATCGCGCATTCAACATCACTCACTGCTCGTTATGCACTCCATCGTTATCTGATCGTTCGTGTATATGCAGAGGTTCGCGGCGATTCTCATGCCCGCGTCCGCGATTGCCTCCGCCGAAAGGTCGGTGTAGCTCAACAGCGCCTGCGCAGCCGCGCGGGCGTACTCTCCACCCGAGCCGATGGCGGCGACCCCCTCGTCCGGCTCGATCACGTCGCCGCCGCCGTCGATCAGCAGAATCTGCTCCGTGTCTCCGACCAGGAGTTGCGCTTCGAGGGGCCGCAGGAATTTGTCCGTGCGCCACTGTTTCGCCAGTTCCACCGCCGCGCGGCGCAGGTTACCATGATACTGTTCGAGCTGTCCCTCGAACTTCTCGAACAGCGTGAGCGCGTCTGCGACCGCTCCCGCGAAGCCAGCAAGCACCGCTCCATGATACAGCGTCCGTATCTTCACGGCCTGATGCTTCAGCACCGCATCACCGAAGGTGACCTGTCCGTCGCCTGCCAGCGCGAGCTTGCCGTCCCGCAGCACGGCGAGGATAGTGGTCGCGCGCAGGCGCGGCTGGGGAGTACTCTCTATGGTTGACATACCAAATTATACCGCATCGGTTTCCAACGCCTCGTCTGCCGCGTTTGTGGATTGTGCCCGTGGGTGTGCCATCTGGTACGCCTTGCGACACTCGCTTTGTGTTACGTGCGTGTAGATCTGCGTGGAGTTCAGGCTCGCGTGGCCCAGTAACTCCTGCACGACCCGCAGGTCAGCACCTCCCTCCAGAAGGTGCGTAGCAAACGAGTGGCGGAGGGTGTGCGGGCTCACACCCTCCGGCAGTCCCGCCCGTTTGCGCCACGCATCGATCACACTCCGGGCACTGCGGTCCGAGAGACGTCCGCCGAAGCGATTGAGAAAAAGTGCTGGCTCGCCTGAACGATTTGCGAGGCGTGGTCTGCCCCGCTCCTGATACATACGAACCGAGAGCAGCGCCGCCTCGCCGACAACCACCACCCGCGTCTTCCCACCTTTGCCCTGTACCAACGCCTCGCGTGATGTGTGATCGATCTGATCGACGTCCAGGCTAACAAGCTCGCTCACGCGCAGGCCCGTCGCATAGAGCACCTCCACGAGCGCCCGATCTCGCAGCTCCTGGGGTTCGTCTCCCACCTGAGAATTAGCGATGGACGCAGCCTGCTCCGCCGAGAGGAACGCCGGCAGGTGATGCTCCGGTTTCGGCGAACGGATCCCGAGCATCGGATCGCGCGCGATGTATTTGTCACGGTGCATCACCTTATAGAACGCACGCAGCGTGGAGACCTTGCGGGCGCATGTGCGGCGCGAGAGCCCCGAAGTCTGGAGAGTTGACAGATATGCGCGCAGGGTGGCTCGATCCACGCTGTCCCACGCGCACCTCCGGTCCTCCAGGAAGCCAGCGTACGCGGCAAGGTCTGCTGTGTACGCCGAGATGGTGTGCGGTGATGCCCGGCGCTCACCTTGTAGAAAGACGATAAAGCGCTCGATGAAACGATCCATGCGCCGAGTATAACAACGGGCTTGCACCGTAAACAGCACCCGGCACACGCCTATACGCCGCGCCTTCGCGGCAACGTCACCTGTTCCCACGAGATCCCGCTGGGCCTGCCTTTCGTGGAGGGAGCGCGCGCTGGCCCGAGCCGAATGCTCCGTAGCGTTAGCCGCCCCACTGTGATGCGCTGACGTTCTCGAGGGCGACCGATGTTCTCGCGGAGTTGCTCGACGGTGCGTGCGCCGACGCTGGGCGCGGTGACCGCCGAGTTGTACCGCATCACCGCGACGCTATCGTGTCCGCTGCTAGGTATCCCGCAGGGCGACGTATAGCGCGAACGGCGCGCCGTCGTGGACCCCATGCCGCCCTTCGATCAGCCCGGTGCCAAGGAACTCGCCGGCGTAGCTCATGTCGATGCGTTCCATCACCGCGCGCGACCGCAGGTTGTGGCGCTCGGTGAATGCGACCACCCGCCCGCAAGTCGAGCTCCCCGAACGCGAATGGGAGCCCGGCACGGCGGATCTCCGCGGCGTAGCCACGCCCCCAGTGCGCACCGCATAGAGCCCAGCCGATTTCCGCCCACCGGCGCGCGAACGGGGCGGTCCCATCGGTGCCGAACCCCTCGTCCACCCAGGGGTCCGGTGGCAGGAACGACCGGATGGTACCGTCGTGTGCGTCGAGGCGCATGACAGACAACCCCCCACGGCCAACTACGGTGCCCGAAGCGCGCTCGTATACCAGCCACTTGTGGACTCCGATGCTGTGCCAGATGCGCCCCGCTTCGTCGGCGTCACGTTGCGCCTCCGCGCGCGTCGGCTTGCCCGCATATCACTCGGCGATCGCATCGTCTCGGAACACGCGGAAGCAGTCCTCGGCATGATCGCCCGTGATCGGCTCCAGCCGCAGGCGCTCCGTCACCCGTGCACGCGGCTCCTTGCCAATGATCGGCAACTGCTCTCCCTCCTCGATGACGCGCGATCGGTCCGCTCGCACTACCCGTCGGCCGGTTTGCGTGCGGCGCGTCACCAATCCTCTATCGTCGTGCCCGGCCAGGCGAGCGGTATCAGACCCGAGCGGCCAGTCGCGCGAACTACGGACGCAACAGTGCGAGCCCGGTGCCATAGCCCGCAGGTATGCTGCACTACCCTCCCTCACGCCGGATAATCCACAATCCCAGCGCGGTTAGCAGGACTACCGCGAAGATGGGGAACACCACCATTACGAACAACATGATCCCGTTCGTCTCCCGCATCAGCTCACCCATAAGCCCCTCCCCGAGCACGCCAAGGATGGTCACGAACGTCATCGCCACGAACAGGAGCACCACGACAGAACTGATGAAGGCGATCAATATCTCGCGCGCGGTCAATCCCCACCCCCTATCGTGCGTCGGTTGTATCCGGATACGCCGGATCGATCTGCTGGGTGTGACGCCATGGTCCTTCGAGTTCCACGACGCGTGCTATCTGGAGCAACCGCGCCTCCGCCCAGGGCGGTCCGATGAGTTGCAGGCCGATCGGTAGATTCCCGGGTGCGGGGCCCACGGGCACCGTTACCGCCGGCCAGCCGAGCGCGTTGAACGGTGCCGTGTAGCGCGTACTGGACGGGGTGCCAAGCAGCGGTGCAGGGGCGGGCATCGTGGGCGTGCACAGGATGTCAGTCCCCTCGGTGGCGTCCTGCAGTCGTCGCCGCAGCACTGCCCGTACCTGCTGAGCCCGGACGAACGTTCCGGGAGCATGAGCGTAGGCAGACAGCAGGCGGTGACGTGCAAAGACGCCGATCTGGTGCAAACGCTCGCATAAGCGCTTCTCGTGATACGCCGCCGCTTCCAGTGCGAGGATTGCACTGTTGACGATACGCATCGCGGACAACTCCGGCAGGTCGAACTCCGCGATCTCTGCTCCCTGACGCTCCAGTGCATCGATGCCTCCTTGCCAGGCCGCGAGTTCTTCCGCGGTGCCCGGGGTCGTATCGGAGCCATCGTTGCGTACCACGCCGATGCGAACACCGCGAGCGCCCGCCTCCAGCTCGGCCGACACTCGGTACGCCGTCCCGACGCGTGTGCGTGGATCGCGAGGATCATGACCGGCGAGAACTTCCAGCAGCAACGCTGCATCCGGTACGCTGCGGGTCATCGGGCCGATATGATCGAGTGACCAGGCGAGCGGCGCTACCCCGTGCATGCTGAGTCTGCCGTAGGTCGGCTTCAAGCCCACGATGCCGCAATGCGCGGCGGGTATGCGGATACTGCCACCGGTGTCTGAGCCGAGCGCGGCATAGACAAGGCCCGCCGCCACCGCCGCGCCGGAGCCGCTACTGGAACCCCCGGTGTCATGCGCGAGGTTCCAGGGGTTCCTTGTCGGTCCATAATGGGCGTTATTCGAGCCGGGGGAGTATGCGAGCTCGGCGAGCGTGGTCTTACCGACAATGATGGCGCCGGACCGCCGCAACCGATCGACTGCCGCGGAATCGTGACGTGCGACACCGGAGGCGGACGTTGCGGAGCCGGTGGTCGTCGGCGTGCCGGCCAGGTCGAACAGGTCCTTCACCGCGACCGGTACGCCGTGGACCCCGCCGCGGTAACCACCTTCCGCGATCTCCCGTTCCGCTACCTGTGCCGCTGCAAGGGCTTCCTTCTCAACCACACACTGAAATGCGTTCAGCGTGGGATTTCGCTCCCTGATGCGATTCAGCGTGGTACGGGTTAGCTCGACCGGTGAGAGGTCCCGTCGCTCAAGCAATCTGCCGATTTTCTTGATCGAGGCGCGGTCTAACTCCGTGGCCCCGCCCGATGAATGCGGAAAGGCAACGAGATTCGCGCCGGGGAGATCCGGCTCGACGCCATCTCCCCACGCGTCGAGGTAGCCTGGCGCCGCAGCAAGAAAGACATCGCTCGCAAGGCTTTCGAGCTCCATAACGCCCTGCAGGAAGCCTGTCTCGGCGATACCCTCGATATCGGCGTCAGTGTACGGAATTCCCGCGGCGCTCAGATTTGCGCGCAGCCTGTCGAGAATACTACCCGGTGTCGGTGCGGTGCTCAAGACCTCTCCCACTCACCCTCTCGCCCGATATGTTCGCAGCTTTTTCCGCAGGTGCCGCGCCTTATACCCGGTGGTGTCCACCGCTCGACTGTCGCTGTGCTAGCCCTCGACGAGCCGCATGTCGTCTTCGCGCCCCGCTCCAAGACCAAGAGCGATCGCGGCGGACACTTGGGGGAAACCCCAGGCGGTGAGATCAAGCCGGTTCTTCGCGGGATACCCTTTCAGGAGCTTCACCGCGGCGACGTCGAGGGCAATTGGGTCACCGCTCGCGAGCACATAACCCGGCTCGCGCACCTTCCCACCACCCTCATCGCTCACAAGCGCATTCCGTGCGTCCATCAGCAATAGCCAGGGACGTACAGCGAGGTTGAGTTCCACCAGACGCTCCTCTCGTCTGACGTGCCGGAGTACGGCACGCTCATCGGGGTGGAGCAACTCCTGCGCCAACGCGAGCCCCATCGTGAAGCGTGTCTCGGGATTTGCGAGCGCCGAAGGCAGAAACACAAGCCGATCCGACTCATATGCCACGTGGGGAATCGTGATCTGCCCAAGCCCTCGGCCGATCTGCACACGCACCCAGAGTTCCTGGCGTACATCTACCACTACGCATCCGGTCCGGTAGCAGATCTCCTGCAAATCCACGGGATCGGGGTACGTTTCTGTGCGCGCGTCCAGCACCCGGATCAGCCCACAACCCTGGTTTTGTAGAACGTGGATTACCGACTCCAGGAAGTCGGAGGCGGTCGAGTAGGGCGCGGGACCGCTACCGAATCGGGGAAGCAGGAGCGGGCTGTCCTCCGCCGACAGGACCTTTCGATCTCCCGCGATCAGTTCCAGCGCCTGCATCACCGCGGTGCCGACGTCACCGCGGACCCGCTTGCGCGCCACCAGGGTACGGTGCTGCGCGTCGCGTAGTGTGGTTGGCGCGAACGCCCGTGCGGGCACTTCCTCGAAGCGAGCGCCGGTTTGGTTTCTGCCCAGTATGGAGCGCAAGTGTCTGCTTCTCGACGTCACCACACGCACCTTTACGACTCGCGCGCCATGATAACAGATCGGGTTCGGAGGAACGTTGGCATGCCGGTGCTTCGAGCTTGCCGCGATGTTCGCGTGCCGGGATAGAAGCGCCGTTCGGTGACCTTTGACGCTTTGTGCGGCCGTGGTGTTCGTCATCAGGGCTCCGTAGACGCCCGACCCAGCCTGCGCCATTTAGCGCGGTTCACGACGTGTTCATCATTGGGCCAATAGCAGCCTGGACGATCCTGTCGAAGAACGGGCCCAGTCGGCGTCGAGTGCTTTGGTCCTAGCCTCGTGCTCAGCGCCAACTGCCTTCGGGGAGCTATCGGCTGCTATTCGGTGTTGGTCGTGCCCATACTGACCGACGCGGTGTCACCAACGTTGAGGCAGCTGTAAGCACTTCGCACCGAGGCATCGTTTCCGATAATGCTGCCCTCGAGCGTCGTCTTATCTACCTTGCACCCCTGCCCCAGGATGGAGTCGCGCACGATGGAGCCGGTGACGCGAGCGTCTCGGTCGAGGCTGACGTGCGGACCAATTACTGAGTTCTCGATCACAGCGCTGTCGGCGATGTAGACCGGGGGGATAACGGTGGATCCGGGGTACGCGAACTTGGGTTGGTGGTACGTGCCCAGCAGGTAGCGGTTCGTGTCGAGGAGCGCTTCGGATGTGCCACAGTCGAGCCACACCGGCATAGTCTCCGTTTCCAGCTTCGCACCGTGCTCGATCATGAGTTGAATGGCATCGGCGATATAGTACTCGCCCTCTGTTTGCTTTCCGCTCTCCAGCAGTTCATCGATCGCCGTGATGAGTCGCTCCCCTTTGGAGAAGTAGTATAGCCCGACGATGGCGAGGTTCCCAACGGGCGTCTTGGGTTTCTCCACCAGGCGGCTGATGTGCTTTCCATCCATCACGGCCACACCAAAGCGGCTCGGATCATCCACCTCGTGGGTGTATATGAGTCCGTCGGACTCGACCTGGGTGAGTTTTCGGATGTCGGTCTCGAAGATGGTATCCGCGAACACGATGAAAGTGGGGCCATGCAAAGAGTCGCGTGCGAGGCCGATAGCGTGTGCCTGGCCGAGTTGCTCCTCCTGCTCAACGTAGCGCGCGGGTAGGTCGTAATTGGCGCTGACATACTCCTCGATCTGGTGCCCGAGATACCCGGTGATGAAGATGATCTCCTCGATGGGCAAAGGGGTGATACGCTCAAGGATGTGGCCAAGCAACGGCTTGCCGGCAAGGTTGACCAGGGGCTTGGGACGGGTGTGTGTCTGCGGTCGCAGGCGTTTTCCTAGTCCCGCGAGTGGAATGACAACTTTCATACGGAAACATACCCTTTCGATTGCGCGGATTGTATCACAGCAGCCGTCGGCCCATCGAAACCTCCGCAGGTCACTTCGTACACGAGGCGACCAGGAAGGCCGGGCGGTTACCGGCCCGCATGCCTGCGGCGTCCGCTCCGCGAAACGGTGGCTGTGCCGCGGGCGCTAGGTATACACAGCCACGCACCTCAGCGTCCGAGACTCCCAGGAGTTGTGCAAGTTGGTCCGGCGTCCACAAATGCGCGCTCGCCCACGGTCCGATGCCCTGCTGACCGAGGTGGTGATACAGCGCGGCCCAGGGCGAGAGTACGTTCAGCGCGCCGATGACAAGTTTCCCTCCGGGTCGCAGTACCCTGCGAGCCTCCTCAAACACGCGATATCGGTCCGGGACGAACTCCAGCACGGTTATGAGCAACACCACGTCGGCGGTGGCGTCGTCTAGCGGCAGAGACTCCGGTCCACCGCTGAGCCACCGGACGGGTAACCCGCGGGTGCGCGCCTCCCCAATGTCGCGCACCGACCTGCATGGCTCCACGGCGATCAGGTTCGCGCCGGTGGAGGCTGCCAGCGTGCGCGCGAGTCTGCCTGTGCCTGCGTTGATGTCCACGACCGCCTGGCCCTCGCGCAGGGCAAGCACGTCGAGTAACAACGCCTGCTCAGTCTGTTCCACCCATCGACCGAGCGGGTCGTGGTACCAGGCATCCTGATCATCCGGCGTCGTGGTCGCGAGGTCCTTCATCCGCCGCCCCGCCGCGCGCGAGTCTTGTCCTGTATGGTCGGCTCGCGCTCCCGGCTATCGTGAATCCGGAGCGTCGTCAGGACGCTGCCAGCGCCAACCTCGAACGCTCGGAGGTGCGCCATGCGAGCAAGGTCGAAGAGCGCATCCAGGTCTCCCTCGACGCTTGTGCTCATTGCGCCAACCTCGTACGCGAGGCCTGACTGCGCGATCGTCTCGATCACAGCGTCCACCGCAGCATAGCTATCTTCAACGCCTCCGGGCACGACGGTAATATCACATACGGGCAAGGCTCCCTCCTTTCTTGACCAGGATAGGCGCCTGCAGTAGCCGTGCCACCCGTCAACATCCTCTCTTCTGATTCAGATGCCTGTACGGTCGCGATGATGCCAAAATCAGTCGGTAGAGACAACAGCTCGTGCCCTCATTACCTGAGACTCAGAAACCACCTCACGTACTCCGCTATCAGGCTGATTGCGGTACTGCCCCGACCGGTACCGTCAGGCGCGAGGGCGAACTGACGCCACGCTTGGCACAGACGCAGCCATCGGCTCGCCGGCTCGAACGTCCGCTCGGCTACGCGAGAGTGCTCGTATGTACGGCGTGAGGTCCGCCTTCGGCCCCCAGACCAGGAGCACCACCATCGTACCGTAGATCGAAAAGTGCCCCACAAGCTCCACCCATCCGAGGAATGGGAGCGTGAGGTTGAACGGAATCCACGCACCCGCGATCACGAGCCGCGTCAGCTTCCCGCTGATCAGCACCGCACCGACGAGGACCTCGATCACGCCCGCGACGAGGATGAACAACTCATCGCCGAAGCCGAACGGTCGGGCGAAGTTGAAGTCCTGATACGCCAAGAAGGATTGCGCCAGTTGCTCATTCCAAATCTTCTCGGTGAAGCCGAGCACGACGATCGCCGCACCGGTGAGCACGCGCAACGCTGGCACGGCATACGGCATAAGAGACTGCGATGGCCGGGACAGCGTGCCGATGAGCGCGTCGACGGAGTACGGTCCGCGTCCCAGAATGTACATGAAAATGCCCACCCCGGCGAGGTCCAGATGCTCGAGCACGTACGCGGGGGAGAAGAAGAAGAAGCCGAGCGGCACCAGAGCCACCAGCACGAGCCCGAAGACGCGCGTCAACGCGCCGTATATGAACGAGAGCCCGACCGTGATCTGGGCGAGTGCCATCAATCCCCCGAAGATGTTGCGCGGCAGATTCAGGTTCGCGGCGAAAAGCTGCAGTTGCAGACCGCTCACGAGCAGCGGCACCGCCGCGTGGAGCGCGACGATCAGCGGTATCCAGCTGAAGATACGTTCCAGCGCGGGGCCGCTGGGCTGCAGGTCCTGGGGCAGGTGCGGGAGTGGACGCCGTTGCGGCCGCGTCCGCAGCTTGCGCAGTAGGGCATCGAGCGCGTACGTGGCAGCCAGCCCCACGCCGACCGCAAGTAGAACGAGCAGGGTCTTGAGGCTCACCACGTCGTCCCACTGCACAGGAAACTTGCTCGAATCCGTGAACCACTTCTCATGAGCTCGGGCGGGATAGCTCATCGCCATGCTCAGGAGCAGGACGGAACTCGCCCAAGCTCCCAGCGCAATCTTCTTCCTTGTCTGCATCGGTGTGCCTCCTTGGCAGCGTATCCCTCTACTACCATGATATAGCAGTATGGTCGGACGCGAGCCGCGAAGTGCTTGTGCTGTTTACCATGAGAACAGCGGACGATGAAGTTGCCTGACAACGGGCCCTGGACGGTCGACCTCGGTATCCCGCTCAGGCCGGCACGAGCAGCCCCTGTTCCTCGACGATATCGAGGGCGAGTGTCCTATAGCCCTGGGTATCGAAGAGCACGGTCAGCTTGTGGCCCTCCACACGCTGGACGACTCCCCGTCCGAGTGTCTTGTGCGCTACGGGGGCGCCTAGGGTAAACCCTCTGGGCCGCGTGTCCGAGTCTGTCGCCGCATTCGGATCCGGGCGTTTTTGGAGGCATTGGTCGCACATGGCGCATTCCAACTCCTCGTACGTTTCTCCAAAGTAGTTCAGGATGTACTCTCTGCGACATGCGTCAAGCTCTGCGTAACCACGCATCATCTCGAGCCGGCTCTGCTCGTACATCCGGCGGTGCTCCTCTTCGTCCAAGGGCACGCGTTCGGAATCGAAGTCTGGCACCAACATGCGGTACTGCCCCGCTGTCGCCTCCAGGATCTGCTCGCGCTCTAGAATCGTCATCAGCCGGGCCACGTCGCCCTTGCTCACCTTGACTGCTTCCTCGAGGTCCTCGAGCGTGCCCTCTGGCTCCAGAAGCAACCCCCGGCGGACTCGCTCGACCTCATCCCGCGAAAGGGTCCCAGTCGCTGAGAGGAACGCCGCTCGCCCCAGGTCACCCGGCCGGTAGATAATCGTCGAGCGGGCGAACCGTCCGTCGCGGCCCGCACGCCCTGCTTCCTGATAGTATGCTTCGACATTGCCGGGGATGTTGCGGTGGATGACGAAGCGCACGTCCGGTTTGTCCACTCCCATGCCGAAGGCATTCGTCGCCGCGATGACTCGAAGCCGCCCGTCCATGAACTCATCCTGGACGCGCTCACGATCCGACTTCTTGCGTCTCCCATGGTAGTAATCCGCGTCGATTCCCCATTCCGCCAACCATTCTGCAGTCTCCTCGGCTGCCTTTGTCGTGGCGGTGTAAATGATGCCATTGCCACGCATCGCATTCCTGATCTGCTGCGCGGTCTCAGGACCATACTGATCGCCACCGTCGCTGAGCAGTTTTTGGAGCGCGTGTCGCTCCCCCGACTTGTCCTCGATACGGCACACGTCCAAGAACAGGTTTGGGCGGTCCGTATCACGGACGAGAACTTGTGGATCTCGCAAGCACAGCCGCTCGCAGATTTCGTTTCGTACCCATGGCGTCGCTGTGGCAGTAAGAGCGAGTACTGTCGGCCCGCCCATGCTCTCGATAGTCGGCCCGAGGGCAAGGTACGACGGGCGGAAGCTATGTCCCCATTGAGAGACTGAGTGCGCCTCGTCGACCACGACGAGTGAGACGGGTACGTTCCGAATCTCCGCCATAAACTCCGGATTCCTCAGGCGCTCCGGGGTGACGTATAGAATCTTCGACTCGGCGGTCTCCACCTCGCGGATCTCCTCGGCGATCTCGGTTTCCGACTGGGTGCAGTTGACAAAACCTACATCAATGCCGCGTTCCTCAAGAGACTCCACCTGATCCTTCATGAGCGCGATGAGTGGGGACACGACGATCGTGATGCCAGGAAGAACCTGAGCCGCGATCTGGTATGTGAGCGACTTACCGCCGCCGGTGGGGAGTACCGCGAGGACATCGCGTCCTCGAAGCAAAGTGCGAATGATGCTCTCCTGGCCGGGGCGGAATGAGGTATGCCCGAACCGAGATAGTAGGGCCGTAAGGTCGTGATCTGTACAGTCCATGATGATAGCTTTCTACTCTGTGCAACACTGCTGCGTACCGGTGGTCGGATTGCTAGAGCATACCCCGCGTGTGGCCGGATACCCCCACCCGTCAGGGTGGTTTGACCAGGGCAGCGGGGCGACACATATCCATTGAGGCATGCGTGGCTGGCGCTGAGGGTCGTCGGGGCGATCCGATCCGTTCGGACTTGTGCTGTACCTTGACCGGATCGGCGTCAGGCCAGACTGTCGGCTGCCAGCAGCGTGGGGATTATGGTGGAGTCGCGAAGCTCCCACACATGGTCGCGGAGGCGGGCAGATGTGACGAGCCGGATGCGCCGCTGGTGCGACTCGTACGTCGCGAGATCCGATCCGGTCATACCGGTAGCCTCGTTCCACGACATAACGTGCTCCATGCCGACGGGCGGCCGATCGTAACGCACGAGCACCTCGACCTCCCACTTTTCCGGCTTCGGGATATCGAGGAGTAGTTCGTGCGCCGCAACGTGCAGGCCCGTCGCATCCGCGACGGCGGCGCAGAGCCGCAGCTCCAGCCGCTTCCGTGCTCCGGGGTCGTAGAACAGGGTGTCGACCTTCTCGAAGACCGGCCCGGATCGGGTCGCGAGCTCAATCGCGCGCTTGTGGACCCGTCGCACGGAGAGGGACCCGATGAGCGCGCGTGTCGTCGGTGGCATCGCGCGCGAGGAGAGGAGCGCGAGCAGCGAGGCGTCGTCCTGGCCGGTCAACTCGTGCGCCCGGAGCGCTCCGGCATCTAGCGCGTCTTGGACTGCGCGCAGCAGCATCGCCATGCAGGCGCGGTTGGTATGGTGCCAGTACACGTTGTCAAACATCTCCTGCCGAGCGCGCACGAGCGAGTGGAGCGGGCTGATGCCCTTTTCGGTCAGCGCGAGCGTGGGGCCGTCCGGACTGTCGATGACGCGCAGGGAATCCAGCAGGCGCTCAACATCAACCCCGCCATACGGCACATTGCACGCGCGCGCGTCGCGGGGGAGATAGTCGAGTTTGTCCACGTCCAGTGCACCGGACAGGAGCGCGCGGTACACACGGGCGTTGCCGTTGGGCGCATCCTTTCCCAATGCTGGTCGCACCAACTGCGCAACCTCGGCGGGGTCCACTCCCCATCGTTTGAGCGTCGAAGAGAGATTCGACCCTTCGATGAGCTGGATTCCAGCTTGCTCGTGCGGTACAACCGGAGGCCCGAGTTCCTCAATGCCGTGTGAATACGGATAGTGTCCGACGTCGTGCAGCAGTGCAGCGGCAAGAAAAACGCGCATCTCGGCGTCCGTTGCGGTGGGCATCGCGCCGAGTGCGAGCAGCGCTTCCAGCGCGCGGCGGGCGAGATGGTATACCCCCAGGCTGTGCTCGTAGCGGGTGTGCGTCGCGCCCGGCCAAACGGTGAAGACCCAGCCGAGTTGCTTCACCCGCTGGAGGCGTAGGTACTCCGGCGTCGCCATCACCGCCAGAACGTGCTCATTGACAGGCACGCGGTTATACAGGCTGTCGCGGATGACGCCGGTATCAGGGCCGAAGGGCGCGCGAGTGAACGGCGTCGGCGCAGGTTTCATCGCTCGATTGTAGCACTGGGCGCGTTAATCGCGGTCCGGCCTTCGTATCGGACCCGCAAGCTCGGCTCCCGCCTACCGGCGTTCCAGATCTGGTGATTCTTGCTTCAGTGGATAGTCGTCAGCGAAGTCCGTCTGACAGATCGCCCGCTGGCCCAGCGTCCCAGACCTCGTTCTCGAGTGGCCCGATTGCTGGCCGCGAAGGTCGGCTAGCGCGTGTCGAGGCGGATCATGCGAGTTGAGCCGGCCAGAATCGTCCCGGATAGCGTGGCTTGGGTGCCGTCCGAGCTCAGCTCAACGTCCATTGACTCGCCCAAGATCATTTCCCGGGCCGTCAGGTTTCGCACAGATTTCAGCCCGTCCTTGTCGAGATCAATCGTGAGCGTATAGTCGTGGTTCGATTCGGTGTCGTTGCGAACGGTCAGGTGCAACGTGTTTTTCGAAACGTACCCGAACCGCTCTAGCCACACGTCCGGATTGGACGAGCGGGCATTCGTGACCGGCTCCCAGCCGGCGACCGCCAGTTCCTCGAGCAACGGGCTGTATCGGGCGTATACCTTTCTGAGTCCCTGGTCGGACCACCAGCCTTTGGTCTTCGTAATTTGCCCGCGAGCACCCGGGAAGATGCCGTAGAAGAGGCTGCGCTGTATCTTGGCCTCCATCTGCTTCAGGCTAAACTTGCCATTGCCGATCTCGGTGTCGAGGGTGCTGATGGGCTTCTGGTATGCCATGACGCGCTTATTCAGGGCGAAGCTATCGGCGGTCACGCCCCATACAGCTCCAACTCGCTGCTCAAGACCTTGTTCCACCCCGTAATAGTCGATCAGGTCCGCTCCCAGGTAATTGAGGGCGTTAACCTCGTTGCCGTTGAAGTTGGCGGTGAGGAGCATGTCGCGGTCGTGCAGGAAGTCGGCCATCTTCTCCAGGTGCTCGTACATTGCGAATATCAGCTTCTCGGTTACTTCGCCGGACTCATAGCTGAAGGTCAGCGGAACGTTCGCCGTGGCCCAGTGCTCCCGGCTGTAATCCTCACCCCAACGGCGATGACCGGAAGTCGAGTCGAAGTGAATCGCCTCCAGCTTCGCACCAGCCTTACGGGCCAGTTGTATCGCGTACTCCATCTGGTGCTTCTGGGCCGCCGCCGACCAGTCCATGCCGTCGGACAAGTCGGGGTCGGGGTTTTGGTAGTATTTGTTGAATGCTCCGAACTTGTTCTGGTAGTTCGTGTACCGTAGCCGCCCGTTCATATCACGTGATGCGGAGATCAACGTCGCCTGCGACTCATCCCGCAAGCGGAGGTTCTTCCCGTTCACCGTTGACCTCGCGGCATCGGCGCGGAGCTTCTGGAGTGACTGCTCGTAGGTCAGCTTCTCGCACCCACGCTGGCCAGGCGGACATCGCGGGGCGAAGAACCCCGAATGGTGATTGTAGGTCGATGTATAGATCTTCCGTTTGTTGTCCCACTTCAGGTAGTCGCCGCCCCAAACCTTGTGCACGATGGTGCTATCGGTACCCAAGCTCACCATATTCAGGCCGAGCCCGTATGCCGTCGACTCGTCCTTGGGTGTTTTCGGATAGTCCAGCGCCTCAAGAGGCGGCCGAACGAACCAGAAACCTTCCCGTCTTGGATCGGTCCGGCGGACGAAAGACTGTGGATGGATATCGTAGTACTTCTTCGTGGCCGCTCGTATACCCCATGCCGGATCCGATTTGTACAGCAGGAACGTGAAGGTTGCCTTTCCCTTCAGCTTCTTCGCAGCCTTGGAGACCCCGAGGTCGAAGGTCATGGTAAGTCCCCGACGGCTGTCGTACTTTGTCGTGGCGAACCGGGGTGTGTTGAGCGGCATTGCGATCGTCAGGGCAGACTTGTCGTCGTGGATAGTGGCGAACGGGTATCTGGAGGGATCCGGAACCTGGACGGAGTTGAGCTTGAACGGAACCTTGGGCGTAATCTCGCGTGACTTTCGAGGATGATCGTCCCACATCCACCCCACTGCGTCCACGGGGAGGGCGTAGGTGATCTGGAACGCTTTGTCAGTGGCCAGCGCGTTTTGTTTCGCCGTATCCGTCACCTCTGCATCGACGCGAATGTAGTCTTTGGTGGGGGTGTAAGTTGCGTCGAACGTGAGGTGCTCGTCAGGCAGGTCGGCGTGCTGGTGCAGCTTGCCGTCCGCGCCGGCGGTGGTCTCGCTCGTGAGGGGCCGCACGGTGTCGGAGATCAGCTGACCGACGTACAGGTCGTCGAACCATACCCGTCCGGAGCCTCCATACAGCAATCCGGTGACGCGTAGCTTTCTCGTCTTGCCGAGGGTCTTGAAACCGACGGCCTGACGGTTCCACCCAGCGGTGTTTGTATAGCCAAAGGCGTAGTAGGTACTGATCACCTTGCCACTGCGCGTCAACTCTTCGACCTTGATCTGCGCTGGAGAACCGTCCGGTATTCTGACCGGTGGGTTGCCAAACCACGCGCTGGTCGGCAACACGTTCTCGCTGCGAAACCAGGCCGAAGCGATGTAATTGCGATACGGCTTCACCGCTATCTCGGTGCTGAACGTCCCCGATGTAGCGACCCTTTTGTTCGATACCGTGACGGAGCGCTTGCCCGAGTGCGCACTTGAGTTATTGAGTTGTGGCCTGGCCGCGCCTTTCGTGAAGCGCCAGCCGTCCGGCGTACGATCACCATCGGCATCAATCTCCATGCTCGGATTCGGCGCCAGGTTTGGCTCCTCGCCCACGAGGCGCATCGAGAAGCCACCCGGAGTATCGAGTTTCGGTAGCGTGCGCTCGCCATCGCTGATCTCGGCGATACTCCCGTCCTCGTTGAGAGCTAATCTAAGCCCATCGCTTGAGGCTACCGGTAGCGACGGCTGTACTGTGTGCGTCTCTCCCGCAACCGGGGTTTTGGCAGGGGGCTTAGCGATCTTCGGCCCGTCACTGTTTGCCCGAAACGCGGCAAGTCCGGTTAGCCCGGCTGCTATCAGCAGCAGGAGAGCTAGGGCGATACCGAGAGGTGTTCGAGCGATATTGGCCTTACGTAGCAATGTGACTCCTTCGGTCCCAAAAGTGCGCCCGGTGCAGGGGTGCTGTTTGCATGACGGCGCCCGTCGATTGCGTGGGGCGCACAGGACTCGGCTGAGATACCAGGTCCAGGTACCATGTACGAGAGGCACGATCCGCAACCGTGGCTTCCGGAGAGGGGGTGACTGAGGTGGGTACTTTCGGAGGCCGAGACTGGCATGCGGGAATGCCAAGGTGGTCGACCGTGACTAGTCAACCACCTCATGCTACAAGACCAATGGGCGATTGCACAAGTTAAGCATCTGACCCCTGGCCGTTAGGTTCCACGAATCGCCGCGCTACACCATGTGGCGCCGCTGTCATGGCGCCTATCGGAGCAGCGGCTTCACCGAAGGGGCGAATTCTACATCCTTGCGGAGGCGGCTCGGGGTCGGCTCGCGCTGGCCCTGATACTTGCTCCCGCGCAGCGGGCCGTATGGCCGGGCAACGGGACCTGTTTCCATTAGGGTGAGTTGGCAGACCCGCATCCCGGTACGGAGTGCCACCGGGATCTTCCCGATGTTGCTGATCTCCAGCGTGATGTTCCCCTGGAAGCCACAGTCGATGAAGCCGGCGGTTGAGTGGACGATAACGCCGAGCCGTCCGATACTGCTCCGGCCCTCCAGACGTCCCACCAGGCTGTTCGGGATGCGGACGTACTCCAGCGTCGAGCCGAGGACGAAGGCGCCGGGGTGCAGGATGAACGGCTTGCCGTCCTGATGCACCAGCTCGCTGATCTCATCGAGGTCTACGTCCGCGGAGGGATCGATCAGGTGGTGCTGCGCGTAGTTGTACACCCGGTAGGTGTCGCCAAGCCGCAGGTCGATTGAGGCAGGCTGGACTTGAACCGGGATATCCACAGGGGGATCGAATTGGACGAGGCCGGTCTGTATGGCCTCGATAATCATCGTGTCCGAGAAGATCATTCGGGTACTACCTCCACAGGTCTTTTCACCAAGGACTCTGTCCGATTGTATTACTCACATCGTCACGGAAGGGAGCGCGGGGCGTTCAAAGGAACGCCCCTACGGTACCAGCGCCTGTTGACGCTTCCGGGATCACGGCTCGTTATGATGCTCGCTCCCTGGTAAAGCCACGCGTGATGAACGAGAGCGTGCTGACCGTCGTGAGTTCCTTGTACGCCTCTGCGTAGCCGGGCTTGAGCTTGACCGCGTAGCGCAGCTCGTTCGCGGCCAGATCGTATCGCTTGAGGCGCTTGTATACGATGCCCAGGTTGCGGTGGTACTCGGCCTCGTTCGGGGCGAGCCGCACAGCGACCTCGTACTGCTCACGTGCTTCCTCGGGGCGTCCCTCCGCCTCGAACAGCTGTCCCATCTCGTTGTAAGTTCGTGAATCCTCCGGGCTCATCTCCAGCGCACGAGTGAGGGCTGCTCGCGCCTCGTCGAACCAGCGCAGTTGCCGGCACAACGATCCGGCACGCATCTCGTACAGCGCCGTGGTCGGCTCGATGCGCACCGCTTCTCGCTGCTCCCCGAGCGCCAGCTTCAGCTTCTCCTGTGCCTCATACACGAGACCAAGGTCTGAGTGCGTTGCCGCGTCCCCAGGCTCCAGCTCGACCGCGCGTTCAAGGGCGGCCGTTGCCTCCTCGGACCGTCCGAGCTGCATGTAAAGCCGACCCGCGCGGCGGTACAAGCCGACGAGTGAGGTGTCCAGCAGGAGCGCCTGGACGATGTGGCTTAGCGCCTCTTCGGGACGGCCCAACGTCTCCAGCACCTCGCTCAGCGCGCTGTGCACCTCGACGTTGCCCGGCTCGAGCTTGGCAGCCTCCGCGAGACGTTCTGCTGCCTGTTCCGGCTGAGACAGCGCGGCGAGTGAGAGGCCGAGTTGCAGGTGTGCCTCCGCGGCGTCGGGCTCCAGCTCAAGCGCTCGTGCGAACTCCTCGGCGGCGAGCGCGGGTTGTCCGGCCTCCGTGTGGAGTTGCCCGAGCTGGAAGCGCCACTCGTAGTTGCGCGGCTCCAGCCACAGCGCCCGCCGCAACGCATCCACTCCCTGTTCGATCTGGCCTAACTTCCCATAGACCTCAGCGGCACGGTAGTAGTAGGTGCCCCCTTCGGGGTTGATGTTCGCCGCCTCGTGATACTCCGCGAGCGCGTGGGGCAGATCGCCCTGCGACTCAAGCAGTGCACCGAGCTCGTGATGCCACCCCGCGCGCGCCGGCTCGAGCAGGACCGCACGGCGCAGCTTCTCGATCGCCTGGCGGGGTTGCTTCAGATCCTGGTACGCGATGGCAGCGTTTCGGTTATAGCCCGCGTGCTCCGGCGAGAGCTTCAGCGCGTGCTCGAACTCCGCGAGTGCCTCGCGATGCTTGCCCTGTGCGCGGTAAACGAGTCCAAGCTCGTTGTACGTCTCCGGGTCTTGCGGGTCCAGTTCGGCAGCGCGGGCGAGCGCCTGGAGCGCGTCGCGATAGCGCCGGGTCTGTCGATACGCGGAGCCGGCCTGCCGGTGATACTCAGGGTTATTGGGGTCGATCTGCAGGGCGCGCTCGTGGTTCAGGAGCGCTTCCGCGTTTCGGCCGAGCGCGGTGAAGGTGGCGCCGAGGCCCGAGAAGGCGGCTGCATACTCGCCGTCGAGCCGTACCGCCGTTTGCAGCGCCCGTACCGCGTCGTCGTACTCTCTCAGCCGCTTGTGGGCGCGGCCCAGGTTATATTGGTAGACAGGCACATCGGGTTCCAGTGCGGCTGCTTGCCTGAACTGTCTGAGCGCGTCCTCGTGGCTGCCGTCCAGTTCGTACGTCTCACCAAGCTCGTTATGCCACGCGGCGTGTCCCGGTTCGAACTTGATCGCCTCCTCAAGCTCCGCAGCCGCGGCGGAGTAGGTCACGTGCGACGACTGTGCGAGGACCCGCGCCTGCCGTAGCTGGTTCTCGCGGCTTCGCAGTTTCCGCATCGTGACGCCAAGCACGTATCGGTAGGCGGCCTCGCGCGGGCACTGGGTCACCGCCTGCTTGAGGAGCTTGTGTGCTTCCTCGTATCGACCCTGCGCCTCATGCAACAGCCCCATCTCATACAGGGTGCGTGGGTCGTTGGGCGCAAGCTTCAGCGCGCGGTCCAGGGACGCGGCGGCGTCCGTTAGCCGATCAAGTAGTCGGGAGACAGTACCGACATGGCGATGGTACGAGGGCTCCGATGGCTGGATCATCGACGCTTGCTTGTACAAGGCGAGCGCGGCGGTGAGCTCGCCCATCGCTTCCTGGATTGAGGCCAGCTCTGCGATAGCGCGCGGGTCATCGGGGACGAGCTTCAAAGCCTCGCGGGCGCACGCCATCGCACCTTCGAGGTCGCCGCTCTCGCGCAGCGCCCGTGCAAGGTCTCGAATGTAGGTCGCATTCGTCGGCTCAAGGTTATGGGCCTGCCGCAGGCTCGGTACCGCCTCAATCGCCGGACCGTGCTCTCGCCGCATGACCCCCAGCGTATGGTGCCACATCGCCTCGTTCTGCAGCCGGACCGCAGTCTCCACCGCCGCAATTGCTTCCTCTACTCGCCCACGACGCTGCTGAAGCATGCCGAGGTTGTAATGGTACTTGCCGGTGTCAGGCGCGAGGGCAATGGCGTGCTCGTAGTACTCGAGGGCCTCATCCAGCCGGCCAAGCGCCTGGAGCGTCATGGCCATCTGGTGATACGGCTCTGCGTACGCGGGACTGAGAGCGTTTGCCTCTTCGAGCCTCGCGATTGCCTTCTCATACCGTTCCTGCTGGCGTAGCACGTTGCCGGCGTTACAGATGTACACCGGTTGCGAGGCGTCGAGCGTGATCGCGGCCTCGAACTCCTGGAGTGCCTCGTCGTGCCAGCCTCGGCGCTCGTAGCAGATGCCGAGGTCGTTGTGCCAGGAGGCGATGCCAGGCTGCAGCCGTACGGCCTCCTCCAGATGCTCCGATGCCTCGTCATAGCGGCCGAGCAGCTTGTACGTCACGCCGGCATCGCGGTGGTACGGGCCGACATTTGGCGCGAGGGTCGCGGCTTGGAGATAGGCTGCAAGTGCATCCTCACGGCGGGCCAGGCCGCTCAGTGCCCGGCCAAGCTCGTGCTGCCATTCCGCATGACCAGGCTCGATGCGGAGGGCAAGCTCCAGCTCATCGACCGCCTGGGCGTGCGCGCGCTGGCGCAGGTACGCCGCACCCAAGCGGAAATGATAGAGACCGTTATCTGGCTCGATTTTCACGGCGCGTATCTGCTGGGCCAGGCCCCGCTCGTCGAGCCCCTGGGCCGATAGCACGAGGCCGAGCTCGCTCCGCGCTGCTGCGGAATTGGGGTTGAGTTCCAGCGCCCGATCCAGCGTCTCCTGAGCCGCTCGGTACTCGCCTTGTTCTCTGAGCAGCGTGGCAAGCTGTACCAGGTAGGCAGGGTTCTCGGGCTCCGAGGCGGAGGCGGCTCGCAGTGCCGTCAACGCATCACCTGGTCGCTGCGAGGCTGCAAGCGCCTCCGCGAGGTCCGCCTGGGCCTGGGCGTTGGCGGGCTGCTGCTCGACCGCCGTGAGGAGGTTCGTCACGGCTGCCTCAACGTTGCCGGTGCGCAGGCAAGCCACGCCGTAGTGGTGGCGAAAGCGCGAGTCGCCGTCATCGGTGAGGAGCGCCGAACGCAGATGACCGAGTGCCTCATTCCAGCGTCCGGTGTCGCCGAGGGCCAGGCCGAGTTCCATGTGAGCGGGACCGGAGTGTGGATCGAGCTCAACCGCGCGGTGCAGGGCGTTGAGTGCCTCGTTCAGCCTGCCCCGCAGCCGGGCGTGGCGACCCAGGTCGAGCGCGTAGGTAGGGTCCTGGGGCTCCAGGCGTGTGGCGGTGCGCAACCGGCCAAGGGCGGCATCAAGGTCACCGGTCGCCGCGAGCGCGAGCGCGCACTCGTGTTGCGCGGCCGGGAGCTGCGGATCAAGCCGCGCCGCCTCAAGTGCCGAATCAAGCGCCTGGCTGATCGCTCCACCCTGCCGGAGAGCACGGGCGAGGTGAGTACGGTATCGAGCGTTCTCCGGCTCTCGGGCGACGGCTGTGCGGGAGTGCTGCAGAGCGAGCGATGTGTCCCCGCGCTCAAGTGCGAGCGTGCCCATCTCATCCCAGACGGCACCCGAAGTTGGTGCAAGGTCGACAGCGCGGTCGATCTCGGCCCTTGCGCGTTCCGTATCACCCGCTATGCGTGCGCTGCGACTCAGCGCCACCAGATACTCCGTGACATCCGGCGCGAGCTCCGATGCGCGGGCATACGATGTGAGTGCATCCTGGATGCGCCCCTGGTCCTCCTGCAAGGCGCCCAACTCGAAGTGTGCCCCGGCCAAGCTCGCGTCCGCAGCCAGTGCCCGTTGCAGCGAGGCTTCCGCATCTGTGAGTAATCCGGCTCGGCGCTGCACCTGGGCCGCGTTCACGAGGTACGACGGCAGCCCGCCGCTGAGCTCGACAGCCCACCGGTACTGTTGTACCGCCTCCAGCAGATGACCGTGCGCCGAGTACGCATCGGCGAGTGCACCGTGCGTGTCCGCCGTCGGCTCGATCGATGCCGCGGTCTCCAGCGCGCGGATCGCTTCCGCCGGCTGCTTGAGCGCGCGGTACGCGATGCCGGTGCGCAGGTGGTACTGAGACTGCGCGGGTACGAGCTCCACCGCGCGCTGGAAGTTTTCCAGCGCGGCGGCTGGCCGCCCTGTTTCGAGCATCAGTATGCCGAGCTCGTTGTACGCGTCGGCGTACGATGCATCCAACTCGATCGCGGTTGTAAGCTCGCGCTCGGCACCAGCCGTCCGGCCGAGCATGCGCTGCACCGTACCGGCGTTGCGATGGTAGACCGGTTCACCGGGGTGCAGGTCTGCCGCGCGACTGTACTGGGCGAGTGCTTCTTCTAAGCGCCCCTGCTGCTCGAGCACGGCGCCGAGCTCGTTGTGTGCTGCCGCATACTCGGGGTCTTGCTCCAGGGCCACGCGGAGTTGCGTGTCTGCGGCATCGAGATCGCCCGATGCCGCGAGGATTGCACCAAGGCTGGTGCGGTAAAGCGCGCTGCCTGGGACCAGGTCCGCGGCTTCCTGCAGCTGCGCCTTCGCATCCGTCGTGCGTCCCTGCCGCTTGTAGATGCCACCCAACTCGTGCTGGGTAAGGGCACAGTCGCCCTTGAGGTCGGTGATAACCTCCCGCAGGCACGCAATCGCCAGCTCGTACTGCCCGTCAAGCGCGAGGCACATACCGAGGTGTCGTTTGTATGCTGTATTCGCAGGTTCTCGCTCGAGCGCCTGCTCAAACTCCAACCGTGCGGCCGCGTGATCGCCGCGCGCCTGATGCAGGCTACCGAGCCGGGCGTGCACCTCTGCGCTGTCCAGCCCGCCCAGAACCGCACGCCCCAGTTCCAATATTGCCTGATCGTGATGACCGAGCTCCGCGAACGCCGTGCCCAGGTAGAGGTGCGTGGAAGCGTCTAGATCGGCCTGCGCAGTGATCTGCCCCCACTCCTCCACCGGCTCGTTCGCCACGAGACAGCGGACGGCGAGTCGGACGAGCGCGGGATTTCGACCGTCGGCCATCACGGCCCGGAGCATTGCACCCCGGTCGGGGTGGAGACCGTACAGTAGTGTCAGCGGAGCACTCCAGCGCTCTCGATCTGCCTCCGTGACGACGTACTCATGCAGTGAGCCACCGGACTCGACATGCAGGAGCAGCGCGTATGCGCCGAAGGTTTCCTCTATTGCCGTGTCGAGGAACTGCAGGCACCGGCGTGCGTCTGTGCTTTCAATGAGTCCCGAGTCGAGCAGCAACTCCAGGTGCGGCTCGGGTGTGAGCTCGTCGCCCAGCGCAGCGGCGATCACCGAACACGCCTGTTCGCGAGAAATCTTCGCCACGCCCTCAGCGCGCATCGAGAATGCGAGAGCGGCGAGAATGCGAACCATGGTGCGGCTCTGTACGGCGTCCCCACCGCGAGCTCGGCGCTTTGCCTCGGGCTGCAGAAGGAGCTTGCGGCCGACGCCAAGCAGGAGTTTGCCCGCCGAACCAGCCGGGTTCTTGTTGTCAGTGAGCTCCTGGCGTAGGCAGTCGAGCGCCCGGACGGTCGAAGCGAAGCCCCAAACGCGCTCGTCGCGCAGTCGCCACTGGGAGTCAGCGCGCTGCACGGTGGCGGTCAGGTACTCGCGCGCCTGCTCCTGGGTGACGGGCTCGATGTGACGAGTCTCGCACTCATCGAACCAGACGCTGTAGAGGGGAAACTCATCCTCCCGACAGCTCACGAGGAACCGATGCGGCGAGCCTGCGCGGGTCACGGTGCTGGCGATCTCCGCAGCAGCCTCAAGCCGGCGCTCGGCGCGCACTTCGTCGAGACCGTCGTAGGCGATAAGCAAGGGATAATCTTCGACCAGGCGCTCGATGCACGCCGCCGACACACGCACGCCTGCGTTGGTAAACGAGCGGAGGAGAAGCTCGGGCAGGTGCAGTCCCTCCGCATCGGCCAGCGCGACGAAGAGCGGGATACGCTGGTCCTCGAGGGAGAGGGATCGGTCGCCGTCGGGTCGGCCGAAGTGGGCCTGAAGTGAGCGAGCTGCAACGCTGGACACCACGCTCGAGAGCATCGTGGTCTTTCCGGAGCCAGCTTTGCCAAGGACGACCACCTTGCCCACGGCATCCACCGCCTCCGCGACGGCGATCCCGGGCACACTGCCAGCGTCCGTGCGCGCGAGCCGCAGCGAGATCTGTGGCAGCTCCGTCGCCGGCGTCTGCTTCAGTAGCGCCTGCAGGTAGGTGGCTACGAGCTGCGCATCCTCCCCGGCACTGGTGGGTAGCGGGCTGGGATCGGGGCGCCTGGTATATGTCGTCATGGGGCCTCCCTGGCGTCTAGAGCCAATCATCTCAGGCTACTATCCGGGAGGGCGTGTCGGCTCTCAATGGGGTCGGCGTAAACAACTGATAAAGATGGCGGGCAACGCAAAGGGACGAGGCATGGATTACAGGCCCCGTCCCGGATCACGATGTCTGGTTCCCGCTGGAGCGGGGGCGGCTGTTACTTGGTCATTTGGGGATCGAGCGCATCGCGCAGGCCGTCACCCAGGAACGTGAACGCGAGCATCGTGAGCGCGATCAGTGCCGCGGGCATCAGGACGAACACGGCGTTCAAGCTGATGAGGGTGCTGAACTCCCGGACCATATTGCCCCAGCTCGCGGCCGGTGGGTGAATACCGAGGCCGAGATAGCTCAGGGCAGCTTCTGCCAGGATGTATCCGGGTATGCCAAAGGTGACCGAGACGATGATCGGCGCGAGGCTGTTCGGTATGACATGCCGCCAAATAATACGTTGGGTCGGGACGCCAACGGAACGGGCAGCCTCAATAAACTCCTTGTTCTTAAGCGTGAGAACCTGCCCGCGGACGAGGCGTGCCATTGTGACCCAGCCGGTGATCGCGAACGCCACGAACAACAGGACGAGGCCGGAGAGCATACGCCCGAATGGTGTGCTCCCAAGGGCCGAGGAGACGACGATGAAGAACAGCAGCGACGGGAACGCATACACCACATCAACCAGACGCATCAGGAGATTATCCCAGCGGCCGCCGAGCCAACCGGACATGATCCCGACCGTCGCACCCAGGAGAAGCTCCAATGCCACCGGGATAAATCCCACAACCAGGCTGATACGCGCGCCGTAGATTAACCTGCTCAGGATGTCACGCGAGAGACTGTCCGTACCCAGGAGAAAGCGCCGGTCAGCCCCCTCCTGCCAGACAGGGGGCGTGTTGGCCAGCGCATCCGCCGGTATGAAGTCGGGATCGTGGGGCGCTAGCAGGCCGGCGAAAATGGCGATGAAGGCGAGTAGCGCGATGTAGGCCACGCCAGCGAGCGCTGCCTTGTTCTTCTTCAGCCGTCGCCATGCATCCGACCACAGGCCCCGAGGTTTGGCTTGCGCGGCCTCCGCCCGCAATGCGCCCAACTGCTCCGTCTTTGCGACCGTCATCTCTGAGCCTCCCTGTGGCCGTACGCTCTTAGCTCGCCTTGATACGGGGATCAAGCACTCCGTAGGTCAGATCAACAAGCATATTGCCGAGAACGATGAAGAACGTATAGAAGAGGGTCGTGCCCATTATCACGGGGTAGTCGCGCGCACCGATACTCTGAATGTACAGATAGCCCATACCCGGCACGCCAAACACATTCTCGATGATGATCGTTCCCGTGATGAGCGCGGCCAGTGCCGGTCCCATGATGGTCACGACGGGGATAAGGCCGTTGCGCAGGATGTGGCGCATCGTGACGGTGCGCTCGGGCAGCCCCTTCGCGCGAGCAGTGCGGACGTAGTCCTGGCGCGTGATCTCCAGGATGCTGGCCCGCGTTAGCCGCGCGATAAAGGCTGATGTGCCGATACCGAGCACCACGACGGGCAAGATGTAATTGCGCCAGTCGGTCCACAGGATCGGCACCCAGTTTAGCCGGACGCCGAAAAAGGCCAGCATGAAGAAGCCGATCACGAAACTGGGCACCGTGGCCCCGACGGTAGCGAAGAATAGACTAACATAATCAACCATGGTGTTTTGTTTCAACGCCGCGATTACACCAAGAGGAACGCCTATGATCGCCGCAAGCACGAGTGCATACACGCCGATCCTGGCGGAATACGGAAAGCCCTCCATTATCCTCTCAATTACGGTTTGGCCCTGTTGGGTGTAGGACTCACCAAACTGGAACCGGGCGGAGTTGACAATGTAATTAACATACTGCTGGGCCACTGGCTTGTCGAGGCCATGCTGCCGTTCCCATGTCGGGCGCAGGTCAGGACTGAGCCGACCGCCATTTGCCGCGTTGAACGCGTCCCAGGGAGAACCCGGCGTGACCTGTATCAAGACAAACGTCACGGTGATTACTAGCCAGAAGACAGGGAGTGTCCAGAGGATACGGTTTAGAGCGAATCGTGCCATCGTCGTTTTACCTACCGTCTACTTGGAGATGAAATTACGACCGCGAGTATACAACGCTTGATAGAGATTCTGGCTCAAGTTACGGTACTGGAGAGAGGTTGGCCGGCTGCCCGAAGGATTCGGGCAGCCGGCCAACTGCGAGAGCAGACCTACTTCGTCTTGTAGACCTTCTCGGGCTGGTAGTTGAAGCCGAACGGCTGGCCGACGTAGCCGACGTAGCCCTTGACGTTTGGCTTGATCAGTACGAGGGACTCACCGTGCGTCACGTGCGCGACGGGTGCCTGCTCGGTCAGGAGGGCCTCAGCCTGCTCGTAGATCGGCCGTGCCTCCTCGAGCGGCAGAGCGTCCGCCTTGCGAGTCAACTCGTTGAACTCCTTGTTGTTCCACCCGGCGGGTGCGAGCGAGGAGTTGTTCGCGAAGATCAGCGAGAGCCAGTTCTGCGGGTGCGGGTAGTCCTCGAGCCATCCGAGGAAGTAGAACTTCAGCTTCGGATCGCGCTTCTCGAACTGCTCCTGCAGCACGACCGGATCGCGCGGGGTAGCGCGTACCTGGACCCCGAGCACCTGGCTGAACTGCTGGGCGAGGAACACGGCCCGCTTCTGTGATGCCTCATCGGTGTTGTCGAACGGCAACTCCTGCGGCGGGAACTTCTGCCCGTTCGGGTAGCCGGCCTCAGCAAGCAGCTGCTTGGCGCGAGCCGGGTCGAACTTCTGCCGCACCTTGGTCTGATATCCCGCGATGCCCTCATACAAAAGCGTCTCAGCGGGAGTACCGACGTTGTTGTTGATCTGCTTGACGTACCGCTCGCGATCGATCGCCGCAGCGAACGCCTGGCGGACCTTTACGTTGTTGAACGGAGGCTCACCGTTGTTGAAGCCGATGTAGAACGTGGAAGGGCGTACCTCGCGCTTGAGCTGCGCCTTGATCTCCGCGTTCTTGTTCACCTGGGGAAGTTGATCGGCAGAGATGCCGAGCGCATCGAACTGCCCCTGCTGGTACGCCAGATACGCCTGCTGCGAGGAGCCGACGACCCGGTAGTTGATGGTGGCGATGCCAGGCTTGCCGCGGAAGAAGTTATCGTTGCGCTGGAACTGCATCCGCTGCTTCGGCGTGTATGACGCGAGCTTGAACGCACCGTTGCCGATGTACTTCTTCGGGTCCTTCCACCAGTTCTTGAGGTCGTTACCGACGAGATCCGCGCGGGTCGGATACGTCACCCACGTGGTCATCACGAACGGGAAGTAGCCAGCAGCGCTCTTGAGCTTGATCTGGAGGGTCCGCTCATCAAGCGCCTGGATGCTCTGCTCAACGGCAGCGCCCAGCTTCTGGACCGCAGCATCTGCGGGCTTCGCGGCACCTTCCTCAACGTCGAGGGCGGTGCGGTACTCCTGACAACCGACAATATCGAACAGGATGCTCGAATAGTTGCCGGCGACGTTCGGATCACACGCGCGCCGGATGGCGACAGCGTAATTCTCAGCCGTGACGGGCTTGCCGTCGGAGTAGTTGTGCTCACGGATCTTGAAGGTGTAGGTCTTTCCGTCCTCGGAAACCGTGTAGCTCTCCGCGCCGTTCTGCGCGACCTCGTTCTTCGGGGTCAGTGTCAGCAGCGGGGCGAACACATGCGAGCTGAGGGCGATCTCGTTGGAGAACGACTCCACCTGTGGGTCAAGCGTCACCGGGTCGGACTCAAGGGCGAGAGCCAGAGTCGCGTTCGGGTCTGCCTCAGGGTTGTCCGCGCCGCCGCCCG
>JADDPA010000053.1 GCA_016782125.1 Thermobaculum sp.
ATCTCAGGTGTCATCAACACCTGCCGGCTAGGACGTGTCGCCTGGTTATAGTTCCGCTGCAATTGTAAGGCAACCACCGCCATCATCACGCCAGCCGCGCCGAACGTTAGCAAGGTGCGTCTTTCCGCAGAGCGAAGGATGGAAACAACGGCAAATGATGCGAGAACGGCCAGTGGCAATCCCAGGTCACGGGTAAACCGTAATGGAAACCCGCTCAGTGACGTTCGGCTCGCGACGAAAAACACCACGGTCCATCCAATCAGCAAGATGGTGGGTAAGTGCTGAACCGCTCGCAACTGCCGAAGATTCGCCACCAGCAGCAGCACGCCCAGCAAGCCGAACCAGACCACTGGCTGCCCCAGGTAGGCGGGCACCGTGCCGAGCACAAACGGCTCTTCCGTGCCGATAACCATGCTGACATGGCCGGCGGCGTCCGTGTTATCGGACACTCCAAAGAGTCCCCGCAGCGTTGCGGGCAAGTCGTATGTACCCCATGCGTGGATAACAGAGATGACGCCCAGGCCGCCGAAGGCTGCCGCGAACGCCAACGCCCGTCGACGATCGCGCAACATGAGGTAGGGAAGCCAAAGGACCGCGACAAGTGCGAGGAGTAAAACCTCGTAGTAGGTGCTTATCGTATGGTAGAACACAATCGTCGAGCCGAGCAGGACAACGAGAATACCGTTGCGGAGGTGAGGCGCCTGCACGAACATGGTTAGCGCGACAAACGTGAGCGCGAGCAAGAACTCAGCCGCGAGCATATCGACATAAATACCATCACGGAGATACATCCACTGGCTGTTGAGGAGAACGCCGCCGAACAGCGCCGCGGCAACACCGGCCGCCCAGCCGAAGAGTCTGCGAGCCACAATGTACGCGGCGATCGCAGGCAGCAGCATCAGCCCTGGTCCGAGAAACGCGAATAGTTCCAGTGGGGAGAGGCCGCTCAGCCGTACCATAATCGCGCTAAGAACGTGGTAGCCCGGTGGATACACCATATAGGAGCCGGCGGCAGCGTGCTCGAAGACCAGGTTAACCATCACCGTGTGATTATAGTGATCCATTCCGCGAATGAACGGCCAGTCGAACAGCGCTGGGCCGACGTAGCCACGAGCCGCGACCAGCGACAAGACCGCGGCAATGGACCATCGCCGGGCAAGCAGCACGAGGCGTTCAAAGCCGCGATGGCTTGCTGTCTTGCCCGGCGCATTTTCAGCCGCACCGGTGTTTCCGTCCGGCACCTCGCCCTGTCTTGCGACGGCGGAATTAGGGCGGGCCAGAATATGAAGCACGCCGCTCAGTACGATCAGAAGTAAAGTGTACAGGACCAGGGTGCGGACCGGCAGAACTCGAAGGAGGGACGCCACGATGCAGCATCCCGCGAGGATCAGGGGTATCAGCGCCGCGGCTCGGAGCCGCGTTGCTTCCATCCGCCATTGCTCAGGTGCCGACGTAGCGGACCGATATCTCGACCACACGACGGCTCCACCGCCCGTCACCAGGCAGCAGGCGGCGATTGCAATACCGAGCGTGATTCCCGTGCCAAGGATTCGAGCAAGCAGCAAGGCGCACAACGGTACAAGTGCGACGGACATCGCGATAGTGGCTGCAAAGCGTTCAACCCAGTCAGCGGCGCCGAAGAGCGCCCGTGACCACAGATATCCCGGCAGCCCAATGACGAGTACCGCAACCAGAAACGCGCGGATCAAGTCAATAACCATGCAGTAGTCAATCTCTAGCGGGTGGGGCCGTTACACATGGAATGAGCCGGACGGGTTCCAGCCAAGCGTGAAGCCTCGGTCACTGACTGGCAGCACCGCACGACACGGAGACGACATTTCACCGCGCCGCCTGCTCATCTGGAGAGTACGTTAGAAAGCATAGCACCAGATGTCAAGCCACGTAAGCAGGGCTCCAGGGTCATGTCAAAGTCTGTTCAGCACACATCCATGGGCCACACGTGTGCCCTGGTCAATCCCGGAACGGTCCTGCCAGCCGCGTCCGTGCAGCGTCACACCACTGAGCCGTCGCGTCCACTGCCCTGATTCGGCGGCCACACCGTCAGTGCCACGACTTTGACATCGCCCTGGCAGGGCTCCGAGTTACGGCAGATGTGGTTCAACGGTACTGTATACTTGACCTTCGATGTCGCTGATACGCATGAGGGGTGCATGGACAACGTAAGACTGATTGGCGTCGCTATCGCGGGTACCTTCGTGGCGTACGGCGTCCTGAAATATCGCCGTGGCTTGTGGGCGAAATCGGACCTGCTGCTTGCCACGCTCGTCGCCTTGGGGATTGGTGTGGTGTCCGTGCTTCCAGGCATCGGCGACATCTTGACCTCGGTTTTCCGATTGCAGAACCGGGGTTTTGCCTTCCTCGTCCTCTCGAACCTTGTCCTTTTCGGCCTGTTCTTCTACCTGCTTGGTCAGGTTCGCACGAACAACCGCAGGAACGGTGATATCGTACGAGCCATTGCCCGGCGCCAGTATCAGGAACAGTTCGCCCGGCTTGGTACGGCGTCCTCTACCGCGGATAAAGGCAAGTTACTCATAGTCATTCCGGCCTACAACGAACAAGACGCCATCCGCGGTGTTCTGACCAGAGTGCCGAAGCAGCTCCTTGGCTACCACGTGGAAGCGCTCGTCGTTGTCGACGGAGCGACCGACGCGACCGAAGCAGTGGCGATCGAGCATCAGTTCCCGGTGGCAGCGCACATCATCAACCGCGGCCAGGGCGATGCGCTCCGGACGGGCTTCGAAATCGCCCGTGCCCAGCGAGTCGAGATGGTCGTCAACATGGACGCCGATGGCCAGCATCAACCGGAGGAGATTGAGCGCCTCGTTGCGCCGATCGCCGCGGGTGAAGCGGACTTCGTAATGGGCTCTCGCTTCCTGGGACATTATGAGGAGGCGGGAGGCGCGCGACACTTGGGCATCATCGGTTTCTCCCGCCTGATCTCCATGCTCAGTCGTGTGAGAATCACGGACTGCACGAATGGTTTCCGCGCGATACGAGGCGAGGCGCTCAGCCGCCTGGAACTGCGCGAGGATCGCTTCAGCACCGCAGAGCTGATACTCGAGGCGGCGAAAAAAGGGTTGCGGATACGGGAGGTTCCCGTCTCCATCCTGCGCAGAGCTGAGGGAGAAAGCAAGAAACCGAAGGGCTTGGGCTATCCCCTCGGATTCCTGCGCGTGATCATCCATACGTGGCTTCGCTAGATAAACGTCGGCGTCGCTTCGGTCCGGCCGCCCAGGCTGGCACCCAGGGGGTGCGCGCCGGCTCGCTCTACCTGATTCTCGCACTTGGCGTCTCTGGCGCATCGACGCTTCTCTTCCAGATAATCGCCCGGCGTTCCTTGGGTCCTGACCGCTGGGGTTCCGTCGCGATCCTCTGGTCGTGCACTTTTCTGGCATCCCAGGTTCTTTGGGTCAGCACGACGCAGACCCTCGCCCGCCACATCTCCGAGCGGGAGGCGCGTGGGGACGGATGGCTCGCGGTCGTGCACGCCGTGCATCGGCTGGGGTTATTCCTGCTCGGGGGCTTCGTGCTCCTGGTCCTGCTACTGAGTCCAGTGTTTTCTTCGCGGCTATTTGCGGGCGAGGCATGGTTGACCGCGGCACTGGTGGCCGCCGTGGCAGGGTACGCGTTCAACTACTTCCGCAGGGGACTGCTGACGGGGCATCGTCAGTTCGCGCGCCTTAGTGCGCTGCTGATTACGGAATCACTGGTTCGTCTGCTAATTACGGCGATACTGCTCGGGCTGGGTGCTGGCATTGTTGGACCGGCGATAGCGATTTCTGCCGCACCGGTACTGGGCGCACTCGCCGTACGGCCCTCACCTTCGGCGTCATCAGGTGCAGATGGCGCCCCGTTCGATCTCGGGCATGCGATGGGCTTTGCACTCCCGGTCCTGGTATGCATGGCGTGCGCTCAGGCGATGGCGAACGGCGGGCCGATCGTTATCGGCGGTCTGGGAGGGCCGGACGCGCACGTGCGCGCGGGACTGATGCTTAACGCACTCACGCTCACGCGAATGCCACAGTTCGTGCTCAGTCCGGCGGTGAACAATCTGCTGCCACACCTGAGTCGCATAGCCGCCATCGACGACCGGCGTGCGTTCGATCGGTTCGCCGGGACGGCATTCGGGCTGATCGCGCTCGCAGGTACCGGATTAGTGGGCGGGACGTGGCTCCTTGGCGAGCTCGCGATGCGGCTTACGTTCGGGACCGACGCGGCGATGGATCGCGTCCTGCTCACCGTCCTCGCCCTGCTCGCTGCCCTGTATCTGCTCAACGAGCTACTGAACCAAATACTTTTCGCCCGTGGTATGGCGTCACTCGCTGCTGCGGGCTGGGTGCTGGGGCTCCTCGCGACGGCGGTCGGCATTCTCGTCTTCAAGATGGAGTTGCTCGCGCGTGTGTCATACGCTCTGGCAATCGGAGCGTTGGTGACCACCGTAGCGCTGGCGAGTGCTCACCTGCTCACGTCGCGTACGCGCCGCCCTACCGTTCCCACCGTGCCGGACAGCACTACGCCGTGACGCGACACCTACGCCCTTGGCTGTCAAGGTTAAGTTGCGTTTGAAGGAGTGATGGCCAGATGTACCCCATTCGTTAGGGGTCCTTCGCCACCTGAGAGTTCATAGGAGCGCGGCGGTATGTCAACCGGATCACCGTAAGTTTGCGCTCTCACCGCGTGTGGTTAGAATGTCATGTGAACTCCTCTCCTGACACCGGTGTGTTCCAGCGTCTCGGCGCTAGGGTGCACCGTCTTCGCCTCTGGGTAATCGCTGCGTGGCTCCTTGCCGCGGTGCTCTCCGTGCCTGCGCTCCTACAGGTCACCGACGTCTTGAAGGTTGGTGGATTCTCGCACGACGGTCTCGAAGCCGCCCAGGTGCGGGCGACCCTTGAGAAAGAGTTGAACGCCCCGCCGGTCACGCTGATCATCAACTTCCACAGCGACACGCTCACCACGGACGATCCCGCGTTCGATAGGCAAGTCCGAGAGGCGCTATCGGGGCTGGAGCGGATGCCCGAGGTGGTCAAGCCAATCGGCTACCACACATACTCCCCCTCGCAGGTATCGCGCGACAAACACACGGCATTTGAGATCGTCGGGCTTCGCGTGAGTCCTGAGGAGTCGCAGAACTTCATGCCCGAGGTGAAGCGGCGGCTGAAGCAGACGGACCTGACTATGTACGTCGGCGGTGCGCCCGCCTTCTACGCCGACATCGAGCGCACCAGTCAATCGGACTTACAGCGGGCGGAGCTCATCGCTTTTCCGGTCGCACTCGTCGTCCTGGTGTTTGTATTTGGCTCTGTGATTGGTGCCGCGGTTCCGGTTGCCGTCGGGGGCTTCAGCGTCGTGGTCGTCCTTGCGCTGGTTTCGCTGATCGGGCGGGTAACTGACCTCTCGATCTTCGCGCTGAACGTGGCCACGATGCTCGGGCTTGGTCTCGCAGTCGACTACGCGCTGTTTCTGACGAGTCGGTTCCGCGAGGAGCTGGAGCATCGGCCGGTGGGGGAAGCGGTGGAGCATACCGTCGGCCGGGCGGGGCGCGCTGTGTTCTTCTCGGGTTTGACGGTGCTGATCGGGCTCGGTGGCCTGGTGACGTTCGAGTTCATGTTCCTGCGCTCGATCGGGATCGTCGGAGGCATCGTCGTGTTTGTCTCTCTGCTCGCAGCACTCACGCTGCTACCCGCGATCCTCGGCGTCATTGGTCACAGAATCGAAAACTTCCGTCCGCCCATTGCGCTGCGGAGCACTACTTCGTTTTGGGCACCTCTTGCGCGGTGGGTAATGGCTCACCCACTGCGAACGCTGGCACCAACACTTGCCCTTATCGTGTTGCTGGGTCTTCCCTTCACGAACGTGCGACTCAGCTCGCCCGATCCGAGCATTCTGCCCTCGGGGCTCGATTCGCGCATAGCGTTTGACCAGTTGAAGCGAGAGTTCAGCCCGGGGAACCTCGCCCCGATTCTCGTGACGGTCCGCGCCCAAGGGCAGATCACGGCACCCGAGAACCTGGAGGCACTTTACGCGCTGTCGCGAGAGGTGCGTCGTCAGCCGGGTGTCACCGGTGTTGCCAGCATCGTCGACCTCGATCCACGCCTGACGCTTGGACAGTACAAGCTCCTGTACCGCAACCGCGACGATATCCCTGACCTGTACGCGCAGGCGGCCCTGCGGGCATCGACCGCCGAGCATGTCACGCTGATGCAGGTGAACACGGCGTACCTCTGGAATGACGAGCGGTCTGCAGCGATCGTCGATCGGCTACGAGCAACCGACCTGCCGAACGGTCTATCGCTGCAGGTCGGGGGCGGAACAGCCGAGGTCAACGACGTCATCGCGGAGATGTATGGCGAGTTTCCTCGGGCGCTGGTGCTCATTATCGTAGCCACGTACCTGGTACTGCTCGCGATGCTTGGTTCGGTGCTGCTCCCACTCAAAGCGATTCTGATGAACACCCTCTCCATCCTCGCCTCATACGGTGCGCTCGTCTGGATTTTCCAGGAGGGAAACCTGGACTGGCTCTTCCGCTTCCAGCCGCTCGGCTTTGTCGATACGAGCCTGCCGATCTTGATGTTCTGCACCTTGTTCGGGCTCTCAATGGATTACGAGGTATTCCTGCTCTCGCGCATCAAGGAGGAGTGGGAGCGGACGGGCGACAATACCGCGAGCGTCGCGATAGGACTCGAACGGAGCGGAAAGATCATAACCAGTGCCGCACTGCTGGTTGTCGTTGTCGGTCTCGCGTTCGTGTCGGCGGAGATCATCCTCGTCAAGGCGCTGGGGCTCGGTGTCGCGATTGCGGTCTTCCTGGATGCGACGCTCGTGCGAGCGCTGCTCGTTCCCGCAACTATGCGGCTCCTTGGCGAGTGGAACTGGTGGGCGCCCTCGTTCGTGCGGCGGCGGCTCGAGGCGGTACAACTTGGGGAGTAACACGCCACGGCTAGCGCTCATCCTGCTCGTAATCGCCGTGCTGTTGGGTGCGTGCGGCACGGACGAGACGGTGCAAGGCTACCGGGTGTCGGTCGGCGCGCCCACGGAGCCTGCGACACCGCTGCCGCCGGTACGCTTCCCGCAAGACGAGGCGCCGCATAACGACTTGACCGAGTGGTGGTACTACACGGGGCACCTCGAAGGCGGCAATCGGCGTTACGGCTTCGAAATGGTCGTGTTCCAGGCGGTGCGCGGTGCGCTCCCGCGCGCATACGTCGCACACTTCGCAGTCACGGATTCTGAGCGTAGAAAGTTCGCGTACGACCAAAAGCAGTACACCGGCCCACAGCCACGCCAGGATGACGGCTTCCATCTGCGCCTCGACGACTGGATGATGAGCGGATCAGGCGGGACGGATAGGCTGAAGGCGACAATGGATAACTATGGCATCGACCTTGTTCTGAAGATGACGAAACCGGTGGTGTTGCACGACCGTGATGGTGTTATCTCGTTCGGTCCGGCGGGCGACTCCTACTACTATAGCCGCACCCGCATGGACGTCCAGGGAACGATAACCGATCACGGGCAGCGGCTGCGCGTCACGGGACAGGCATGGATGGACCACCAGTGGGGCAACTTTATCTCGGTCGCGGGCGGCGGCTGGGATTGGTACAGCGCGCAACTCGACGACGGGGCGGACGTGACCATTAGCGTCGTGCGCGATCTGGAGGGCAGGACAATTCTCGAATACGGTACTTACGTGGACGCGAAAGGAAAAGCGTCGCACCTGACGAGTGAAATGATCGAAGTCCGCGCCACCGGCAATTGGACGAGCTCGAGAACCGGCGCGACGTACCCCAGCGGCTGGCGGCTCCGAATCCCGAGCAGGCGGCTTGACCTCACGATCAAACCGGTCATCCTCGATCAGGAACTCGACACCCGCGCTTCGACGGGTGTCGCCTACTGGGAGGGAGCCGTGGAAGTGACCGGCAGCGTCAGCGGCCGGGGGTACGTGGAGCTCACGGGTTACGCGAAGCAGAAGCCATAGCGGCACTGCTGGCTACTTCTTTGGCTGGTAGGGATTCCCCAGTATCCAAACACCTCACCCTTTCGCCCACGGTTCCTACGGCAACCAGCACGGGCAAGATTGGACTTTGCTTGGCCAGGATGTCCGAGATTTACACTGCAAAGGACGGCAGGCGATGACGCATAATGACGCTATCGTCGCTGTTGTAACTCGGCAGCTGCCTATAACGTGTCGCCGTGGCGATCGAAGGAGGTGGTCCCGGGCAGTTCCCACCGACCAATATCTGGGTCGGTACTGCCAGGCGAACTGCATATCGTACAGTCGCATCAGCAAACGTGGTACAGGTG
>JADDPA010000182.1 GCA_016782125.1 Thermobaculum sp.
ATACTACAGTCCAAATGCCGTGTCAAGAGGTGCAAGCGGGCAGGGGAAGATCGATTCGGCTCCCCGGGTTGGAGTCATCTGGCACCGCAGGGTGTCATGATTTTTGCGGCACGGTTACCGATGGTTGAGTGTCGTCCGCACGGGGATGCAACGAGGGTATCTGTGTGGATGAAAGCGTCGTGATGGGCCGTGCATGGACTGAACGGTGAGTCGTGGGTGTGCTATACTTTGGCCGTCGCGTTCCCGTAGCTCAATCGGATAGAGCGTTGGCCTCCGAAGCCAAAGGTTGTGGGTTCGAGTCCCGCCGGGAACGCCGCTAGATGGGGCAGGCATGGCGGTCCTGCCCCATCCTACCTCCCGTACGCAGGTGTCGCTGCCTGATCCCATTTGATCCGAACCGTCCGCGCGAAACCACATTGGAAGAGCGCGTTCAGCCTCCGGTCAAGCTTTTGCCGCGCTAGCTTCAGTTTGGTTGGTGGTTGGGCTGGTATCGAGGAGGAAAGGTCCATCAACGACCTGCAACAGCGAGTCCAGGAGACGATCGATGGACTGGTTGCTTCCGGAGTTGAGCGCGGCCTGCAGGTCGCCGTCTATCGGCGCGGCGAGCAGGTTGTCGACGCCGTGGCGGGGGTGGCTGACCCGGCGACCGGCCGCCCCGTTACGCCGGACACTCCGTTTTACTGCTACTCGATGGGCAAGGGGGCGACCGCGACCGTCGCCCATGTGCTCGTCGAGCGGGGCCTTTTCGGCTACGACACACCGATCATGGATCTGTGGCCGGAGTTCGGTGCCCACGGCAAGGAATGCGCGACCGTCCGACACGCACTGACACACGGTCGGCGTGCCCGGCCTCCCTCCAGACACCACGATAGAAGATGTATGCGACTGGCAGAAGATGTGCGCGGGCATCGCCGACGCCGAGTCCTGGTGGGAACCGGGCACCAAGAGCGCCTATCACGCCTGGACGTTCGGTTACATCATCGGTGAGATCGTCCGCCGGGCGACCGGTAAGCCCATCTCTCAGGTCCTCCGCGAGGACGTTGCCCCGCCGCTGGGAATAGCCGACGAGCTCTACTTCGGCGTCCCCGCCTCCGAACTCGGCCGGTTGGCCCGCCTGGAAGACATGGAAGGCATGGCGGATTTTCTCGCGGCACTGCCGGACGACTCGCCGTTCTTCAAGTGGGCACCGCGCACGGTATCCGCCAACGCCGAGTTCGGCAACCGCCCGGATGTGCTGATGGCCGACATCCCAGCTGGCGGCAAGATGAGCGCACGCGCCATGGCGCGCATGTACGCTGCGCTGCTGGGTGAGGTGGACGGCGTGCGGCTCGTTTCGCCCGAGCACCTGCGCGTGATATCTGCCGTGGCGTTCAGCGGGGTCGACCAGATCATGGGTAATCCGTGCGTCTGGGTGCTGGGCTATGCCGTCGGCCGTCCCGGGACCAGTCCGCAAGAGACTTCGACCGTATTCGGGATGGCGGGTGCCGGCGGGAGCTACGCCTACGCCGACACTGCCATGGGGTCGCGTTCGCACTGACCAAGAACCGGCTCACCTTCGACCTGAGCGCCGTCGAGCGGCTCACCGCGATCGTCACGGAGGCGTTCGCCCGACGCTAGTCAGTGTGTGCAGATCGGGCAGCCCGCTGATCGTTCTAGTCTCTTCAGGCCGTTCAGCAGTGTTACCAACGCCTGGGCCGGCTGCTATACCTGCGTCGCTTCCCGGAACCGGCGCATCGCTTCCTCGGCGGTCATGCGCTTCGACGGATCCTTGCCGACGATTGCCGACTCCTCGAAGCCAGGGTGCGAACCTTTATGATCGCGCACCGCCAGCCAGAAATCGTTCCACGTAACGCCACCCCGCCCACGAGTGGGAACCGGTAGCTCCGGGCGGGTGGGGGTGCTCGCTCGCACCGGGCGCGGCCTCGGGAACTCTATCGGGCCTTCCACCGGATTCGGAACGCTCGCCGTATCTTCGTCGAACTCCGTGGCGAACTGCGTGCCGTAGCCGAGGCACACGAGCGCGCGGCCCAGGGATCTCGTTTCCCCCTTCTCATACCATCCCGCCGGCACGTCCTGCTTGCTCTGGTAGGCATGACCCGTGGCACTGCCGCCGCCAGGAATGGTGACGCGAGACCGGAACTTCACCCAGTCCTCCCCCGAGGCGACCTCCTCGGTCTCGATAACCGCGTCTGGGTGTTCGGTGCGCAGCCATAGCACCCGCCACCTGACCTCGAGATACTTACGTCCCTGATGCTCCGTCAGGTACGCGGTCGGGTCGAAGGCGCGCTGGGACTCGGGCGGCATGGTCTCTCTCCTGATTTGTGTGCGGGTCTGGGCATGATACTCACACGCCGGTGCGCATAACAAGCGCGGTTGAGGCGCGATTGCTGCTGTGCTAGACTGGACTTTCGCCGTAGAATCAGCAATTGCGTAGCCGCGAGTGGCGCTACAGGGGTGAGTACCATCGCACTCGGATCACATGCGAGTCCTGCACATCAGCCCAGCCCGCAGCTATCGCGCCGGTTCCTCGCCCTGTCGCTACTGCTCTCCCTGCTCGCCGTTGCGTGCGCGGACGGGGCATTGTCGCGCTCCCCGGCAAAATCCGTCGCTACCGGTGTTGTAACTGGCCGCGTCGCTTCTTCCCCGACGGACACCGCCGCTCCTACGCCGTCGCAGAGCCCGACGGCGTCCGCGGGGGTATCACCCACGGAGCCGGTGAGCAACACGACGCCCGTTGCGAGCGCGACGAGTGGTGTGCCGTCCGCAGCGGAGACCGCGCCACCAACGCTAACCCGAACGAAGCCACCGACCCCCACACCGGTGAAGGCGTCGCCAACCCCAACGCAGCCGGCACAGTACCACACCGTCAGGGCAGGGGACACGCTGTATGATATCAGCAGGGAGTATGGGGTTTCGGTGGACGCACTCGCCGCGGCAAACGGCCTGACGTCCGACGCGCCACTCGCGGTCGGGCAGCGACTCCGGATACCCGCCGCCGGTGAAGTGGGTGGCTTGAAACTCCCCCCACCGGGGCAGGCACTCACCACTCCCCAGGAGCGGCCCCTGGCGCAGTTCGCGCCGGACGTCGTTGCGTTCCTTCGACAGCGGCGAGGCGCTACGGCAGCGGCGGTCTATCTACCGCAGACGAACACGTTGTATACCTACAACTCCGGTGCACGGTTTGCTATGGCGAGTACGGTGAAGGTGCCGATCATGGCCACGCAGCTCGCCCGTGCGTACGCCGCGAACCCCAATGCCGTCCAGTCGGGGACAGATCTGCTCGCCCCGATGATCACCATAAGCGACAACGACGCGGCTACCAACCTGCTGGCTGCGGTGGGCGGACCTCCTGCTGTAACGGCGGAGTTGCGGGCTCGCGGCGTTCATGCTACGACCATCAATCCGGAGGCATGGGGCCTGAGTACGACCACTGCGCCGGATATGGCTCTGCTTATGCGTAGCCTGTACTATGGCGAGCGGCTGAACCCCCGCCTGCGGGATGTCGCGTTCCGGTTGATGTCCGGCATCGTGACGGAGCAGCGATGGGGTGTGTCGGCGGGCCTCCCCGCGTCGAGCACGGTTGCGTTCAAGGGTGGGTGGCTGCCGGTGCAGCGCGGATGGCTGGTGCACCAGATGGGAGTCGCGGTGATCGACGACGAGCCGGTGATCTTCGCGTACTTCAATGGTGAGCAACCGACGTTCGAATATGGCAAGCAGACGCTGCGGCGATCAATGGAGCTCCTCAGCGCCAGGGAAGTGAAGCGATGAAGAAGAACACGATGACGGCAGGCGAGGTTCGGCGTTTTCTGCAGGCGGAGCGGATCGAGGCGCTCGACACGCGCGACCCGATCGCGATTCGCCTCGCGCACGGCCGGTGGAGCGTGCTCGAACCGACGATCCGCGACCGCCCCGATGACGCGATCGTGGACCTGAACGTCGCGACGGTGGGCGTGAAGCTCGCCGCCGAGGCGCTAGGATACACGCCGCAGCAGGTGCGGAAGCTTATCCGCGAACACCGCCTGGCCGCGCAGAAAAAGGGCGACCAGTGGCAGATACCTCTGAAAGCGTTACTGTAGCGATTGACGGCTAGGAACGTGCGCTGACACGACCGGGGTATAATGGTTGGGCTCTTTCGCAATTTGACCCTGCGTGAGGGGGTTGTTATATTCGGATAGTCCCGGAACCCGGCCCAGAGTGGGCAGATGCATCGTACTGGAGTGGTAATGCCGAACATACTCGACACCATAGAAGCGCCCCAGCAACTCAAGGAACTCACCCAGGACCAGCTCGTCCAGCTCGCCGCTGAGATCCGGCAGCGGATGATCGATACCCTGTACACCACCGGAGGTCACCTCGGCGCAAGCCTAGGCACTGTTGAGTTGGCGGTTGCGTTGCACACCGTGCTCGACTCTCCACGGGACAAGATCGTCTGGGACGTGGGGCACCAAGCATACCCGCATAAGATGCTCACGGGCCGCTGCCAGCAGCTCCACACCATACGGCAGCATGGCGGCCTGAGCGGGTTCCTACTCCGTGAGGAGAGTCCGCACGACCAGTTCGGGGCGGGACACGCGAGCACGAGCATCTCCGCCGCGCTTGGCATGGCCGTTGCACGCGACATGGAGGGCGCGGATCATCACGTGGTCGCGGTGATCGGCGACGGCGCACTCACCGGCGGCATGGCGCTGGAGGCGATCAACAACCTCGGCCACCTCGGGACGAAGCTGATCGTGTTGCTGAACGACAACGGGATGAGCATCTACCCGAACGTCGGGACGGTGCCGCGCTACCTCACCCGTCTGCGCACAAATAAGAAGTACCACAAGACGAAGGGGGAGATTGCGTCCATCCTGGCCCGGATGCCCGCAGGCGATGCTCTCGTCGAGATCGGCAAGCGCCTCAAAGACGGGGTGAAGGAGGCGGTCCTGCCCAGCATGATCTGGGAGGAGCTCGGCCTCACGTACCTCGGGCCGGTTGATGGCCATAACCTTACGGATCTGCAGGAGACGCTCACGCTCGCGAAGCAGATCGATGGGCCGGTCTTTATCCATGCCATAACCGAGAAGGGGAAGGGGCACGCCCCGGCGGAAGCCGATTTCATGAAGGGCCACGCCGTCTCAAAGCAGGGGGGCGCTGAAGGCCCCACCGATATTGAGCCTGCGGACTCCGGACCGAAGTACCAGGATGTGTTCGCGCGGACGCTGATTCGGCTCGCGGAGGACGACCCGCGGATCGTCGGTATTACCGCCGCGATGCCCAACGGCACCAGCATGGACAAGTTCGCGGAGCGCTTCCCAGAGCGCAGCTATGATGTCGGGATCGCCGAGCAGCACGCCGTGACCTTCGCGGCCGGTCTTGCCGCGTCCGGCAAGCGGCCCGTCGCGGCGATATACAGCACGTTTCTTCAGCGCGCATACGATCAGGTGGTGCACGACGTATGCATGCAAAATCTGCCCGTCACGCTTGCGATGGACCGGGCCGGGCTGGCGGGCGACGATGGACGCACGCACCACGGCGGCCTCGACATCGCGTACCTGCGCGGCGTGCCGAACATCACCCTGATGGCGCCGAAGGACGAGGATGAGCTTCAACACCTGCTCGCGACCGCACTCTCGCTCGATGCGCCGGCGGCGATTCGCTTCCCGCGCGGCGCGGGATATGGCGTACCGCTCGCTGAGACGCTGCATACCATCCCCGTTGGTAGCTGGGAGACGATACAACAGGGGGAGGATCTGCTCATCCTCGCGACCGGGTACAGCGTGAACCAGGCGGCTCGCGCGGCCAAGCGCCTCGCCGAGCGTGGAGTGTTCGCCACCGTCGTCAACTGTCGCTACATCAAGCCGATGGACGAGGAGCTGCTCCTGCGACTGGCCGAACAGCACGATGCCATACTCACGGTCGAGGAGCACGTACTGATGGGTGGCTTTGGCAGCGCGGTACTGGAGTTCCTGGTCGATCACCGCGCTATGCCCGCCAAGATCGCCCGGCTCGGCATGCCGGACCGCTGGGTGGAGCATGGAGAGCAGCCCCTGCTGCGCAAGCTTCTTGGGCTCGACGCGGCGGGGATCGAGCGCGCAGCGTTGGAGTTGGTTGGCGCCGCTGCCCCGGCGGTTTCGGTCGCGCGGTAACTCCGTTGCCGGCCGAGTCTACGGAGTGGAGTGACATCGACGGATTCGATGTCGCTCCACCCGATGCATCCAGTGGCTCAGACTCTGTCCCAGAGGAAAGTCTGGCGGACATAGCGGCGCAGATCGGCGTCACGCTCACGGCATCCCAGGTGGAGCGACTCGACCAGTTGGTTTACCTGCTGGTCGAGTGGAACGCACGCTTCAACCTGACGGCCATTCGTGACCCGCGAGAGATCCGCCTGAAGCACATCGTGGACTCGCTCGTTCCCTGCGGACACAACTGGGCGACGACCGGCCGGGCACCCGCGACCATCCTGGACGTGGGCACGGGTGCGGGCTTCCCTGCCCTGCCACTCGCGATTGTACAGCCGGAGATCGCCGTCACCGCCCTCGAATCCAGCCGCAAAAAGGCGGAGTTCGTATCACTCGCTTCGGCGCAACTCGGCCTGAACACGCGCGTTGTGCGTGGCCGGGCGGAGACGGAGGGACAACGTCCCGTGCTGCGCGAACGGTTCGACCTGGTGCTCGCGCGATCCGTTGCCTATCTCCCCGCCCTGGCCGAGTACTGCCTCCCGTTCACGCGGGTTGGCGGTCACTTCATCGCGATGAAAAGCGAGCGGGTCGATGAGGAGATAGCGGCGGGGCTTGCCGCGGTCGAAGCGATGGGCGGGCTGCTGCGCGAACCGATACCATATGAGCTTCCCGGTGTACCCGGTACGCGGCAACTGCTGGTCATCGAGAAGGTTGCCCACACGCCGGCGCAGTACCCCAGAGAGCCCGGCGTGCCCAAGCGCAAGCCCATCCTCTAAACGGGATTGGTTCGCCCGAGTGCTGCATAGCCGCACGTCAGCTCGCACAGTCGCCCGCCGAGAGCAGGCACATCGGGCAGTCTGCGTGACGCGCCCACGAAGATGTCGCCGAGGGAGGCGCTAGACGTTGCTCAGGAAGTTGCATACGTCGCCGTCCTTGACGACGTATGTCTTGCTCTCCAGCCGTAGTACCCCGGCCTTACGTGCCTCCACGAGCCCGCCGCACGCGATGAGATCGTCGTATGAGACCACCTCTGCACGGATCAGCCCGCGGGCGATGTCGGTGTGGATCGCACCGGCGGCCTCCAACGCCGTGGAGCCGTTGCGGACGGGCCAGGCGCGCACCTCGTCGGGGCCGACCGTCAGGAAGGAGATCAGGTTGGACGTGGAGTATGCCACCTGTATCACCCGGTTGATTCCCGGCTCCGCGATGCCCAGGTCCGCGAGGAACGCGCGCGCGTCATCCGGATCTAGCTCCGTGATCTCCGACTCAATCGAGCCCGAGATCGTGACGCTTGGCTGGCCGATGTCGAGCTGCGTCTCTGACTCCCCCGCCTTGTCCTCGGCGACGTTCACGATCGCGAAGGATGGCTTCTCGGTGAGGAAGCCGTAGCCGCGCAGTAGCTTCGCCTCCTCCGGTGTTACCCCGAGCTCACGTATCGGCGTTCCTTGCTCCAGCCCCGCCTTGAGCCGGGTCAGCAACTCGTGCTCCGCCTCGAAGCCCGCCCGTGAGGCGGCGGGACTCTTCTTTATATCTGCCGCGAGCCGTTCCAGCCGCTTCTCGATCACGGAGAGGTCCGCGAAGTTCAGTTCTAGCTCGATCTCCTCGAGGTCCGACGCTGGGTCCGCGTCGTCGTCATACGCCCCGAGCACCACCGCGAGCGCGTCGACCTGCCTGGCCGCCGCAAGCAACGTCGAGCTGAAGCCCTGTCGCGTGCCATCGGCCGCGGCGCCCTGGATGCCGCCGATATCAGCGAACTCCACGGTCGCGTACACGGTCTTCTTGGGGTTAAACATCGGCACGAGTCGATCGAGGCGCTCGTCCGGCACGCGCACCACTGCGACGCTCGGTTGTTCGCGGCGGGAGTATCCGTCGCCTGCGGCTCGCGCACCGGTGAGCGCGTGAAAGACGGTGCTCTTGCCACTGCGGGGCAGCCCGACGATACCTATCTGCAAGCGAAGACCATACCTTTCACGCGAGTGCTTGTGGGACGCGCGATTATAGGCGCCTGCCGGCTGGACCGTCAAACACGTTTGACACTATCGCGCGCTGGACCCTATACTCGGGCGAGGTTCGCGAGCAAGGTTGACGGTGCTGTCTGGGCGCAACGAGGGGGGATTTTGACGGGTGTGATTGACCTGGGGCAGTATCTACGTGTCCTGCTCAGGTGGTCGTGGCTCATTGTCTCCCTCGCAGTTCTCGGCGCGGTGTTGGGGTTGGTTTACGGCTTGACCCGCCCACCGGCGTATGAGAGTCAGGCGCGCCTCCTCGTGAAGCCCTCGCCCGAGAACATCTCCGTCAACACCCAGAACACCGGCGGTCCCCGGATCGACGTGGCCCTCGCCCAGCTCCTTGTGCCAAACCTGCCCGTGCGTTCTATCGCTGCATTGAGCGTGAACAGCGCAGTGGAGGACCTCGTACGGCAACAGATGATACGAGACCTTGGTGACGGCTTTCCCCAGAGCTTGCGGGAGCCCGGGGCACTCCTTCCCCTGGTTCGTGTCCAGGAGGTGGCGGGTAGTCCGAACATCCTCAGCGTCACCGTGACCCATCGCGACCGCAACGTCTCCCAGAATCTGGCGAATACGTGGTCCGGTGTGGCGACCGAGTATATCAACCAGACGTTGGGCGAAGGATACTTCGACGCTGAAGCAGCCCGCAAGACCCTCCCACAGATTCAGGCACAGTGGAACCGGAGCCAGCAGGAGCTCAATGAATTCGAGCGGGATAGCAACCTCACCAGCATCGCGGCCCGGTCCGCATCGCGTCAGGCGCTGCTGAACGATTATCAGCGGCAGAGCAATCAGATCGCGATCGACCTCAGCACCGCCGCGCTCTTGCGCGACCAACTCGCGGCTGGTGGGGGAAACCAGGCATCCTCCCTCGCGGTGCAACTGCTCACCCTCTCCGCGTTCACCTCGGAGGCTAGCAGGGTCGAGCTGGCCCGGTTCCTGCCTGCTATTGAGAGCAGACTAGAGCAGACGAACCAGGAAAATGGCGGACTCTCGGTTGTGCCGTCGCAGCCGGATGGGGTACAGGTACAGCCAACACTTGACCAGGTCAGTGCGCTGCCCCCCGCGCAGCAGCGGGCGTTCGTGCTCCGCCTAAGCCAGGTGCTGACACGTCGGCAGACCGAACTGCAGAGCAACATCCGCAGGCTGGAGGGGGAGGTCAGTACCTTGCGCTCGCAGCTGGAGGAAGCTACGTCGCAGCGGGACCAGAGGGTTGTTGATCGGAACGCGTACCGTACGACGTATGAATCGTTGAGCACGTTGATTCGGCAGCAGCAGGTGACGGGCGAGATACAAAACGAGAAGATCACCGTGGCTGATCCGGCGACCACGGCGGACCGTACCGATGTGCGTGGCCTGTTGCCGCCCGTACTTGGCCTTGTCGCGGGTCTGGTACTAGGCACCTTCCTGTCATTCCTGCTGGAGTTCGTCCGCGGGGCACGGCGGGCGCCACGAGCCCGTTCCGTTCCCACCACGGGATAATTGCAAGGGCAAATCGTAGTCGTAATGGGGGTATCACGAGATGGCAATACTGGTAACTGGTGCGGATGGATATATAGGATGGCCGGCGCTACTCAAGCTTTCGCGGGAGTTCCCGGATGAGCGCATCGTCGGTGTCGACAACTTCGCCCGCCGCCGCTGGGTGGAGGAGATCGGCTGCGTATCCGCCATTCCCATCCACAGCATGCAGGAGCGCCTGGAGGCGGCGCGCGAGGCCGGTCACGGGAACATCAGCTTCATCGAGGGTGACATCACCGACCGCGCCTTTGTCCAGCAGATTTACGCCACCTTCCGGCCACGCGTCGTGCTCCATCTCGCCGCCCAGCCGTCCGCGCCGTACTCGGAGATCAATGGTGAGCGCGCGACGTACACGCAGCACAACAACGTCCAGAGCACCAGCAACCTGTTGTGGGGTCTCAAGGAGCACAACCTGATCGAGACGGTCTTCGTCGAGACGACCACGACAGGCGTCTACGGGCAGCCCGACTTCGATATCCCCGAGGGATTCCTGGATGTGGAGCGCAACGGCCGCAAGGGCTCGGTGATCTACCCCGGAATGGCGGGCTCCTGGTACCACATGAGCAAGTGCCACGACGTGAACAACCTCTGGCTTGCCAACGCCAAGTGGAAGCTCTCCGTCATCGACCTGCGCACCGCAATCACGTACGGCACCAGGACGGACGAGACGCAGGGCGATCCGCGCCTCGCGACCCGGTTCGACTTCGACTTTTACTTTGGCGTGGTCGTCAACCGCTTCGCGGCACAGGCGCTCGCGGGCTTCCCGATCACGGTCTACGGCAAGGGCGGCCTCAAGCGCCCGATGATCGGTCTGCAGGATGCCGTAGACTCGATTGTGGCCTCCGCGAAGCGGGAGCCGAACCAGAAGTTCGATATCTTTAACCAGACGAGCGGCCCGGTCGGCATCCAGGAGATCGGTGAGGGCATCCAGGCCATCGGGGCGGAGATGGGCATACCGGTGCAGGTGGACCATCTGGAGAATCCGCGCGTCGAGAAGGAAGAGCACCAGATGGTGATGGAGAACAGCCGCTTCATGAACGAGCTGCTGCCCCACCCGACCGTGGATATCATGGATGGCTTGCGGGACACGCTGGAGAGCCTCCAGCCGTACCGCGACACGTTGCTGGCATACAAGGATCGTTTCGTGCCCGAGCAGTTGCTGAATCGGGTGTCTGTGGCGTAACGTCCCGGACCAACGGCGCGCGTCGCCGTTCATGACCTGGAAGAGGATAAGAGGCTTTGAAGATACTCATAACGGGAGCGGCGGGCTTTATCGGCTCGCTGCTGGTGGACCTCCTGCGGCACGATCACGATGTCCGGGCGATCGATAACTTCAGCACCGGCGATGTGCGGCAGGTGGGCGACGTCACGGTCGAGGAGATGGACGTGGCGGAGCCGGAGCACGCCGCCGAGATGGTGCGCGGTCAGGATGTGGTAGTGCATCTGGCCGGCTATACTGGTATCCCCGTGTGCGAGAACGATCCGGAGGGCGCTGCGCGGAACATCCTCGTGGCAACGAAGCACCTTACGGATGCGGCGGTTAAGGCGGGGGTACAGCAGGTGCTGTACCCCTCGACGTTCGCGGTATACGGAATACCACCACATCACATCACGGAAGAAACCCCGCGCGCGCCGATCGGTATGTACGGTAACCTGCGCGCTGGGGCGGAGTACGTCCTGCTCGCGGCGCAGAAGCTCGATGGTCTTCCCGTGGTCATCTTCCGGCAGAGCAATATCTATGGGCGTAGCATCGCGAAGAAGCGCTCGCTCCTCAACATCCTTGTCGAGCAGGTGCTCAAGCGCGAGCCCATCACGATGTATGGATCGGGCGAGCAGGTTCGCAACTTCCTGCACGTTCGGGATACGGCGAATGCGTTTAAGCTTGCTATCGAGCAACGCGCCACCGGACTGTACAACCTGGGTGGTACGGAGACCATCAGCGTCCGGTCCATCATCCAGACGGTCAACGACGCCGCGGAGACCACGCTCGGGTACACGGTTCCGGTGGAGCAGAAGCCGGATCGTGGTGCCGCGGGCAGGGAGGTGGAACTGACCGATTTCCACTTCGATATCAGCAAGGTTCAGGGGGCGCTGGGCTTCGAGCCGACGCTGACGGTCCGCGACGCCGTCGAGGAGTTGCTGAAGCGGGAAGCGAGTGTCGCCTAGGGTACTGAACGTCCTGGTCGTGATGGGGCCAGTGGCGCAAGGCGGGGCGGAATGGCAGCTGTACGAGTTGCTGCGCCGGATGGATCGTTCCCGCTTTCGTCCTGTGCTCGCCAGCGTGCAGTTCTCCTCTTATAAAGAACTTACCATCGGTGAAGGGGATCGCGTCATTCGGGACCGCTATGACGCGCTTGATCTTCCGCACTATCGGATCAATGGCCACGGCAGGAACAGTTCGCGGAACCTGCGTGACCTGATGCGGGTGATCCGTCGCGAGAAGATCGACATCGTGCACGCAAACCTGTACGCGGGCGAGACGTTTGGCCGGTTGGCCGCGGTGCTGACGGGCACCCCGGTGGTCACCCACAAGCGCGGGATGCCCTTCAAGAGTCGCAAGCCGCAGAACATCCTGGTGGATCTGCTCCTGAACCTGTGCAGCTCGCGCATCATCGTCGTCAACCACGCGATTCGGCGCCAGCTCCAGCGCCTGCATCACCTGCCGGCCGCCCGCTTCTCCGTAATCTATCCCGGTATTGACCCCGCCCTGTGGAGCCGGCCCGATGCGCGCGCGGTGGCGGCGCTGCGCCGTACGCTGGGCCTGGATGGCAAGCAGGTCGTCACGACCGTTGGCCGGCTACGTCCGATCAAGGGTCAGCGGTACCTGCTCGAAGCCGTGCCCCAGATCCTGCGGGAGTGCCCCGAAGCGCGTTTCCTGTTCGTCGGGCATGGGGTGGAGGAGGCAGTGCTGCGGCAGCAGGCGGGGGCACTCGGGGTTGACGGAGCAACGCACTTTCTCGGTAGTCGGGCGGACGTGCGCGAGCTGCTGGCGGTCTCGGATGTCTTCGTGATGCCGTCGCTCTCGGAGGCGAGTCCGGTTGCCCTGATGGAGGCCGCTTTTTGCGGCGTGCCGAGCGTCGCCACGAACGTCGGGGGGATACCCGAGATCGTGCGGGAGGGTGAGACCGGGCTGCACGTGCCGCCGCGTGATGCCGGTGCGATCGCATCCGCCGTCGTGAGTTTGTTGAGCGAGCCGGATCGAAGGTTGCGCATGTCGAAGGCCGCCGTCGAGCGGGCACATTCCACGTTTGACATTAACCGCACTGTGCACCGGATAGAAGGCGAGTACGAGCGCGCCGTGGGCCAGCGGTGCTAAGGAGCAGCCTCCTCGTCCTACTGAGTCGAAACTTGCAGAAGGTGGCGGGTGCACTCGTGTTCTTCCTGATCGGCGGCCTGCTAGATGCCCGCGCCGTCGGGAACTACACGCTCCTGGTGACGGTGCTGACGTACGTCAACACACTGGGCAGCTTCGGTATTGGGCCCGCCCACGTCTACTTCCGGGGCCAGAAGCAGCTCGGTATGGCGCAGATGCTGGGCAACGCGGTCGCGGGCGCTACCCTGTTTGGCGTGCTCTCGCTCGCGGTGTTCGGGCTGCTCAGTCCCCTGCTGAGTTTCCGCTCATACAGCCTGCTCTCGATGTTCCTGTTCTCGCTGGTCTTTCCTGTGGTCATCCTGCAGAGCTATCTGGACTACGTCTGGATCGGGGAGAACCGGCTCTCCATGTACAGCGCACTCTATGCACTGCGCTTCGCGACGTTGCCGTTCTTCATCCTCGCGGGCATCACCTTGCCGGGCAGTGTGGCGGGGAAGTACCAGGGCCTGGCGGCGGCGCTGGTCGCCAACGCGCTGCTGACGTGTGCCATCAACGCGTATATGATTGGCCGCGCGTACGGATTCCGGCCCGTGCTTGATCGGCCGCTCTTCACGCGGACCGCGCGCTACGGCCTCAGCGTGCAGGCGGGTTCCGTCGCGCAGGCCATCGGGTATCGGTTTGACGTCTTCCTGGTGAACATCTTTCTCGCCGAGGCCTTCCTGGGGTTGTACAGCATGGCGTTCCGCTTCGCCGAGGTGCTGTGGCTCCTGCCCGCGGCGATCTCCACGGCACTGCTGCCGCGCGTCTCCACCGGTGACGAGCGGGCGGCGCAGCAGGCCACGGCGCAAACCAGCCGGGTGGTATTCGCGACCAGCCTGCTCGGCAGCGTCGGCGTGTTCGTGCTCGCTGGCCCCCTGCTGCGCCTCGTGTACGGCGAGAAGTTCCTCGGCTCCATCGCCCCGCTGCGTATCCTGCTGCTCGGCATCGTGGTGTTCTCCGTCCAGAAGGTGCTCGCGAACTACTTCATCGGCCAGGGGCGGGCGAAGTGGTTCCTCCGTGCGACGCTCCTCTCGATGGCGGTGAACGTGGGTCTGAACCTGTGGCTTATCCCGCTCCCCGGCTGGGGCATCAAGGGGGCCGCGCTGGCGTCCACTATCAGCTATACCCTCTCCACGCTGATCCTCGGCGTCCTCTTCGTCCGCTGGTCCGGTATATCCTGGATGGACATACTGATCCCAAACCGGCAGGACGTTGCGTATGTCGGCGCGCGGCTCGGGCGTCTGCGCACGCGGGCTGCAGGGATGCGGCACCGAGGCGCAACGCGATGAGCACCCCGGTGACATCGGGGCGCTACACGGTCAGCGTCCAGTCGATCCCCATCCTCGTGCTGACGCTGGCGCTGATCGTTAACTTCTTCTGGCGTGCGCAGCTCTTCACCGGCAACAACCTGCCGCCCGTCGTCCTGCTCGCCGTGGCGTTCATCGGGTTGTGGGTGCTGCGCGGCCTTGGGGTGACCGGCAATCTCCTGGTGCGGGTGCCGCGGGTGTTCTGGCCGATCGGTCTGTACGTTGCCGCGGTGCTGGTATCGATCGTGGTACGCGGCGATTTCGAATCACGCACGATTCAGCTCGCCTTGCGCGTGATCGTGCTCCTCCTGCTCGCGCTGCTCGTGAGCAACCTGGCGGGCTCGCTTGCGTCGCTTGAGAGCACGATGTACCTGCTCATCTTCGGCTTCACGCTCGCGGCGGTGTATGGTTTCGCCGACTACGTGATCAACGGGCGCTACTTCCTGAACATCTTTGTGGGTATCGCACGCAAGAACGCCTCGGGCTACTATTTCATGGCGATCATACCGTTCATCCTCTTTTGCATGGGCTCCCCCACCATCACCCGGACAGCGAAACGGCTGCTGATGCTCGCTCTGGTCCTCTGCTTCGGCGCGATGCTGCTGACGTTGGCCCGCAGCGCGGTGGTCGGCCTTGCCGCCGGCTTCGCCGCCGTCTTCGTGCTGTACAGCCGCCGGGTGAACTGGAGGGTGGTGTTGGGACTGGTGCTGCTGGTGTCCCTGTCCCTGGCGCTCGCCCCCGACAGCGTGACCCGGCGACTGGGCACGACCCTGAACTTCGAGGAGCAAGCCGCCACCTCGAACAGCAGCCGGATAATCCTGCTCCGCATCGGGCTGCGCATGGCCCAGGACCATCCCCTGACCGGCGTTGGCGTGGGCCGCTTCGACGATACGATGAACGAGTACGCCACGCCCCGCGAGCGGCAATTACTCGGCTTCGATGTGTATGAGGCGTCGCACAACCAGTACGTCGCGGCGCTCAACGACGGGGGTATAGTTGCTCTCGCGGCCATCCTCTGGCTGCTCGCGGAGATTCTGCTCGGGCTGCACCGGCGCCTCCGACGGCCCGATGTGCCGAAGCGCTACCTGCTGCTCGCGTTCGCCGCGTTCTGGTGGGCGCAGGCCGCGCACTTCTTCGTGGAGTGGCAGCTGGCTCGCGAGCTGTTCTGGTTCCTGGTGGGTCTCACCGGCGCCGTACTGTATCTCACAGCAGAGGAGGCACCGGAAGTCCAGGCGAACAATGCGTTCATGGTGCAGCCATCGCGCCCGCCGTCACCGGCCGGATAGTCTCGATCTCGCCTCGTGTGGGCAAGTGTAGTGCAAGGTCTGGATGGCCCGTTGTTGGCAACCGGATAAGCGATGGATATAATTGGCGAGTCTCGCACCCCCGCCCGTAACAGACCAGGAGTTTATATGGCGACCAGAATGATCAAGGTAGCCGAGCCGCTTGTCGGTGAGGAGGAGGTACAGGCCGTCCGAGAGGTTATCCTCTCCGGCCAGTATGTCTCCGGGCACAGGGTGGAGGAGTTCGAGCGCCGCTTCGCAGAATACACCGGTACCCGATATGCGACGGCGGTTTCCAATGGCACCGCGGCGCTGCATACCGCGCTCGCCGCCTTTGGGGTTGGGCCGGGCGACGAGGTGATCGTTCCGCCGCTCACCTTCTTCTCGACGGTCACCTCGGTCGTACACGCCGGGGCCGTGCCGATTTTCGCGGACATAGACAGCGAGAGTTTTTGCCTCGATCCCGAGGACGTGAAGCGCCGCATCACCCGCCGAACCAAGGCAATCATCCCAGTGCACCTCTTCGGCAACGCGGCGGATATGGACGGCCTGCGCGCGGTCGCCCATGAGCACGGTTTGAAGATCCTGGAGGATTGCGCCCAGGCGCATGGCACCGAGTATCGCGGCCAGAAGGTCGGCTCGTTTGGCGAGGCGGGCATCTTCTCCTTCTACGCCACGAAGGCGATGACCACGGGGGAGGGGGGCATCGTTACGACAAATGACGAGCAGATCTACGAATACGCCCGCCTGATGCGTGGGCATGGCATGCCGGAGCGCGATACCCACGTCATGCTCGGGTATAACTATCGCATGTCCGAGATTCAGGCGGCGATGGGGCTGGTGCAGTTGGATCGGCTGGAGGCATCAAACCACGCACGCATCGCGAATTCGGAGTTTCTGCTGGCGGAGTTGCAGGACATCCCGTGGCTGCGCGTCGGGAAGGTCGAGAGTCACGTGCGCCATACGTATTTCTGGTGCCCGCTCTGGATCGACGAGGAGAAGCTCGGGATGCCCTTCAGCGAGCTCATTCAGCTCCTTCGTTCGCGGGGTATCGAGGTGCGGCAGAGATACAAGCGGCCACTGTATCGGCAGCCATTGATGATCGACCGCAACTTCTACGCGAACGGCAAGCCCTGGCCAGGGGGTGACTACGGCGAGCCGCCCGACTACTCCAAGGTGTTCCTGCCGAACGTCGAGAAGGTCGCCGGCAAGCTGCTCGGGCTGCCGAACCACCCGAATCTGACCCCCGACGATCTCGCTTATATCGTCCGAACCTTCCACGAGATACAGCCGTCCTAGGAGGCGACCCGTGAATATCCTGATCACCGGGGGAGCCGGCTACATCGGCTCCCAACTTCTGCGAGCGTTGGCCGAGGACACACAGGTTGACCGTGTCCGTATCCTCGACAACATGCAGGACGAGAAGTTCCAGTCGCTGATGAACCTGCCCGGTGGCCATCACTACGACCTCGTGCTCGGCGATGTGCGCAACGAGGATGATGTGCGGCGCGCGGTCGGCGACGATACGGATACGGTGATCCACCTGGCGGCGCTCACGAACGCGACCCTCTCCTTCGACCGCCGCGACGACACGGAGCTTACGAACTATGTGGGCACGCAGAACGTGGTTCGCGCGGTGCAACAGGCACCTCACGTGACCAGGCTGATCTACGCTTCCACGACGAGTGTGTACGGCCCCACGAGCGGTACCGTGAACGAAGAGAGCCCGTGCAACCCGGCCAGCCCGTATGGCGAGTTCAAGCTCAAGGGTGAGCGCGACACGCTTGCACTCGCCAAGCTGACGGACGGGCGGGTGAAGCCAACCGCTCTGCGGTTCGCCACCGTGTACGGTAACTCTCCCGGCCTGCGGGTCCATACCGTCGTGAACATCTTCGCGTTCCGCGCTGCCGTGGGGATACCGCTGGAGGTGTTCGGCAGTGGCGAGCAGAAGCGCCCGTTCATCCACGTGAACGATGTTGCCCGCGCGGTGGCCTTCTGCCTTCAGGAGCCGCGCACGGAGGGCGAGTCGTTCAACGTCGTCGGCGAGAACGCGAGCGTGAACGATATCCTGGCGCTGATCGAGCCGCGCTTCCCTCGGATGCAGGTTCGGCACACCAATAAGGAGATCCTGAACCAGATCTCGTACCAGGTGGACAGCAGCAAACTGGCCGCGCTCGGCTTCGCGCCGGAGCAGACGCTGCGGGATGGAATCGAGGAGTTCGCCCAACTCTATGGCGCATTCACGCGCACGCCGCTCGGCGTGGCGTGAAGCTCCTGATTGTGGGAGCAGGCGCCCAGGCAGCGTATGCCCTGGAGACGTTTCGGTTGACCGGTGAGCACGAGGTGCTGGCCATCCTTGATCTCCACCCACAAGGCCGGATGGTGGGTAGCGAGGTGCTCGGCGTACCGGTGGAAGGTACCCTGGACCGGCTCGATAAGGACTATGCTGCCCGCTTTCAGGGTGCGCTGGTTACCTGCTCTTCCAATAGTCAGAAGCAGACCCTCGCGCGACGCGTGGCACAGCTTGGATTGCCGCTCGCGAGCGCCATTCATCCCACCGCGGTTATCGCGAGCAGCGCTACCATCGGCGATGGCAGCATCGTGAACGCACTTGCCGTCGTCCAGCCCCGCGCAACCGTCGGGCGTGGTGTTATGCTCCACGCCGGAACCATCGTCGAGCATGACTGCGTGGTGGAGGACTACGCGAACCTTGCCCCCCGCGCGACGCTCGCCGGCCATGTGCGGGTCGGCACAGGGGCGTACGTATACACGGGGGCAAGCGTGCTCCCCCAGGTGCGGATCGGCGCGCGCGCCAGGGTCGGCGCGGGGGCGGTCGTCCTTCGCGATGTGGCGAAGGGGGCTACCGTGGTCGGGGTTCCCGCGGCACCGGTGGCATCGATTGGCCCTGAGCGAGGCGCTGATTGAACATCTTGCGTGGCATCGCGCGGGCCGTTCTGGGAACGTCGCTGGCGGTCCTGGGATATACGTGGGTGGGCTATCCTTTGCTCCTCAAGCTGCTCCTGCTGCGTAAGCCAGTCTCTGAGCCAGCCCCTCCGGCACAGTGGCAGTGGCCGATGGTTTCGGCGATTACCACCGTGTACAACGAAGAGGCGGTGATCGGGCGCAAACTCGACAACCTCCTTGCGCTGGAGTATCCGAAGGATTGCCTGCAGATACTGATCGTTTCCGATGGGCCTGAGGACGGAACGAACGACGTAGTGCGCAGCTACGCCGAACGTGGCGTGGAGTTGCATGTGCGACTAGAACGCGGCGGCGTGACGGCGGCGTTCAACGACGCGGTCGCCCTCGCGCGCGGGGAGATCATCCTCCACTCAGATGCGGATACTCGGCACGAGTCGGACTTTCTGCTGAAGCTGATGCCCCACTACTCGGATCCCACGGTTGGGGTTGCCGAGGGGGAGTTCCGCTTCGTGAACGTCGAGGCGAGCGGCCTCACGCAGAACCAGGGGCTTTACTGGCGCTTCGAGATGTTCATGCGGGGTGCGGAGAGCCAGCTCGGCGTGCTCTCGACCGTGAGTGGGGCGATCATGTCGTTCCGCAAGGCCGTGTTCGAGCCGTTCCAGCCGAGCCACTCGGTGGATGGCACACTGCCGAAACTGGCGATACGCAAGGGGTACCGGGTCGTGCACGAGCCATCGGCACTCGCGTACGATGAGATGGTCCGCACAGTTCAGGGGGAGTTGCGGGCGCGCGTGCGCATGACCTCGCGAAACCTCGCGGGGTGGGGCGGCAAGCACGCGTTCCCACATCCGGTGCGGCACCCCGGCGTTTTCGCCGCGCTTGTGTCGCACAAGATACTTCGGTGGCTGACGCCGGTATTCATGATCATCGCCCTGGGCTCCAACTTGCCGCTGTTCCGTGGCAGGATCACGCGCTTTCTGCTGGCGGGGCAGCTACTGTTCTATGGCGCGGCCGTAACGGGCTACTTGCTGGAGTTGCGGAATGTACGGCTGCGAATCTTCTCCGCACCCTTCAGCTTCTGCCTCGCGAACCTCGGATTTCTGCTGGGCTGGTGGAAGACGCTCCGGCAGCAGCGCGTCGTCATCTACCGCAGTGAGCAGTAGGCGCGGACGGTGAAAGACGCACTGGATCGCTTGTGCCTGGTCACGAGCGACTATCACTTCCAGGAGAAGGGCGATGTTCGCACCACGAGCGCGTTCATGCGCTTCGTGCCGGAGCTTTCGCCAATTGCGCGCAGCATCGAGGTGTGTGCCCCGGTCCACGCCGCCGGTGCCGAGCGCGGCTTCAGCATAACGTCCGAACGGGTGGGCTACCGCCCGCTGCCACCTTCGCGTACGCTGGAGGAGTTCCTGCGCCGTTTCCCGCGTGACGGTCTCACGATCGCGCGGGAGTTGTACACCGCTATACGGGGGGGGGACCTGATCTGGATCAATGGCCCGCACCCGCTTCTCCCGCTCGCCGCGCTCATCGCTCGCACCAGGGGCAAGCCCTACCTACTGTGGCTGCGGGGTGATATCCTGATGACGGTACGCGCCAAGTACGCGGAGGGGAGCAAGCGCGACCGGCTTGCGGCGCGCACGGCCTGGTACCTGGATCGCCTGATCGGCCTGTCGGCGCGTGGTGCGGCGGTATTCTACACGGGCAGCTCCCTGGCGCGGTACGGGAAGCACGCCGCATACGCCCAGCCCACGAACACGAGCCTGGTATCGGCGTCGCAGCTCGCGGCCCGACCGCGCACGACCGTTCATAACCCGCTACGCCTCCTGTGGGTGGGCCAGCTCCGGCCGGTGAAGGGGCTGCTGCATCTGCTCCAGGCGTTGCGGTGCCTGTGTGATGAGGGACAGCGCATGGACCTCCGGCTCGTGGGAGACGGGGAGCAACGGGACGCGCTGACCGCCGCCGTGGCCGTGCTGGGCCTGGATCGCATGGTGCGCCTCGCGGGGTACGTGGCGCCGGGGCCGGCCCTGGACGCCGAGTACGAGGATGCAGACGTGTTCGTGTTGCCGAGTCTGTCAGAGGGGATACCGAAGGTGCTGTTTGAGGCGATGGCGCGGGCTATGCCCGTCGTCGCGACGAAGGTCGGCGGGGTCCCGGATGTGGTGTGCGATGGGGAGAATGGGCTGCTAGTTCCTGCTGGAGACGCCCGCGCACTGGCCCGCGCACTCTCCCGGTTCGGTTCTGACCAGGATCTCCGCAGTCACCTCTCGCGCGGAGCACTGGAATACGCTCGGGAGCACACTGCGGCTGCGGAGGTCGAACGGATACACGGTGGGCTGCGCGCGGCATTCCCTGATCTGTGGAGCACGGCTGTATGAAGTTTACCCCTCGGTGGCTCCTGCTGTTCGATGTCCTGGTGGTCATCACCGCGTTCCTGCTGAGCTTTGCGGTCCGTGTACCGTTGCGCGATCTCGGTGAGGTCCTGCCTCGATATACGGACTATCTGCCCGCGCTGCTGGCGATTCGTCTCCTGGTGTTCGTGATGTATGGCCTGTACCGCTCCATCTGGGCCAGGGCGGCGATCCGCGAGTTCGTCGCGGTGGTATCTGCGGTGACCACAGGCTCGATTATCGGCACCTTGCTTCTCGTCTTCGTGACGCTCAACGAGTCCATCCCCGAGTTCCCGCGAATCGTTCTGCTCTACGAGTGGGCGCTGACCCTGGCGATGGCCGCGGGTGCGCGGTTTTCGCTGCGCGTGCTCGACATGCGGCAGCTGGAGGCCAATCTCGAAGATGATGACGAACACCACCGGCGCGTCTTGCAGGAGCGGATCGCCGAGTGGCTGTATGCCGCGCCGCCCGACGTGCGCCGGATGTGGCGCGACAGTCAGCAGTTGAGCAGCCGGCGGTTCTTCAAGCGCGCCTTCGACATACTCGCGTCACTGTTCGTGCTCGCGCTGATATTCCCGATCTTCGTGCTTATCTGCTTGCTCATAAAGCTGGAGACGCCCGGTCCGATTCTCGCCGACACTCCGCGCCGGGCAGGGCGGGGCGGGACGGAGTTTCGCATGTATAAGTTCCGCGGCATGGTGAAGAACGCGCACCTGATGCTCGTCAACGATCCCGTTCTGTGGGAAGAGTACAAGAAGCACAACTTCAAGCTCCCGGACGACCCGCGGATCACGCGGGTGGGCAAGTTCATCCGTCAGCACAGCATTGATGAACTGCCGAACTTCATCAACGTCCTGCACGGGGAGATGAGCATGGTCGGCCCGCGGCCCCGATACCCGTTCGAGGTCGTCGCCCAGGCCGAGCGCTTCCCGCACACGCAGGCAGACATCCTTCGTATCCTTTCGATCAAGCCTGGGGTCACCGGACCCTGGCAGATATCCGGCAGGTCGAACCTGGGCTATGAGGAGCGTAATCACTTGGAGGCACGCTACGCGGAGACCCAGTCGCTGTGGCGCGATATCGTCATTATCCTGAAGACGATCAAGGTCGTGCTCCAGAAGGAAGGCGCGCACTAGGCGTACCGCTCCCGCCTACCCGATGGATCATTCGTCGCGTTCCCAGCCTTTCTCGAACCGAACTGCGCAGCGGGTATAATCCTCGTTGGAGGAGAGGATATGATAGCGTCCGTCTCAGGAACGATCGAGTACAAGGGAGTGGACCGGCTGGTCGTGCAGGTCGGCGGTGTGGGACTGCGGCTGCTTGTGCCGGGCAGTGTCGTCGCTGACGTTGGCAATATCGGTGAGCCTGTATATCTGCTGACGCACCTTCAGGTCCGCGAGGATGCGCTCACTCTCTATGGATTCATCAGCTCCGAGCAGCTTCGCCTCTTCGAGCTACTGATCTCCGTCACTGGCGTCGGTCCCGGCGTCGCGCTCGGCATCCTCTCGGCGGGAAGTCCGGATGACATCGAATCCGCGATCGCGGCGGAGAACCCGAGCTTCTTCTCCGGAGTGCCGCGGGTCGGCCCGAAGCTCGCCGCCCGCATCGTGCTGGAATTGAAGCGGAAGGTGCGCCAGTTGGAGTCTTCGGAGTTCGGCGGCGGATTGGCCGCCCCAGATGGCGATGAGGTTATTTCCGCGCTTATTGGTCTCGGCTACAACGCGGGCGAGGCGGGTGCGGCTGCGCGGCAGGTGCCCGCAGACCCCAGCCTCACCATCGAGGAGCGCATCATGCGGGCGCTGGCGTACTTCAACCGGGCCTGATACCGCGGCCGCGCGGAGTACAATCAGTCCCACTGCTCACCACTGCACGCGTCCGTGTGCCGCGCTAACTTCATGAAGGGGAGCACGGAGCGGCAAGTGCGAGTTCAGAGTGTTATACGCGATCCGCTTGAACTGTGGAGTATGTCGTCCCGAACGCTGTGAGGGATCCGCGACCGTTCAGCCAGAGTCCGTATTAGCTGCGCCGGTAGCGCAAGCTGTCCAGGTAGCCCTGTAGCACCACGGCTGCCGCGATGGCGTCTAAGCGCTCCTTCCACCGGCCGCGGCGGACGCGCGACTCCTGGAGTTGCCGCTCGGCCTCGACGGAGGACAGCCGCTCGTCCACCATCTCGATCGGCAGGTCTAGCGCCTCGCTCACCCGCAGTGCGAACTCGCGCGCCTTCTCCGCCTCGCCCCCTTCCCGCCCCGAGAGGTGCAGCGGCAGGCCCACGACGATCAGCTCAACATCGTTCTCCGACGCGATCTTGCCCAGCGCTTCCAGGTCGCGGTCCAGGGTGGTGCGGCGCACAATGCTGTGGGCGCTCGCCAGCAGTCCGGTAGGGTCGCTCAGTGCGACGCCGATACGTCGACCACCGGGATCGAGGCCCATTACAACCACGGTATGCGTCCCCACGCGGATACCATCACTGCTGTTGGCGCAGTGGCATGCAACGGGACGCCCCTATGGGCTCGAACGCCTCCACTCGTCGTACGGTGTCCACGCGATGGTCTCACCCGCGCGCGAGCTGCCTCGCGACAAGGTCTTCGACGACGCCAAGCGCTTCGTCAAGGCGCTCCGGGCTGCCGCCGCCGGCTTGTGCGCGGTCTGGCCGGCCGCCTCCACGCGCATCCATCCGGGCACCGATCTCCTTCACGAGGTTCCCCGCATGCCCGCCGCGTTGCACCACATCCGGCGTGACCATCGCGAGCAGGTTCGGCTTGCCATTCGCTACCGTCGCGAGCACGACCACGCCGGACCCGATGCGGTCCCGCAGGCGGTCGCCCAGCTCCGAGAGCGCCCCGCCATCCTCCGCGTCGGCGCGGGCGACAAGCACCTGTGTGCCATCCACCTGGCGAACCTGGGACCGGAACATTTCCTCGACGGCACCTCCCGCGAGCTGGCGGCGCAGCTTCTCGATCTCGCGCTCCTGTGTGCGCACGCGCTCCTGTAACGTGTGGATCTGTCGTTCAACCTCCATCGGCGCCACCCGAAGCACGGAACCCGCGCGCTCCAGCGCCCGCAGTCGTTCCCGCGCATACGCCGTCGCACCGTGGCCGGAGACCGCCTCCACGCGTCGGATGCCGCTGCCGATGCTGCCCTCGCTCGTGAGATACACCGGACCGATCTCCCCTGTGTGGTGGACATGCGTGCCGCCACACAGCTCCTGGCCGTAGCCGTCAATGCTGACCACCCGGACGACATCGCCGTACTTCTCTCCGAAGAGCGCCATCGCCCCGCCAGCCACCGCTTCCGCGTACGGCTTCTCCTCCGTCCGGACCTGTCGGTCGTCGAGCGTGCGCGCGTTGATCGTGTCCTCGATCTCCAGCGTCTCCTCAGGCGTGATCGCGGCGGGTTGCGTGAAGTCGAAACGCAGCCGGTCGGGCGCAACGAGCGATCCCGCCTGCTGCGCGTGCGGACCGAGCGTGTCGCGCAGCGCCTTGTGCAGGATATGCGTCGCGGTGTGGTTGCGCGCGGTATCTGTCCGGCGCTCTCGGTTCACGGCGAGGTCCACGTCCTGGCCCACGCGTAGCGTGCCTCGGAGCACCGTGCCCCGGTGCAGCACGTACCCCGGCACGGGCCGGCGCGTGTCCGCAACCGCGAAGTCGCCATCGAGCCACGTGAGCACACCGGTGTCGCCCACCTGCCCGCCTGACTCCGCATAGAACGGCGTGCGGTCCACCAGCACCTCTGCCTCCTGCCCGGCGTCAACCTGCTGCACGTTCTCCTCGCCCACGATGAGCGCGAGCACGCGCCCGGTATCGTCGAGCGTCGTGTAGCCGACGAACGCCGTCTCCGGACCGGAGAGCGCCCGGTATGCCGCGGGCATGCGTGCCGTGAACGTGCCCGAGGAGCGGCTGCGCGCCTTTTGCTCCCCCAGCGCGTGGGCGAACCCATCGGCGTCAACCGAAAGGTTGCGGTCCTGGGCAAGCTCCATCGTGAGATCGAGCGGGAAGCCGTACGTGTCGTAGAGCCGGAACGCATCCGCGCCTGAAAGCACCGTGCGGCCGTCGGCGAGCATCGTGTCGATCAACTCATCGAGAATCGCCACCCCACGCGAGAGCGTCCGCGCGAAGTGTTCCTCCTCGCGAAGCACGGTGTCCGCGATGACCTGCCGCCGCTCCACAAGCTCCGTGTAGTGCCCGCCCATCTTCTCGATCACCGCCGCCGTCGTGTCCGACAGGAACGGTCCGTCGAGGCCCAACCGCCGCCCATAGCGAATCGCACGGCGGACGATGCGCCGTAGCACGTAGGAGCGGCCCTCGTTGCCGGGTAGCACGCCGTCCGCAATCAGGAACGAGATCGCGCGGCTGTGGTCCGCGATCACGCGATACGCGATGTACTCGCGCTTTCGCTGTTCGTCGGAGTGCCCCGTAAGCGCCTGGATGCGCGCGATGATCGGCTCGAACAGATCCGTCTCGTAGTTCGACTCCGCGCCTTGCAGGATCGCGAGCGTCCGCTCGAACCCCAGCCCGGTGTCCACGTTCGTCTTCGGCAGCGGCGTGCGCACCCCGTCCTCGTCCTGGAAAAACTCCATGAAGACCAGGTTCCAGTACTCCCAGAAGCGGTCGCAGTCGCAGCCGGGGCGACAGTCTGCTTTGCCGCAGCCGTATTGTGCCCCTCGGTCGTAGAAGATCTCCGAGTTGTAGCCGCACGGCCCCACGTCCGCCATCTGCCAGAAGTTGTCCTCGTCGCCGAGCCGCGTCAGCCGCTCCTCAGGGACGCCCGCGACCTCGCGCCACAGATCGTACGCCTCGTCGTCGACGTGGTTCACCGTCGGCCAGAGGCGGCTGGGGTCCAGCCCGAGCACGCGCATCGAGAACTCCCACGCATACGCGATCGCCTCGCGCTTGAAATAGTCACCAAAAGAGAAGTTACCGAGCATCTCGAAAAAGACGTGATGGCGGGTGCTGGGACCGACCTCCTCGAGGTCGTTGTGCTTCCCGCCCGCCCGCACGCACTTCTGTGCCGATGTGGCACGGGTGTACGGCTTCTGCTCCGCGCCGGTGAACACGTCCTTGAACGGCACCATGCCCGAGTTCGCGAACAGCAGGGTGGGGTCCTTGGCGGGCACGAGGGAGGAGCTGGGCACGACGGTGTGCCCCCGTTCCTCGAAGAACGCCAGGTATCGCGCACGCAGCTCGTTGCTATCCATATATGGCCTCCAGCCCACCGAAATCCTCCGCAATTCTACCCCACAGGCGGCGTACGTGGGCGGACTTACAGAGATGCCAGCAGAGTGCCAGGCTGTCCCGTGGGTCTTTGATAGTGGTAGCGCATTCACAGGCTCAGGCTGCCCGGCTGCAGCTCGGAAGCACGACATCTCGTGGGCACGGTGTCGCGAGATCGGCCGTGTCGTACGGCGCTGAAACTGGAAGCCCTATATGGACTCCGGCCGAGCGGTGTAGCCTATGTCATTCCGAGCCTGCGAGGAATCCGTGGTACGAGCTACGGCTCCCTCTGCCGACTCCCTCGGCGGCTGCGCTCGCTCCTGGCCTTGTTGCGCTGCCGTTGACGCACGCATACGAGACCCCTATACTTAGCCTGCAAGATAGCTATCCCCAGGTTCCGCGAATGTTTCCGTCGCACGCCGTAAGAGTCCAGACCGTACAGGAGCAGGTGCGCAAAGTATGGCAACGACGACTGAGAACAAGCAGCAGCTTCTCGACAACTACAGGATGATGGTGCTCATCCGGCACTTCGAGGAGCGGGCTGCCCAGCTCTACACTCAGGCGCACATCGGCGGCTACTGTCACCTCAATATCGGGGAAGAGGCAACCGTCGTCGGCGCGCTCTCAACGCTTGGCCCGAAAGACATCGTCTTCACCGCATACCGCGACCACGGGCACGCACTCGCCCTCGGCTCGGATCCCGGCGCGGTGATGGCAGAGCTGTGCGGCAAGGCGACGGGCGTCTCGAAGGGGCGTGGTGGCTCCATGCATTTGTTCGACCTGGAGCACCGGCTATACGGCGGGTACGGGATCGTCGGCGGGCACCTGCCGCTCGCGGTCGGCGCCGCGCTCGCGATCCAGTATCGCGAGGAGGACGGCGTCGTGATGTGCATCTTCGGTGAGGGTGCAACGAACATCGGGGCGTTCCATGAGGCGATGAACATGGCGAAGGTGTATCACCTCCCGGTCCTGTTCTTTTGCGCGAACAACCAGTACGCGATGGGCTCGATGCCCGAAGAGGACTCCGCGGTTCCGGAGATGTGGATGAAGGCGTGCGCATACGACATGGCCGCCGAGCGCATTGACGGCATGGACTTCTTCTCCGTCCGGGAGGCCACGCGGCGCGCCGTGGAGCGGATGCGGGAGACGCGCGAGCCGATGTTCCTGGAAGCGTTCACCTACCGCTTCCGTGGCCACTCCATGGCGGACGCCGGGCGGTATCGCTCCCAGGACGAGGTGCGGGAGTGGCAGCGGCGGGACCCCATACAACTCCTCGGTCGGAGGCTCGAGGAGGACGGCATCCTCGACACGCGGACGCGCGAGGACATAGAGAAGGCCGTCGACGAGGAGGTTGAGCGGGCCACGCGGTTCGCGCTGGAGAGCCCCTCACCAGAGACCGATGACCTGTACCAGTACGTGTACACCGAGGAGGACGAGTAAAGCTTGGCCACCAAGACATACAGAGAAGCGCTCAATGACGCCCTTCGCGAGGAGATGCACCGCGACCAGGATGTGTTCATCATCGGGCAGGACGTGGGCAAATTCGAGGGCGCCTACCGGGTGACCCAGGGCCTCCTCTCGGAGTTCGGTCCCAAGCGTGTCAAGGACGCCCCGATCTCGGAGACGGCCATCGTGGGTGCGGGAATCGGCGCGGCGATGGCTGGGCTCCGGCCGGTGGTCGAGTTCATGACGATCAACTTCACGCTCGTCGCGATGGATCAGATCGTGAACCATGCCGCGAAGATCCGCTACATGTTCGGCGGGCAGGTCTCGGTCCCCCTGGTGATGCGCACCCCCGGTGGGGGCGGACAGCAGCTCACCGCGCAACACTCGCAGAACCTGGAGCACTGGTTCGCCCATGTGCCCGGTCTGAAGGTGGTTGCGCCTGTTTCCCCCGCCGACGCCAAGGGCCTGCTCAAGATGGCGATCCGTGATCCGGACCCGGTATTTGTACTGGAGAACCTGGCGCTGTATAACACAAAGGGCGAGGTGCCCGATGAAGATTACGAGATTCCGCTCGGCTCCGCCGACGTCAAGCGGGAGGGGAAGGATATATCTATCTTCGCCCATTCGCGGATGGTAAACGTCGCGCTGCGGGCAGCGGAGCGTCTGGAGGATGAGGAAGGTATCAGCGCGGAGGTCGTTGACCTGCGCTCGCTGCGCCCGCTCGACACAGAGACGATCCTCAACTCCGTCCGCAAGACGAACCGCGCGATGACCGTCGAGGAGGGGTGGGCCACGTTCGGCGTTGGTGGGGAGATTGTCTCGCTCCTGATGGACCAGGCGTTCGATGACCTCGATGCCCCCGTGAAGCGCGTGGGCGGCGAGGAAGTGCCGATGCCGTACTCGAAGCCCCTGGAGCGCGCGGCCATCCCGTCCGTGGACCGGGTCTACGACGTGGCTTTGCAAGTGCTGGCGTAGCGCCAGCGGAGAGGACGGTTCCATGGATCTCGCGATGCCCCGACTCAGCGATACGATGGAAGAGGGCACCCTCGGCCGCTGGCTGAAGCACGAAGGCGAGTCGATCGAGAAGGGCGAGGTGATCGCCGAGATCCAGACCGACAAGGCGAACATGGAACTGGAAGCATTCCAGGGCGGCGTACTGGAGCGCATCCTCGTTCAGGAAGGGGAGACCGTCGCGATCGGCGAGGCCATAGCCGTGATCGGTGACGGCAGCGGCCAGCGCAGCGAGACGGACGCCCAAGCGCCGGCGGAGCAGCCGAAGGCTCAGGAGCACGCGCGGTCAGACGGTCAGCAGTCGCGGCAGCCGGAGTCCGCCCAACAGCAGACCGCTGCGCAGCCGGAGCGGACGGGTCCCACGGGCCGTATCAAGGCGTCTCCCCTCGCCCGCAGGATCGCGCAGGAGCATGACATCGACCTCGCGGCGGTGAAGGGCACAGGGCCGAACGGCCGCATCACTCGTGATGATGTGGAGCAGGCGGCGAGGACTGCTCCCCCCGCGGCGCCACTCACCGAGCAGGTGCCCGCCCAAGCGCAGGCGGTCGAGCCACAGGCGGCGCCGGTTGCGGCGGGAGAGGTGCAGCCGTTCACGCGGGTGCAGAGCATCGTCGCGCGCCGGATGGTCGAGAGCAAGACACAGGCGCCACATATCTACATAACCCTCGAGATCGACATGGCGAAGGGCAGCAAGCTGCGTGAGGACGTCAACGCGCTCGGCGGTCAGAAGGTGAGCGTTAACGATCTCGTGATCAAGGCGTGCGCCGCGGCGCTTCGCGCGTATCCGAAGGCGAACGCGAGCTTCGCGGAGAGCGGTATCCGGCACAACGCCGCGGTGAACGTCGGCTTCGCAGTCTCCCAGGAGGATGGGTTGATCGTGCCCGTCGTGCGCGACGCGGATCAGAAGTCGCTGCGGCAGATCGCGACGGAGACGCGCGAGCTCATCGGCAAGGCGCGCGAGAACCGGCTCTCGGGTCAGGACATCACCGGTGGCACGTTCACCGTCTCGAACCTGGGGATGTACGGCATTGACGAGTTTCAGGCGATCATCAATCAGCCGGAGTGTGCGATCCTCGCCGTTGGCGCCGTGGTGCAGAAGCCCGTGGTGCAGAACGGCCAGATTGTGATCGGCCACCGGATGCGCGTCACCCTCTCCGCGGACCACCGCGTGTTGTACGGCGTGGACGCCGCGGAGTTCCTGCGGGAGGTGCAGCGCCTCCTGGAGGAGCCGCTGAATCTCGGCTTCTAACGGGTACAACAGCGTGTTCCTTGCCGGTGCTCCCGGCCAACCTCGATGAGAAGGAGCGTATCCGTAGATGCCAAGAGATGTCCTGCACCTGAGCACCGGCGATCTGGCGCCGACGGACCAGCGCGAGAAGCGGCCCGAGTGGCTGCGCGCCAAGTTCCCCTCCGGCCCCAACTACCGTGAGCTGAAGCAGTTGATGCGCAGCAACAACCTCAACACCGTGTGTGAGGAAGCGCACTGCCCGAACATCGGGGATTGTTGGGAGCGCCGCACGGCCACGTTCATGATCCTCGGCTCGGTGTGCACGCGTTCCTGCGGCTTCTGCGCGATCGACACCGGCAAGCCGCCGGTGTACGACGTGCTGGAGCCGGGCCGGGTTGCCGC
>JADDPA010000058.1 GCA_016782125.1 Thermobaculum sp.
GTAACGTTGCAATCATATATTCGTTTCAACCTGAATTGTCGTCAGACAGACGGAAGGGCCGGGGTTGCAACTCCGGCCCTTCCCGTCACTCAGCGACTGAGTAGCTTAGTGGCGCACCACTCTCAGTCCGAGGCAGATGACCGCCACCAGTGCGGCAAGCACGCCACCGAACGGCAGGCCGACCGGTGCAAGACCGCCCGCGCCCGTCTCGGGTAGTTCCTCGGGCATCTCGCCCTGCTGATCGTCCTGAACGTCGTCCTGCTGGTTGTCCGGCGTTTCGCCGGCACCAGTGTCGGTGTCGGTGTCCTCGTCGCCCTCCTGCTGGTTATCAGGCGTCTCACCAGCACCGGTGTCGGGCTTCTCGCCTTCCTGCTGGTTGTCAGGCATCTCCTGCTCGTCACCGGCGCCCGTGTCCTTGTCGAAGGTGTAGAACGCCGTGTTGGTCATGTCCACGTTGAGCGTCTCAGTGCCCTCGTGGAACACCTCACCCTCTTTCTGGCCAATGCTCGTGCGCACGAACGCGAACTCGATCGTCGTGCCCGCGGCGATCTCCACGCTCCTGCTGAACACGCCCGCCTCGCACGCCGCCTGCGGCTCAGCGCCGCCCGTCTGCAGGCCGGGGTCGCCGCAGAACACCAGGATGCTGCCCTCGGTGCCACCCACCGACGGGTCGAAGAAGGTAGTGCCTTCGGGCACGTCCCCGGTGACCGTCAACTGGAACGTCTTGGTGACTGTACCCTGGCCGCCGGTCTGCTGGTTGTCCGGTGTCTTGCCAGCACCCTGCTGGTTGTCTGGAGTCTTGCCCTCGCCCTGCTGATTGTCCGGCGTCTTGCCGCCGTCCACCTCGCACTCCTCAAAGCCGATAACGACGCCGCCCTCGATGATCAGCGTAACCGCCGTGCCCGCTTCGATCGCCGCTTCCAGGTCCGCGAGTACATCGGCCGCAACGGTGATGGTGCCAAACACGTCAGCGTCAAGGCCGAGCAGCGCATCCAGATCGATGGTGCCATCCACTAGGATGTCCGCGAGGACGTCCGCCTCGATGCGCTCGAACACGCCGTCGCAGACTTCGATGCCTACAATAACGCCCTCTTCGATGGTCAAGCTAACAGACGGCCCAGCCTCGATGGCCGCTTCCAGCGCCGCCTGCACGTCACCGCCAACGCCGATGGTGCCGAGGATGTCACCATCCAGGCCGAGCAGGGCGTCGAGGTCAACGACGCCGTCGCCTAGAACGTCTGCCAGCACATCAGCCTCGATGCATACCAGCACCCCGCCGCAGACCTCGACGTCAACGACAATGCCTTCGTCAATGATTAGTTTGACCGAAAGGCCGGCGTCCACCGCCGCTTCGAGCGCCGCCTGCGCATCAGCCGCGACATCGACTACAGCTTCCAAACCAACGGGGAGTTCCACGAGGCCAGTGAGATCCACTGTGCCCTCACCGAGTGCGCCCGCGGTCAACTCGATGCACCCGGTCTCCAGGTCGATGCCGACCTGTGCCTTCGCCCCCGTCGGCGCGAACAGCATCGCCATCAGTAGCACCGCCATGAGCGCCCGCAGGCCAGCGCCGCCACACCTTCAGCCGAGACCCGCGGTATCCCTTGGGTCGCGAGCCCTCTCACAAGGGCAGAAAACGTGGCATCCGCCTCGACCCCAATCAGCCCGAGGTGCCTCGATGATAACACATCTGTCGGCATCAATGTGATATGGACAGCAAAGTCGTTGCATCTGCGCGCTTCCGATGCAAGCCTACCCTAAACACGGTCTCGCGCCGTTGCCAAGTCCGCATGAATACTCGGCGTACCCGCACCGTCGGCGGCACAGCCGAGCTTGCGTACGCTCGGTTCGGTGGCATGCCCTCCGTCTCACCGGTACAATTGGGTCGTTGGGCTCCCGAGCGACCCTTGCCCAGCGCGAAATCATTGAAGCAGCAGTCGTTGGGAAGGTGCGCGGATTGTTCGTTAGACGTTACTGGTTTCTTGGATTGATGCTCGGGTTCGTTCTCCTGGGTACGACAGCGTGCAGCCTGTTCGGCGGCGATGATGCGCCCGCAACGTCCCGCCTGACTGCTACGCCGACCGCACAGCTGGCCCGCAGCGAGCCAACCGCCGCTACGACACCGATCGCGACCGAAGAGCCCACGGCTGCGCCGGAGCCCACGCAACGCCCACCGAAGAAGGCCGTCAGACCCGCGAAAGCGACTCTAGCCCTCCGCTACACTCCGAAATCGGCGACGGTACGCGTCGATGGCCGACAGATTCGTCGCGGTGCCACGAGCGTTCGTCTCTCGCCGGGGAAGCACACGATCCTCGTTCAGGCACGGGTTCATAAGAGCAAGAGAGCGGTCGTGCGCCTTCGCCCCGGCCAGACCGTGCGGGTGACGTACACGCTGAAGCCGGTGCCTGCGCCGCTGATCGTGAAGGTGGGCGCGAAACGGGCGCAGGTTTATTTGGACGGCAAGCTCCTTGGGCGCGGCTCGAAGCGCCGGAACGTTGCGCCGGGCAGGCACACCGTGCGCGTGACGCTACCGGGCTACAAGCGCTACATTAGACGCGTAATCCTGCGCCCTGCGGCGACCCGCCAGTTGAACGTGCGGCTGCAACCGAAGCCGGCTCAGATTGTCGTGGGGTCGGCGTACCGCGGTGCGGTGATTCGGGTGGACGGTCGGTGGGGCGGCGTCGCGCCGCGCACGGTGTACCGATTGCAACCCGGCCAACATACGCTTCGAGTGCAGAAGCGCGGCTATCGCACGATCGTCCGCCAAATGCGGCTGCGACCCGACCAAGCGTGGGAACTGGAACGGCGGCTTGTGCGCATCCCGAAGCCACGGAGGGTCGTGACAAGCACTACTGGTTCGAGTGCACCCCTGCGGCATCGCCCGCTTGCGGTCATGGTCGAGAACCATCCAAACGCCCGTCCGCAGTCGGGGCTCGACTACGCGGACGTGGTCCTGGAGGCTCCGGCCGAGTTTGGCATCTCTCGCTTCATCGCGTTCTTCATCTCCCGCGATGCGCCGGCGATCGGTCCGGTGCGGAGCGCGCGGAGTTATTTCGTCGCTTGGGCGAAGGAGTTCAACCCGCTGTACTTCCACGCCGGCGGCAGCCCAGGTGCGGCGGCATACGCCCGGGAGATCGGCCTCTCGCGCACGAACGCGCTGTGGGACGCCACCGCGTTCTATCGGACGAGCGACCGCGTCGCGCCGCATAACCTGTACACCAGCACGCAACGACTCCTGGCGCGTGAACGCGCGCTGGGCAAGAACACGAGCAATGGCACGTGGGGTCGCCTGCGTTTCAAGCAGCCCGGCACGCAGCTCGGGCCCAGGAGCGTCTCGTACGCTCGGTTGGCATTCAACGACTACTACTTCGTGGAGTGGCGCTGGAATGCGTCCGCCGGGGTGTACACCCGCTCGATGCAGGGTGAACCCGCGATCGAGAGCAGTACCGGGAATCAGATCACCGCCACCGCCGTAATCGTCCGGGTGCACCAGGTGAGCAGAATCGCCGGCGACGACAAGGCCCGCGAAGAGGTCGAGGTGGTCGGCGGCGGCACGGCGTACATCCTCCAGGACGGGCGGATGACTCCGGCAACGTGGCGGAAAGACAGCATCAACGGACCGACGTTGTACTACGACCAGCAAGGCAACCGGATTGCCTTCAACAAGGGCGGCATCTGGATTCAGGTGATCCCCGATTACGGTAGCGTAGACCTGCGCTAACGCAACCGATCACGGTAGTAGTACCAGAGGCGTCCGGGTCAGACTGGGCGCCTCGTCCGTTCCCGTTACAAAAGCACTCCCGGGGCGGTTGCCCCCCAGCCCTCAGCCACGATGAAACGTCCTTGTGACGGTACACCACCGGGACTCAAGCCGTGGCTGGCCGCGTGATGGCGGTGTGCCTGGAGGCATATGCGAAGCCGAGGCCGCCGAGCAGCAGCGCGGACGCGGCCAGGAGATACGGCAGTCGGTAGTCCACGCGCTCCATCAGGAGACCGGCGGGTAGCGCAGCCACGGCGAGCGAGAGCTCGAAGCTGATGTGCATCAGGGCGCTGACCCTGCCGCGTTCCCGCTCTCCGGTACTCTCGATCAGGTGCCCGAGCGCGATGGGCCACGCTGCATTCGCGAGCAGCCCACGTCCCCACAGTGCGATGGAGGCCACCCCAAGCGCCGGCGCATACCCGGTCAGCAGCATCAGCGGTGCACTGAGCACCAGCAGGCCGGACACCGTCCGGACCGCGCCGAAACGGGCGGCGAGCCGGGGACTGAGCAGGCCACCCACGGCACCGGCCAGTGAGAAGACTCCGAGGGCGATCCCGATGCTCCGCGTCGACGCGTCGTACGTTCCTCGCAGGAAGATACTCATAAAGGGTGCCGTGAAGCCAATCGCGAGCGCGGACGCCGCAATGGGGATTATCAGCCGGGCCACCGTGCGAGGTTCGCTGACGCGCCACCAGCTGCCCACTGCGTGCGCTATCTTCTCGGGTTTGCCCGTACCCAGTCCCAGGAGCGGCAGCGCGCCGAGCAACAGCGCCATCACCCCAATCCAGAAGCTGAACCGGTAAGCCGGAGAGCTCTCAGCGTTGATTGCGAGCACGCCGCTGATCACGCCGGGCAGCCAGCCCGCGAGCAGGCCGCCAACGAAGCTCGCGGCGACGAGCAACGCCCAGTTCAGCCCGAACAGTCTCGCGCGCTGATCGGGTGTACTCACCTGCGCCAGCACGGCGCCCTGACTCACCCAGTAGAACGCCACCCCGGCGGAGAGCACAAACGACGCGCCGAGGATCGCCGGCTGCGAAGGCTCCGCGACGAGCAGGAATCGGCCGATGATGTTCAGCCCGGCGGCGAGGAGCAACGAGACCTTCGTGCCCAACCGGTCCACCACCACGCCCGCCAGTAACGAGAACGCCGCCGACCCGAGCGCGACCACAACGCCCTGCGTCGCGACAAAGCTTTCCTGGTAGCCGATGGAGAGGATATACAGCCCGAGCAGCACCTGCAGGAAGCCCTCGCTCAGGCCGGAGCCGAAGCTATACGCGAGATACCTCCAGGCATCCGGCCGATAACCAAGGAAAACGCGTTGTCGCGGTGCACCGGCGCGCGAGGCATTGATCGGTGTTTCCATATCGGAGGTTATTCGAACCGGCTCAGACACATCGATGTGACCAACTGGTTCCGGCACAGTCCTACTCTCATCCACACGACAGTTCTCACCTTGATACGATCACGGCAGCAGTAGTGTACGGAAACTTGGGGCGATACGGGTAGCGGACGCCTCGATACCGACCCACGTGGGTGCTAGACTCCGGCATACTGGAGGGGAACCGAATGGAGCGCCCGCTGCTTTTCATCGTCATCATGGCTGTACTCGTCGCGGCTTGTGGCGACACCAGTTCCATGCCGGTCACGACGCCGACTCACGTGCAATCCGCGAGGGTGCCCACGTCTACCGCGTTGCCACTCGCGCCCCTGAAGGATACCGACGAACAGCCCAACTCGACGGCAACGGACTTACCTCCAACCGCAATTCAATCGGCGCAAGCACCGACCGACATACCGACAGCCGCGCCCACCGCGACCTTACCCAATCCACGACCGGCCGCGACTGCGACTCATGCACCCACGCCAACTGCAACTGCAACGATTCCACCGACGCCGCAGCCGCTGGTAGCGCGCTATGCCGCAACCCCCACATTCGGCGGCGTGAACCTCCGCCGAGGGACCTCGACCACAACGGCTATCATCCTGACCGTCCCGTATGGCGCGCGTGTCGTGTCCGGTGTCGAGCCCGTCGTAGGGCCGGACGGTGCTGCGTGGTTCGAGACCGTATACGACGGCAAGCGCGGGTATGTCCTGGCAACATTGCTGAGCAGCCGCAAACCCGAGCCGCAACCAACCGCAACGCCCCTCCCAACACCCACGGCTACGCCGATACCACTGCCTACGGCGACACCAACGCAAGTTCCGACCGCCACTCCGACGCTGCAACCAGTCAGCGACGGCGACGAGGGCACCTGGACCCTGACGGCGGTCGGCGACATCATGCTCAGCCGTACGGTGCTCCGGCGGATGGAGGTATACGGCAATTACCGTCATCCGTTTACGGATACCGCCGAGGTCTTGCGGGCGGCAGACTTCACGGTGGCTAATCTGGAGGGCCAGGTCTCGGACCACGTCGCCCCATCAAGTAACCCGGAAACGATGTCGTTCATATCTCCCGCCGCGGTCTTGGACGGCGTGCGGTGGGCGGGAATCGACGCGGTCTCGCTCGCGAACAACCATGCGCTCGACTTCGGTCCTGACGCACTCGTCGACACGATGGATGCCCTGGAAGCGTCCGGCCTCGGGTACTTCGGCGCGGGCAGCACCAGGCAGAGTTCCTTGCAGGCGAACGTCTATACCATCGGTGGGCAGCGCGTAGCTTTCCTCGGTTTCACGGACCTGTCGAACGTTGGCTTCCCCCACGCGTCCCTACCCACTACGACCCCCGCCTATTCGCCCGCGCAGGTCGCGGGTGCGGTGAGGGCCGCAGACAAGATCGCCGACATCGTGATCCCATACTTTCACTGGGGGGTGGAGTACGTCTCCGTGCCAAACCAGCGGCAACAGAGCTTGGCATACGCGGCAATCGACGCGGGTGCGGACCTCGTCCTCGGCGCGCATCCACACTGGGTGCAGGAGACCGAGCGCTATCAGGGCGTGCCCATCGTATATAGCTTGGGCAACTTCGTGTTCGACCAGATGTGGTCGATGGAAACCCGCCAAGGTGTGATCGCGACGTTCACCTTCGCTGGTGCCCGGGTCACCGACGTGCAGTTCACCCCGGTCATCATCGAAGACTACAACCGCCCGCGAATCGCCACTGGCGGAGACCGTGAGGCTGTGCTGCATCGCATGGGTGAGTCCGACTCGGAAGAGTGAGCCGGGCAGCATCAGTTGATCAGCGCCGTCCACGCTGTCCGCCTGCGGCAACAGCGCCCACGGCGATATTCCACCGCCCCTTCTCAACCGGTATGGAACAGATATTGCAGCACAATTCGCCTTGGCCACATATGGTTTTGTTGTCCTTTCTGGTATGTACGAGGAGGGGGAGATGGACGTTCAGCAACTAGAACAGACGGCGGGTGCCCTCGTCACGAAGGGTCGCGGCGTACTTGCCGCGGACGAGAGTATGGGCACCATCGGGAGCCGGTTCAAGGCGGTAGGGATAGAGTCCACGGAAGAGTCGCGGCGGGATTATCGGGAACTGTTGCTCACAACTCCGAAAATCAGTGAGTATCTGAGCGGTGTGATTCTCTTCGACGAAACGCTACGCCAGAACGCATCCGATGGGGAGCCATTCTCGCAGAAGCTAAAAGAGAATGGCATCATCCCCGGCATCAAGGTCGATGCTGGTGCTAAGGATATGGCACTCGCGCCCGGCGAGAAGATCACCGAAGGTCTGGACGGGCTGCGCGAGCGGCTGGCGGAATACCGAGGCCTCGGCGCACGCTTCGCGAAGTGGCGCGCCGTGATCACCATCGGCGAAGGTATCCCCTCCATGCGGTGCATCGACAGCAATGCTGAGGCACTCGCCCGCTACGCGGCCCTCTGCCAGGAGGCGGACATCGTACCAATCGTAGAGCCCGAGGTGCTGATCGACGGGGACCATACCATCGAGCGCTGCGCTGAGGTCACCGAGACCACATTGCACGCCACCTTCCACGCTATACATCGGCACCGAGTGCATCTTCCAGGGTTGCTCCTAAAGCCGAACATGGTGATCTCCGGCAAGCAGTGCCCGGTGCAGGCGAACGTTGAGCAGGTGGCGGTGGCAACCGTGGAGTGCCTGCTGCGCACCGTGCCAGCGGCGTTACCAGGGATAGTCTTTCTTTCGGGCGGACAAGGGGCGCAGCAGGCGACCGCACATCTGAACGAGATGCACCGCCTCTACCCAGACCTGCCGTGGGTGCTCAGCTTCTCGTACGCCCGTGCCCTGCAGGATCTGGCCATGAAGACCTGGGCTGGAAAGCCGGAGAACGTCGAGGCAGCACAGCGGGCCTTCGCACACCGCGCACGGCTCAATGCCGCGGCGAGTCGCGGTGAATACAGCGAGGAGATGGAACAACTTACCGCGGCGTAGGTCTGCGTGCAAGTTTTCGGGCTGCGGAGGTTCCCTACATAGGGTGCCTCCACGTATTCGGGTGACATGATTCCATGGAGCGAGGACGGGGCAACCG
>JADDPA010000173.1:0-1639 GCA_016782125.1 Thermobaculum sp.
ATGTGGCACCTTGCATCCCAAGTCACAGCCGGGTGGGAGGTGTGCGGCGACTGTCGCAGGGTCTACCGCCGCGGCGAGCACCGCGCGCTGTGGGTGCTACACGAGGATACCGGCGACGAGGAGTTGGTGGAGCTGTGTCCGTACGGCGACTGTGAAGTGAGTCCATGCCACGGCGGGGTGGACTGGGCGCCCCTGGCGCGCGCCCACCCCGACAGTCTGCCGCACCTGCCCGAGCGGGCTATCGCCTACTCATGGTGACGCCCCCGCCCGCGGGTCTTATACTCCACCGAGGTTGTTCATATCCGGAGGGGTGCTCGGGTGTTAGGCCTGTCCGGGCGGAAAGGGTGTGGTTGGATGAGGCTCTACCTATCTTCATTCGCGATGGGGAACCAGCCGCAGGAGCTGGTATCGCTCTCGCGCGGCGGGGCGCGCGCCGCCGTGATCGTGAACGCGGCGGACCTGAAGGATCCGATGGGGCGGGAAGCGTCCGTCCGGCTCCAGGTCGATACCCTCGGCGCGCTGGGATTCGACGCCGAGGAGATGGACCTGCGCCGGTACTTCGGGAGGAGCCGGGCGCTGTCCCGGGCTATCTCGCGGTTCGACCTCGTCTGGGTGCGGGGGGGCAACCTGTTCCTGCTGAGGCGTGCGTTCAGGCTGAGCGGATTCGACGAAGTGCTCGAGCACCTACTGGGAGAGGATGCGGTGGCCTACGGGGGCTACAGCGCGGGCGCCTGCGTCCTGTCCCCGTCCTTGCGCGGCATGGAGTTGGTGGACGACCCCGCCCAGGTCCCGGAAGGCTACGAGGCAGGCACCGTCTGGGATGGCCTCGGGTTGCTGCCGTACATGATCGCGCCCCACTACAAGTCCGAGCACCCGGAGTCCCCGCGGATAGACGAGCTCGTCCGCTACTTTATCGATAACCACATGCTGTTCAGGGCATTGCGCGATGGCGAGGCTATCGTGGTAGATGGGGATCGGGAGAGTGTCGTATCGTAGGTGTGTATTGCGAGGAGGTGGATGCGATGCTCGCGGCGATAGGTAGGGCGCTGGACCGGTTCTGGAACGGGCCGAGGAGGGCGAGGAACCCCGGCACGAGTTCCGGGACCCGCGCCCCGAGGACCAGCGGCTCGCCGAGGAGGCGTACTGGAGGGACGAGGACGAGGAGGACTACGAGCGCCACTGCGACGACGAATTCACGCTCTGAGGTGTGAATGTTCCTGGTTGATGTGGGTATTCTGTTCCAGCTAATTGTCGCACCCACCGCCAGTCGTTGGTGTGAGCATCTCAGGCCCAAGTAAATGGAGTAGTCTGCCTTGGTCCAATCGGATTCGGGTGCGGTCGATCCCCGCAGCGTTCTGGACGCCATGGACATCGGCGCGTCGCGGATCCGGCTCATCGCGCACCGCCAGAACACCCACTGGCTCGTGGATACGCCCGACCGGCGGGTGGTGCTGCGCCGGTACGCCCCCGGCCGGTCGCACGGCGACGTCGCCTACGAGTTGCGGCTCTTAGAGCACCTAGTCGGACGAGGCTGGCCCGTGCCCACCCGCGTCGCTCCCCCGGTCGAGGCGGCCGGCTCGGTCTGGTGCCTCTTCCGCCACATGCCGGGTCGTGCTCCCGGCCCGCGGTCGGTCGCGGG
>JADDPA010000173.1:1690-8090 GCA_016782125.1 Thermobaculum sp.
CGACATGGCAGAGCTGGTGGGGCTTGGGCAGCGAGAAGGGTGGCGCCGGGCGGACGAGGGCTTGTACGATCGGACGGGCAAGCCGCCGGTGGATGAGCTCCTGTCTCGGTACGAGCGCGCATCTCCGGAGGAGGGAGGGGTCCTGCGTACCTACGCCGATCGGATGCGTGAACGTCTCGGCGAGTTGTTGCCGCACGCGCCCGCGCCGGCCGTCATTCACGGCGATTTCACACCCTGGAACCTCAGGTACGCGCGCGGCGGCCTCTCGGCCGTACTCGACTTCGACGCCGCCCACCTCGATCTGCGCGTCGCGGACTTCGCGCTCTCGTGGCGTGGCCACTACGACGACGTCGTGCGCGGCTATGAGGAGGTGTCGGCGCTGGAGCCGGTCGAGCGGGAGCTGCTTCTCCCTATCTACTGGGCGTGGATTATCGCGTCCGCGGTCGCGGGGATCGGCGCGGGTGAGGCGAGAACGGACTGGGCGGTGAAGCACTTGCTCCGCAGTGGGCTCCCGTACCCTTAGGCGATCCCATTGCTCGTTCCCAGATAGCCCCTGAGCCCGACGCGAGCGACGCGACAATTACCAGGGTAAGATGCCCACATTCCGCGGGAAGACTGTGACTTTGTGTAGTAAGCGGCACTCTTTCTTGTGCGCTGAATGGCACCGTTCACCTGCTTCCTTCGGCTACCGGCGGAGCAGAGCGAAGACGTCCACGTCGGGCCCGATCTCCACTTCCTCCCACTTGTGGTACGGCGTCTGTCCCCGGCGCTTGGCACGACGATCCCTTCGGAGCCCCGCATCGCGATACCTCTCCAGCGTCCACAGGCTGGCCGCCCCCACGATTCGCTTCACCGTCAGCGGTCCCGCGCCCGCCCGAGTCAGGTCGCGGATAGTGGTCCTCCTGAGGTCGTGGGGCGTGAGTGGCGGTTGTAGACCGGCCGCCTTGGAGCGCGTGGTCGTGACCCCATATACTGCGTGGGCGGTCATCCCATCCCCCGAGATCCCACCACCCTTGCTGATGGGCAGGAAGAGATGGCCGGGACGCCTCCCTCGGATGGCCACCCATCCGGCCACGGCATCCGCGGCCCGAGGACCCAGTAGTATCGTCTGCAGCTGATACTCTCGCCCCGAGCGGACGCTCAGACTCGCCGGCTCCGGGCTCCAGTCTTTCAGCTCGAGCGCCACGAGCTCGCTCGCGTGCATCCCGCCGGCGTACAGCGCGGCGACCATGGCCAGGTCCCTGACGCCCCCCGCGCTCCCGTCCCGGGCGCATACCGCGAAGAGCGCATCGAGCTCGCGCCCCGTTGCCGCACGCCCCACGGGCTCGGGGTCCCTGGGCAATCCCCGCACCGCCTCCAACCCGGCGTACCGCTCGTAGCTAACGAGCCCCAGGTCCCGCGCGACCCGCACGACACCCCTCACCGCGGCTAGCGCGACATTCACCGTGGCGGGTGCTACTCCCGCTCCCAGCAAGCCGTCGCGGACATGCTCCAGAAGATCCCCGTCCATCTCGCGCCAGTCGAAGTCCTCGTGTCTCACATCTCGCTGTAACATGGTCCACACATATTTGCAGTGACTTGGAGAAGAGAGTCCCTCGCAAGGAGCGACTCTAGATGATTGGATGGGCGCTAGAGTTCGCTCCGACCGCGGACGGCATGTGCCAAGGAGTGCGCTAGTCTTGTGCTCTCGAGAACGACGGCTTGGAGCATCGGCTCGCCCGCCGCCCCCGGGTTGACGCAGATCGTGCTCCCGATGCGCTCGGCCCAGCGACCGGACAGATCCGGTGACTCGTGGATGTGGCCGTGGAGCGTCAGCAATGGCTGTCGGTTCTCGATCCACCGGCGCACGGCTCGACTACCCCCGTGCACGCCCAGGCTGCTGCGGTCGAGGCCGCATCCCCAGGGCGGCGCGTGCGCTACCAGGATGCAGGGCCGCTGCGTCCCGGGTATCATCGCGAGGTCTTCCTCGATACTCGGCAGCCGGTCCAGGTAGTCATCGGGTGCTCCGATCCGTTCTTGCTCCGGGTCCGGGGACGACAGGAAGATCGGCCACGGACCCTCGTAACGGTCCGCTGTCAGGTCGCGCCGCTCGTTCTCCTTGAGGCGGAAAGGCGTCGGCGGCACGTATGGGTAGCCGACTATCTCCACTCCCCCCCGCCCATCAGTACCACTGAAGGGCAGGTAGAGAGGTTGCAGTCCCAGGATACGGACGAGCCCGTCCCGCTCGAACTCGCGCACCCGCTCCACCGCCGCTCGTAGGTCCACGTTGCCAGTAACCGTCAGTACCGGGATGCGGGCGTCGGTGAGCAGCCGAAGAAACCTCAGCAGCACCCCCTCGGCGAAGGCGAGCTGCGGGGCGGCGTACCGGCTGTGCGCGAAGAGGTCACCACCGAGTACTACGGCATCGGCGCGCTCGGCGCGGGCGAGGTCGGCCAGCGAGTCGTAGGCGGCTCGATCCCCGTGGAGATCCGTGGCGTAGACTAGCTTCACAGCCGCCCTACCCTGAGCGCGAACGAGCGGCGATCAGCGCCGCCTCGAACAAGACCTCGTTGCTGCGCACCCAGGGTACCAGTCGCGCCTCCTCCGGAGGTAGCAAGACCGGACCTTTGGCCTCCGCATCCGGTACGAACTCGTCGAGCGATGCTACTCGCGCGACGTAGTAGACCAGGTGACTGTCGGGGTAGGGGAACGGGTACCCGGGCGGTTTCGGGCCGAGGATGCGGCGGCGCTCGTAGGCTAGCAGCCGCGCTGGCCCCAGGATGGCTCCCGTCTCCTCGTACACCTCCCGCCGCATCGCCTCCTCGGGGGTCTCGCCGGCCTCGACGTGCCCGCCGGGGATGTCCAGCCCCCTGGCCACGAGGTCGGTGAGCAGGAACCGATCTCCCTGGAAAGCGAGGGCGAACGCCGCCGTGATCGTCTCCAGCGGGGGGAGCGCGTCCGAGAGTAGCGAGGTGATTTCCACCGGCGGCTTCGCGGTAAGATCGCGCCCGGTGCCGATCACGCATGCGCGGTCCGGCTCCCTCCTAGACATACGCCCCGTCGTCCTCCCGCACCTCGGCGAGGTTCCCCAGATCGAGGTACTTGGGAATATATCGCCACTCCTTGAGCACGCGCTCGCGCCCGTATGCCTCGCGGTGCCAGCCCGACCGGGTCACCGTCTCCGGTTCGTAGGGCTCGACGTAGTAGCGGACGCCTGCGGGCAGGTGGCGCTTCAGAATCATCAGGCACCTGCGCGAGTGGTACCACTTCACCACGGCGGTCACGGCCTTGATGCTCCCCAGGTCCAGCCTGGCGGCGATCTCCGGCAGGGTGAGCTCCACGTTCTGGAAGGTGTTCACCGACCGTGTCTCGAGGATGATCCGGTCCTCCGGCACCCCGCGTTCCAGCAGTATCTCCCTGTGGAGCAGCGCCTCCTGGACGCCCGTGGTGCGGTTGCTGCCCCCGGTGAGCACGACGTACCGCACCAGGTCGCGCCCAAACAGGTCCGCCGCGAGTTGGGCGGGCTCCGGGAGCCTGGTACCAAATACGAACGCGAGGTCGGCCCCCTGCGGCGGGGCGTGGAGGTCGAGGAAACAGGCTATCGACCTGACCACTTGCGGGTCCATAGGCGCAGTCACTCGAAGCACTTCCAATACGTCACACCATCCGGGAGGCGGCGGGGGCGATAATCGCTCTCCACCAAGCCACTCCGGAACGGGACGGCCCGCAACAGATCCCTGGTCCACGATGTGACCTCAGATGCATCCGCGGCTTCGTCCAGGCCCAAGAACGCGGTTTCGGACACCTCTCCTCCGTCCGGCGTTGGGTCGCCCGACAGGTAGTGGAGCAACCACACGATCAGCACGTCATTGCGCCACCCGACGCCCGGTACCGCGCGCATTTGATTGCGCACGGCCACTATCCGCACCGGTCGGGCCTTCACCCCGGTCTCCTCCGTTACCTCGCGCATCACAGCGGCCTCCAGATCCTCGTCGGCGCGGACGTAGCCCCGGGGGAAATCCCACCTGCCCTGGGTGGGACCGTAGCGGTGCCGCACTAGGAGCACGGTATCACCGCACAGGACAATACCACCGACGGTCAGATCGCATTTGTCCCGAACATCCGTCAACCGAACAGCGCCCCCTGCTCCGCCGCTACCGGGCGCTGTCTGCGCGGTGCGTACTCTGGCACCCGGAACACCTTGAGCCACTCGCCCTCTCCCAGCTCCCAGAGGTGCGGCTGGATCGAGCGATAACGGGTCTCGAACAACCTGGGGTGCGCGATCTCCCGCAGATACCTACCATCTGGTCCGTACCTGACCTCATACTGGGAGAGCGGCTGGTCCCCGAATTCCACACTCAGCGTCTCGTTGTACAACCACACCGCGGCGCCCTTCCCGGCCAGCCCCTCCTCCCCGTACACCCGCCAGTGCCTGAAGCGTGCGTAGCCGAGGACATCAACCTTCCTACCGAAGCGCGTGGAGTAGAACACTCTGTGCAGTTCCTCCGGCGATATCTGACTGCCGCTCACCCAGCCCAGGACCTCGGCGGGGCTATGCCGGCCGTCCTGACGATCCCGATGTCCCCAGTGCACCTGGTAATTGTAATCAGCTACCCACTTCTCATGCCCCGCGACGAGCTCTTCCCAGGTATGGGCCTGCGCGAAGTGCCAGTCCGCCATCCTCCGCTGAACGTTAAAGCCGGTTTCGATGTAACTCTGCCAGGGCTGTCGTTTCTCGATCTTCTCCTTCGTGATATCCAGAGCCTTGTAGATCGCCATCGCCTGCTTGGCCTTGAAGATGCTCCCGCCGTCACTCACCAGCGACTCGGGGGAGCCGTGCTGGCGGATAGCGCTGTAGAGGATCATCAGGTATGCGGAGAGGTCCTGCTGGCGGGAGAGCCCTGAGGCGAGTATGGCCCGGGAGTAGTTCTCGAGAATCGAGATGCAGTAAACCTGGTAGCCCAGGTGGTCGTTGTCGATGTATCGGATGTCCACTGTCCAGTACTGATGCCGCCTGCTAGCCGCGAACGGCATCTCCTTCGGCTCGCGCGGCGCCTGCTCGGGCTTTCTCAGCCCGTACAGCTTGCGGTTCAGTGCGAGAATCCGCCCGCAGGTCCGAGGACTCAGCTGTATGCCCATCTGCTTGAGTGCGGCGTGGATCCGGAACTCGCCCAACTCCGGGTTCTGCTGTAGTTTCTTCACCTCCGCCATCGCCCGCAGGTCCACCTTGCGGGCGTGGTCTATGGGCGCACTGCTCCTCAGCTCGATCCCCGCGACGCCCTCCTCGACCCAGCGGCGCAGGGTGCCATATACCGTGGGACGGCTGGTGCCGAGGTATGCCGCTATACTCTTGACGCTCCATCCCTCCGAGTGGAGGGTGACAATGGCATGCCTCCTGTCGTATATATCCGGTATCTGATGGTACGGCGGGTACCTGCGCCCTTTCCGGGAAGGGGCGGGTCCGTCGGCGAGCACTCGCTGGACGGTGTGCGGACTCGGGCGCCTGCCGAAGCGGACATAGCAGATCGTGGCGATCTCGTTAGGTCGGAAGGCCGGATGACCGGCTTTGAGGTCGACGATGAGCTGGCGCATCGGGGGTGGTAGGTTGCGGTAGGTACCATCGCGCTCGCCCTCGAACAGGCTCGCCATCCAGAGCTCATCGAAGCGCTCTGCCGTGCGGTAGATGGTGCGTTCGGCCTTGCCCGTTGCTTTCGCCCGCTCGGCCGGAGACTGGCCGAACAGCACGACGGGGCGGATCATCTCGTAGGCGAGCTGCTCAGCGGACTTGGTCAGCAGCCGCAACTGCTGCCAGTCATCCGTGGGATCGATTCGCAGGCGCTTCCTCGTAGGCATGGTCCTCACAGTCGCCACAACAGGCGTAGCTCAACCGCCCAAGCGATAACTTCAACTCGGCCGTACGCCTAGGCTTTCGGGCCTCGTAATGATACTTTTCCTGCCATGGTCACTGCAAGCCGGTGTAAAGGAGGTCGTGGCGAGGTTTGCTCTGAATACCTGGGCGTGTGAGCAGGTGCAAGGTCGAGTCCTGGATATCGGGAGCGGCGCGGGCCGCCACGCGCTACACCTCCAGAGCACAGGTCACGAGGTGGTGGCCCTGGATCTATCGACCCTCGCCGCAGAGGTCTGACGACGCCGGGGAGTGCGACAGGTAGTAACCGGGACTGTCTCGGATTTACAGGTGCGAGAAGTGGGCACCTTCGATTCTTTCCTGATGCTCGGCAACAACCTGGGGTTGCTCGCGGAGGCGCAGAACGCCCCGCGCCTGCTTGCTGCGCTGTGGGTACTGGTAGCCCCCGATGCCCAGATCATCGGGCAAGGTATGGATCCTTATCGGACGGAGAACCCTCTCCATTTTGAGTATCATCGTAACTATTCAGCGTTGAGTTGCAGGCACAAAGGGGTT
>JADDPA010000071.1 GCA_016782125.1 Thermobaculum sp.
AGGCTTAAGCCTTCCAGATCGAGGCCATCCGCCAGCGGTCCAGCCGGGCCCTCGAGGTGCCGCCCTCCGCGAACAGGGCGATGCCCCGGCTATCCGGGCGGGTGGGATACACGCGGGCGGTGATGCACGCGCGCTCGTTTGCGAACACCTCCACGGTAGAGCGGTCGAGAAAGATGCGGAGCCTGAGCGGCTCGCCGTCCTCAAGTTGCAGCGGGAGGCTCTGCGCATCCCGGTGGATCTCGGGGCTCAGGCTGGAGCGGCTGGGGTCGACCATCAGCGTGCTGTTACGGTGGTCGTAGACGAGGAGCGTCTCCTCTTCGCCGTCCGGGGAGCGGAAGAGTCTCAAGCCAACGTGCGCCACATCGCGCGGCTCGATCTCCGCGACGATCTCCAGACAGTCCCCCTCCACACCGGGCAGCGCGGCGATCCCCGCGGATGCGATCTCCAGGTCCTCGTAGCTTCGGTGATCCCGGCGCAGGGCCTCAAGCTCGGGGACGGGCTCCATTAAGAGTGTGCCGTCAGGCGAAAGCGAGAGCACGCGCGGGAGCGACAGCACCCCGGCCAGCGTCGAGGCCATCTGTGCATCGACACTCCGGCCCTCGCGCAGCCAGCCGAGCATGATCCGCCTGCCGCGGTCGTCGAGCAGGGTCTGCGGCGCGTAAAAGGAACCGGGGCTGTCCACGTAGTTCAGCGTCTCCGGGGTGAATTTGTGGTCGCTGTAGCTGCCCACGAGGGACGCGGCATACAGCAGGTTCTCCTCATCCCGCACTGAGACGACGAGCACTTGCCGGTCACCGAGCGGGAAGAAGTCCGGACACTCCCACATCGTGCCGGTCCACAAGGGTTCCGTCCGGCGCGAATCGCCTACGCAGAGCGGTCCCAGGTACTCCCACCGGAGGAGGTCGGGCGAACGGTACAGGAGCGCCGCTCCGCCCACGCCCCGTATACCCGAGCCGATCACCTGATACCACCCATCCGCCTCGCGCCACGCCGCGTGGTCGCGGAACATCACCGTGTCGAGTCCCTCGGGCGGGGCGGCGATCACCGGGTTATCAGGGTGCTTTTGCCAGGTGAGCAGGTCATCCGCGCTCGTCGCGATGCAGGGCAACTGCTCCTCCCCACGGACGCCGGTGTAGATGAACGTCGGCGTGCCGTCGTGGTCCACCGCGCAGCCGGAGAAAACGCCGTCCTCGTCGGGCGAGCCGGGTGTGGGGGCTAGCGCGATGGGGAGGTCCGTCCAGTGGACGAGGTCGGGGCTCGTCGCGTGGCCCCAGTGCATGGTGCCCCAGTACGCACCGTTCGGGTTGTACTGGTAGAAGAGATGATACTGGCCCTTCCACCGGATGAGGCCGTTCGGGTCGTTCATCCACGTCGCGACCGGCAGGAAGTGGTAGGTGGGCCGGTGGGGATCCGCAGAGAGTGCCCGCTGGACAGCGGTCTCCCCCTCCGCGAGCCGAGCCGCCACCTCCGCGGATAGGTCCATGTTTGGTACTCCCAGAGACAGGTCTAGTCTAATTCCACTATGTGATCAAGTGAGTCGATACAGAACCAGTCATTATGCTCGTCTTCGTAGCCGGAACATTATCACCTTTCGCGTCGCCATGCTTCCGGTCTGCGGCGCATCTGCCCAATAGTATGGTTGTGCCTCGTCCAGCCCAAACTCACCAAGGTATCGATCCTCTCCCCGCGCTCCCCGAAACACCCGAAGAGCACGTCCGAGCTCTGCATGGTCCAAGATCGCCTTGTTACCCCTTACGAACTGCTGATCACCGACCTGGCCCTCGCCACAGTAATGGAGGACCTCTGTGCCTTCCCATCGATCGTGATACCCGTGCTCCTCACCAGCTTTTGGATCAGTGAAGATTAGTATGTTCGGCGAGTTGCGTAACGGTGCGATACCACTCTGCGAGTTTCCGCCGTAGCGTCTATGCAGGTCTGCACGACGGATCACCTCTTCAGGAGCCAGAGACCACTCCACCTTATCCTCGTCTCCGTTCCGGGACAGGTACATCGCGACACGGGCATTGTATACTGATAGCTCGTGTGGCACGCCCAATGTGGCGCTATTCTAACTTCCTTACGTGGACCAAGGTCGTCAATGTGATTGGAGTAACCATTGAGCGAAAACGAGCAAGCAGAGCAGCCGCTCAGGGTGGGCGTGGTCGGACTGGGGTTCGCGGGGACGACGCACACGCGCTCGTACCAGAAGGTGCCGGGCGTCGAGGTCGTCGGGCTCGCGGGGCTGGAGGCGGACCGGCTCGCGGAGATGGGCGAGGAGTACGGGATACCGCACCTGTACGCGCAGTGGGAGGACCTACTCGCTCGCGACGACCTCGACGTGGTGAGCGTGTGCACCCCGAACTTCCTGCACGCACCGATCGCGATCGCCGCGCTCCAGGGCGGCCGCCACGTGCTGTGCGAGAAGCCACTCGCCCGCAACGCCGCGGAGGCGCAGGCGATGGTCGATGCCGCCACGGCCGCCGGACGGGTGCTGCACACCGCCTTCAACCATCGGGAACGGGGCGACGTGCAGACGCTCAAGAGCTTCGTAGATGAGGGGCTGCTCGGGCGCGTGTACTACGCGAAGGCGTACTGGATGCGCCGCAACGGCATACCCGGCTTAGGGAGCTGGTTCACGAGCAAGGAGCTCGCGGGCGGCGGGCCGCTGATCGACCTGGGGGTGCACGCCCTGGACCAGGCGCTCTATCTGATGGGTGAGCCGGAGATCACGAGCGTGAGCGCGACGACGTACGCGGAGTTCGGTCCGCGCGGTCGCGGCATGCGCACGGTCGGCAATAAGAAGATGCAGACCGGCAGCGGCTACGAGGTGGAGGACCTCGCCACCGCGTACATGCGCACGGCGGACGGCGCCACGCTGCTGCTGGAGGCGAGTTGGATGGTGCAGGGGAGCTACGACGACGACTTCGGCGTGACGCTGTACGGCACGGAGGGTGGCGCGGAGATCGACGTGCGACGTTATGGCTGGGAGGACACCCTGCGCGTGTTCACGGACCAGGCGGGCGTGCCGGTCGAGACGCGCCCCGAGTCGGTGCGCGGCCGGGGGCACCAGGCGGTCGTGGAGAAGTTCGTGGAAGCAGTGCGGAGCGGCGACTGGGCCGCACACACCGGGCAGGAGGGGCTGAACCGGGCGCGCATCGTCGAGGCCTGCTATGCGTCGGCACGCGAGGGGCGGGAGGTGGCCGTAACGCGCGACGCGTAATATCACCTCCGACAGAACCGAATAGACCTTATCCCCTCCGCGGCACAGACGGCGACAAACGCAGTCCGCTGACCGAGGGGCACTCATTGCCGATCGAGTTGCCTCACAACGAGGCGAACCGACCTGTTATACGGACTCTGGCTCAATGGTAGGGTATCTGACATTCCGAGCCCTCGAGGAATCCGCGGTACAAGCTACGGATACCTGACCGTTTTCGGAATGACACGGCTCATCATCCAGTCGGAGTCAGTACTACGCCGTTGGAGCGGGCGACGGTGAACTCGCCACAGAGGCGGCGATGACATCCGCGCCAGCCTCTGCGATTGCCCTGTCCAGCGTCATCGCGCGCCCTTCATCCCAGGCCCGTGCGAAGTCCCGATCACCGAGGCTGGCACCCACCACAGCGATGTCCCGATCATATTCCTCCCGGTCGTCCGGAGGTACTGTCGTGCGGGTCGCCTCGCGTACCGACTGGGCAGCACCGAACAATCGAGCGGCGCGGTCGGGTTCTCGGGCGGAGAGCACACCGGCGAGTCCTTCCAGGCACCGCGCGAGGCCGGGGCTGAGTCCAAGTTCCCGCGATGTTCTCAGGCCCTCCCGGAAGAGCGCCGCCGCGCGGGCATCATCGCCTTGGGAGCGGGCAACAGCCGCCAAGCCGGTGAGCGCCATCGCGATGGTTCCCGCGTCCTCGGACTGTCGTGCCAGCGCCAGCCCACGCTCAAAGGACGCCGCCGCTGCCGCCAGGTCCCCCGAGCGCCGCGCTGCCATCCCGATGTTGCACAGCACTAGCGCCACACCCCAGATCTGCCCCAGAGACTCGAGGAGCGTCGCGCTCTCCCGGTAGCGCGCGAGCGCGAGGTCCCAGTCGCCGTGCCTCCCGGCGACATCGCCAAGGCCGTTGAGCGCCCACGCGACGCCACCGTGCTCCCCTTTCCCCGGTACAGGTCAAGCGCACGCTCCAGGTATTCGGTCGGTGGCTTGGGTCTGGTCGCCCTGCTCACGCACGAGGTCCCCGAGGCGATGCAGCGCCTCTGCCATCCCGACCCGCTCATCCGTCGATCGGAAGAGTTCCAGCGCCTCGGAACACAGCGCACGCGCACGCTCGTGGTCACCGAAGTCGAGCACCACCCCCCCGAGACCGCAGAGCGCCCACGCGATACGGAGCGGATCACCGATCGCTCGGAGGATTTCCAGCGACTTCTCGAGGGGCGGAATCGCTCGCCCATATTCACCCTGCGTCGAGGAGAGCAGCCCGAGGCGCTCCAGTGCCCTGGCGCGGGCCGAAGGGCTGGCCTCCGGTAGGGCGAGTGCCCGCCCGAGCCACCCTCGCCCCTCGGAGTGGTAGCTACGGCGCAACCAGAACGCGCCCAACGCACCGGCGAGCCGTGCCGCGAGATCGGCCCTACCCGGCGTCCCGGACTCCGCCCGGTCGATCGTCCAGGCAAGTGCTGCCCGCATGTTGTCGTGCTCGGCTTCCAACCGGTCGAGCCACTCTCCCTGCTGCTCGCTCCGAAACATTACATCCGCGGTCTCCGCGAGCGCAAGATAGTACTCGGCGTGCCGCTCGCGCAGGGCCTCGGCCTCACCGCTCTCGACGAGCTTCTCCTGCGCGTACTCGCGGACGGTTTCGAGCAACACGTAGCGTGGTTCCGAACCCGACGGCGTCCCGGCGCGCACCAGGCTCTGGTCGATGAGCGACGCGATACCGTCGAGTACATCAGGGACCTCCTCGGAACGATTAATAGCCTGCGCCGCATCGAGGTCGAACCCGTCCGCGAACACGGCCAGATGCCGCAGGACGCGCCGCTCGGCTTCATCCAGCAGGTCATAGCTCCAGTCGAGGGTCGCCCGCAGCGTGCGCTGCCTGGGGGGTAGGTCGATCGCGCCGCCGGAAAGCAGCGCGAGCCCGTGGCCGAGGCGCGCCAGCATCGCCCGTGGTGGCAGCAACCGGACCCGCGTAGCAGCCAGCTCGATGGCAAGGGGCAGCCCGTCCAGTCGACGGCAGATCTCCGCCACAGCCGGGGCATCCTCTTGCGTCAGCACGAAGTCGGATTGTGCCGCCTGTGCCCGCTCAACGAACAAGCGCACGGCTTCATATCCCTCGATCTGCGACTGCTCCAGCCACGGCTCCGCGGGCGGCAGGGTGAGCGGTGGCACCTCGTATGAGTGCTCCGCGGAGAGGTGGAGCACCACTCGACTGGTCACGAGCAGGGTAAGCCGGGAACATGCCGCGAGCAACCGCACAAGCAAAGTCGCCGCCGGTGTCACCTGCTCGAAGTTGTCGAGTACCAGGAGCAACTCCTTGTCCCGCAGGTGGTCCTCCAGGATCTCCTCCAGGGGCTGCCCCGCGGACTCCCCAACGCCGATCACCCGCGCGATGGCGGAGGTGACAAGCGTAGGATCAGTGACCGGCGCCAGCGCGACGACGCGTGCACCGTCGGCGAACCGATCTGCCACCGCCGCAACTACCTCCGTCGCGAGGCGTGTCTTGCCGGCGCCGCCAGGTCCCGCCAGGGTGAGCAGGCGCACGTCGGGCCGCAGGAGTCGCTCGCACACCGCCCCTACCTCCCGCTCACGGCCGATGAAGGACGTGGGCGCCGGTAGCAGGTTGGCAACGGTCGGGTGGGGGGTGGTCCGTCCTCCAGATTCCCCATCCCCACGCGCAATCTCCTCGAAGGCGGTCCGCTCAGGTGGGGAGAGCTCCAAGGCGTCGATGAGCAACGCCAGCGTGGCGGCTCGGGGAGCGCGATAAAGGCCACGCTCAAGATCGCTTACGGCGCGCGCGCTGATTCCCGCCCGCTCTGCAAGCTCCTCCTGGGTGAGACGGGCGTGGGCGCGGTGCCGCTTGAGCGCTTCGGCAAATGTGATCGCCATGGCTTGGTCCGGTTTGACGGGCGGGTGTCCGCATTATAGTGGATATGGCAGCCGTGATATGGACACCAAGCTGTGGGCAAAGCCGTGGGCGTTCCTGTGGGTTTCCTCGTGGCGCTGGCGGGTCCGCGCCCCCACACTAAGGGGCAGAGGACACCGCGAAGCAGCGGTCTGTCCGGCCAAAGGAGGCACGCGGTGGAACTACTGATACTTGCGCTACTGAACATCCTGCTCGACCTGGCGGCAGCGCGCTGGGGTAAGGACAGCACGCGGCGCATCACTGACGAGCACCATCACCACTCACTATAGGGGATACTGCTAGCGCAAACGCGCCAGCACCGCCGAGCGTCGGCATCACCCGCGAAACAGGGAAGCAGGACCCGACCGGTGAGCCATCGGTCGGCGGCCGGGTGGGACCGGAAGTAGCGCTCTCTGGGGCGGGTGTTCGTGCCCGCCCGTTAGCCGCAGTCCGCTCCCGGCCGATGCTGAGGCGGTAGTCCGGGCACATGCCGCGTCCACCTCATTCGATCACCCGATTGTCACAGCCAGCATACGTCGGCGGACGTCGGGTGGCTCCGCTGTCCCTGCACACGCCCGGACGCCTTACCTCGCAAGCTCATGTTGCTCTCTTGCGCCACGATGCATATAATGTCGTGTAGCCCTACCCGAACGGGTGGGACAGGGGACTTGGAACCGGAGGTGAGGAACTATGCGCTACTCCATCGAGGCGGTTGAGGCGGAGCGGAGGCCACGTCATTCGATGCCGGCGATAGTACTCGAGGCGCACCCCGACGCCTGGGTCCCGGCGCAGGGGCAGGTTGAGCTCCCCCGCGACGAGGTCGCCCGGCACGCCGACCCACAGACCCTCGAGCAGTACTGGGGGCGCATCGAGTACGAGCCGAACCGCTTGGGTGCCGACTACGATCGGCTCCAGAGCCTGCTGGTCCGCGGCTAGGTATCGACTGGCACCTTCGTGCCAAAGTCGTACGGGGACGGGAGCCTTCAACTCCTCTCCGGTGGCCCGCCCATCGGCGGCTTTGGAAATCCCTCGGTGAACTAGCCCGACACTGGTGCGCCTGGCTCCTCCGAGCCGACGAACTCCTGGAGACCCCGAGCCAAATGCGACCTCCCGTGCCTCCCAGCCCCCTCACACCCGGTCTTTGGGGTTGAGCTCAGGGCTGTAGCGGGCCAGCGAGATCACGTGTAGCCCACCCTTTCACTCCTTGAGGGCCGGCGTGCTCTCGCGGTTTGTGCAGCAGGGTTGTTGTCCGAAGTCAGCGATATCTGCCTGCCGGTCCGCTCATGCCGCTCCTGAAGCGACTCCCGGCACATGAGGGTGATACGCAGTCCGCGTGAACCGTAGTTTGTGTCATCCCGAACGCGGTGAGGGATCCGTAGCCCGTACCACGGATTCATCGCACGCTCAGAATGACAATTCGCTACTGATCAGCCGGAGTCTGTATCACCCACCAAACGCTCGTCCCAGATCGCGCGGCTTGCGCACCAGGTCCCTCCGCCTCAGATCCATCTTCACCGGCTCGGATACGACTGCGATTGGTTCGTCGGTAGCCATCGCACGCCCCCCGTCCGAAGGCAGGTGGCATACCGCTAACCGCATAACTCCTCCAGCGCACACTCAGGCATAGACTTCCCGGGAAAGACTTCCCGGCTTTCGGGAGGGTGCGACTCTATCCCCCGGGAGAAGTTCTCCATTACCTTGTGGACGGACGGATCGCCACGGGATCGAAGGCGCCAGATTCCTCGGTGGTGGATGCGTACCTATGGAGAGGACGAACCAAGCAGGAAAGGGAAGGTGAGCCGCACTATGACACCAGCAGAGCTTCATGCACAGGAACG